>JBBSAA010000234.1:0-4181 GCA_038252715.1 Lysobacterales bacterium | reverse complement strand
GCGATCACCGAAGCTCTTGGTGACGTTCTTGAATTCAATCACTTTATCGCCCAAGCGCTCGCCCGGCGGGATGAAGATTTCGTTGGTTTCGTTGCGCTTTTGGTAATCGGTCGAGTTGAGCTCTTCGAAACGCGCCAAGCGCGCCTTGCCTTTGGAGCGGCCACCCTTGGCGTTCTGGCGAACCCATTCCAGCTCTTTTTGCAGGGCCTTCTGTCGCGATTTTTCCTGCGACTCTTCCAGCTTCAGGCGCTCGCTCTTCTGTTGCAGCCAGTCCGAATAGTTGCCCTTCCACGGAATGCCCTTGCCCCGATCTAGCTCAAGGATCCACTCCGCGGCGTTGTCAAGGAAGTAGCGGTCATGGGTGACCGCGACCACGGTGCCTGGGAAGCGCATCAAGAACTGCTCCAGCCACTCCACCGATTCGGCGTCGAGATGGTTGGTCGGTTCGTCGAGCAGCAGCATGTCGGGTTTCGATAGCAGCAGGCGGCACAGCGCGACGCGGCGTTTCTCACCGCCCGACAGCGGGCCGATCTTTGCGTCCCACGGCGGGATGCGCAGCGCGTCGGCGGCAATTTCCAACTGCAGTCCCAGCGTGTCGGCGTCGCCGGTAGCGAGAATGGCTTCAAGACGCTGTTGGTCGGCGGCAAGTTTGTCGAAATCCGCGCCTTCTTCGGCGTAGCCGGCATATACGGCGTCCAGCAGCGCTTGGGCGTGCAGCAGGTCGCCCACGCCTTCTTCCACGGCCTCGCGCACGGTGTGCTCGGGATTCAAGCGCGGTTCCTGCTCGAGGTAGCCGATCTTGATGCCCGGCTGCGGGCGAGCTTCGCCTTGGAAGTCCGTATCCACGCCGGCCATGATTCGCAGTACGGTCGACTTACCGGCGCCGTTCAGGCCCAGCAGGCCGATCTTTGCGCCCGGATAGAAGCTCAGCGAGATGTCCTTGATGATCTGCCGCTTCGGCGGCACGATCTTGGACACGCCGATCATGGTGTAAATGTATTGCATGGGATTTCCTTGAGCGACCCGCGCACCTCCGTCGGCCCAAGAGGGGCGGGCGGGGAGGGGTGGCGGTAAGCCGCCAATTATCCCGCAATGCGCCGGGCAAGGCCATGCCTACCCCAGCAGTAGCTACCTCACGGTCGTAGGCTTGCCGCGACCGCAGTCTCTGGCCCCGGGTCCGTTCAGCGGGGCGCCAGAACCCGCCAGCGTGCGCTACGCCTCCCATCTCGGCCTTTTCGCCCGCAAATCACCGCCGGGCGCTACAATTTGCGCTTCCCGCGCCACCACTCCGAGGTTCGAATGTTCCCCCGCGACATGCGCATTGCCGGTTACGACGACACCCTGGCCCAAGCCATCGAATCCGAACGGCAGCGCCAGGAGGACCATGTGGAGCTGATCGCGTCGGAAAATTACGCCAGCCCGCGGGTGCTTGAGGCCCAAGGCAGCGTGCTGACCAACAAATATGCCGAGGGTTACCCGGGCAAGCGCTATTACGGTGGCTGCGAGTACGTCGACATCGCCGAAACGCTGGCGATTGAGCGCGTGAAGCAGCTGTTCGGCGCCGATTACGCCAATGTGCAGCCGCATTCAGGCTCGCAGGCCAACCAAGCGGTGTTCCTGGCGCTGCTGCAGCCGGGCGACACCATCCTGGGCATGAGTTTGGCGCACGGCGGCCATCTTACCCACGGTGCCAAGGTCAACATCAGCGGCAAGCTGTTCAAGGCCGTGCAGTACGGCGTCGACGCCGATGGCATGATTGACTACGACGAAGTGCAGCGCCTCGCGACCGAGCACAGCCCGAAAATGCTGATCGGCGGCTTCAGCGCCTATTCGCAGGTCGTGGATTGGGCGCGCATGCGCGCCATCGCCGATTCGGTCGGCGCCATTTTCTTTGTCGACATGGCCCACGTGGCAGGGCTGATTGCCGCAGGCGTTTATCCCAGCCCGATTGAGCACGCGCACGTGGTCACCTCGACCACGCACAAAACCCTGCGTGGTCCGCGTGGCGGCATCATCGTGGCGAAGGGCGCCAGCGAGGAAATGACCAAGAAGCTGCAGAGCATCGTCTTCCCCGGCATCCAAGGCGGACCGTTGATGCACGTGATCGCGGCGAAGGCCGTTGCCTTCAAGGAAGCGCTGGAGCCGGGCTTCAAGGACTACCAAGCGCAGGTCGTAAAGAACGCCCAGGCCATGGCCAAAACCATCATGGCGCGCGGCTACAAGATCGTATCCGGCGGCACCGAAAACCACCTGATGCTCATTGATTTGATCGGCCGCGACGCCAGCGGCAAGGACGCGGAAGCCGCGCTTGGCAAGGCGCACATCACCGTCAACAAGAACGCCGTGCCGAACGACCCGCGTTCGCCGTTCGTGACCTCGGGTCTGCGCATCGGTACGCCGGCGGTGACCACGCGCGGCTATCTCGAGCCCGATTGCGTCGCTCTCGCCAACTGGATTTGCGATGTGCTTGATGCGCCGGGCGACGAACGTGTCATTGCCGGCGTGCGTGAAAACGTGACCAAGCAGTGCCAGCAGTTCCCGGTGTACGGCTGATAGCGAGCGCGAATGCATTGCCCTTTCTGCCAGCATGAAGACACCCGCGTCATCGACTCACGCGTTTCGGAAGACGGCACAACAATCCGCCGACGTCGCGAATGCGAGGCCTGCGAAGAGCGCTTTAACACCTTCGAGACCGCCGAACTCAAGCTGCCGTCGCTGATCAAGAGCGATGGCCGTCGGGAGGCCTTCGACGAGCGCAAGTTGCGCACTAGTTTTGATCGTGCGCTGCAGAAGCGCCCAGTGTCCGCGGAACAGGTTGATACGGCGGTACGGGGCGTGATCCACGCCTTGCGCATGACCGGCGAGCGAGAGTTGGCCTCGCGTCGGGTCGGCGTATTCGTGATGGACCAGCTGCGCAAACTTGATCAAGTGGCCTACGTTCGCTTCGCATCGGTCTACCGGAAGTTCGAGGACGTGGCGGATTTCCGCGAGGAGATTGAACGCCTTGAACGCGACCTGCCGGGCCTGGCCACCGAACAACTTCCCCTGATTAACGAGCCGTCTCCCGGCAAGAAGCGCTGACATGCGTATCGACTACCTGAAAAATCATCCCGGCCACGCCGCGACGCTCGCTGACTGGCATCACGCCGAGTGGTCCGACCTGTTTGCTGATTGGTCATTGAAAACCGCAACCGATGAGCTCGCCGATCACGCTACCCGGGAGTCTTTGCCGACCACCTTGGTCCTGCTTGACGGCGATACCTTGCTCGGCTCGGTGAGCGTGGTGATGGAAGACTCGCCCGAACTGCAGTCGCATGGCGGCCCCTGGCTCGCCAGTCTGTACGTGACCGAAGATGCGCGCGGCATGGGCTTGGGCAGCGCGCTCGCCGAAGCCGGTGTGGAGCTGGCGGCGCTAAATGACGTGCCGAAACTGTTCCTGTTTACCCCCGAGCACGAAGAGTTTTACGCCGATCTAGGCTGGGAAAAGGTCGCAGACGAAAAAGTTCGCGACCACGACGTCGCCGTGATGGCTATCGTGCCGGTACGTCACGCCGAATGATGGTGTTTTCCGCGACCGACCACGCGATGATGGCGCGGGCGCTGCAGCTGGCTGAGCGCGGCGCGACCACGACGCAACCGAACCCGATGGTCGGCTGCGTGATTGCTCGCGGTGATCGCATCGTCGGTGAAGGCTGGCATGTCCGCGCCGGTGAGGCGCATGCGGAAGTGTTCGCACTGAAAATGGCCGGAGGCCAAGCTCGCGGCGCCACAGCCTACGTCACCCTAGAACCCTGCGCCCATCAAGGTCGCACCCCGCCGTGCGCGAACGCGCTGGTGCAGGCAGGTATTACGCGTGTGGTGGCCGCGAGCCGCGATCCCTATGTGCAGGTGTCGGGCGAGGGCTTCCGCAAGCTAATGGCGGCGGGCGTAATGGTCGATATCGGCTTGATGGAAACGGCAGCGCGTGAGCTCAACCGCGGCTTCTTTTCGCGCATTGAACGCGGTCGCCCTTGGCTGCGGCTGAAGCTGGCTATGAGCCTAGACGGTCGGACGGCGCTGGCCAGCGGCGAGTCAAAATGGATTACCTCCGAGCAATCGCGCGCGGATGTCCAGCTATGGCGCGCGCGCAGTGGCGCGGTCCTGACCAGTAGCGATACCGTCTTGGCCGATGATCCGCAGCT
>JBBSAA010000233.1:0-4184 GCA_038252715.1 Lysobacterales bacterium | reverse complement strand
CGATCTTTTGGAAGAGATCGCGGCTGACGCCGCTCCTACATCTAGAGGCACGTCATCCCAGCGAAGGCTGGGATCACGATTTTTTGAGGGGAAGGGTTGGACCAATACGCCCCCTTCCTCAACTCAGCCGGTCCCTACTCCGTCCAGAACTGCGGCGTCAGCAGCACCAGTACGGTGAACACTTCCAGGCGGCCTAGGATCATGGCGAAGCTGCAGATCCAGGTGGAGAAGTCGTTGAGATCGGCGAAATGCGCGGCGACGCCTTCGAGACCGACGCCGCCGTTGTTGAGGCAGGCGGCGATGGCGGAGAACGCGGTGACGATGTCGGCGCCAGCCGCGGTCAGCAGCAGGGTCATGCCGACGAAGCTGAGCAGGTATAGCGTGCAGAAGCCGGCGACGGAAATCACCACGCTTTCGGAGACGCGGCGGCCGCCGACCTTGACCACGAACTGGCCTTTCGGGTGCACGAGCTGTTTGACCTCGCGCAGGCCTTGGCGCACCACCATTTGGAGTCGCGCCACTTTCATGCCGCCGGACGTGGAACCGGCGCAGCCGCCGACAAACCCCAGCAGCAGCAATAGCAGCGGCGACAGGCCTGGCCATTGGCCATACGACTGCGTGACGAATCCGCTAGTCGTCAGGCTGGACACCGACTGGAAACCGGCATGGCGCAGCGCCTCACCGAGCGAATAGAACGTGCTGGTGGCCAACAAGTTCAGCGTGATCGCCACCGTCGCCACGGCCGCAATGACAAAGAACGTAAACAGCTCGGCGTCGGCTTGGTAGTGACTGATGGTGGCGCGGCGCCAGGCGTACCAATGCATGCCGAAATTGATGCCGCCCAGCAGCATGAAAACAATGGCAATGCCTTCGATCAGCGGGCTGTTCCAGTAGCCGAAACTAGCGTCGTGGGTGGAAAAACCGCCGGTGGCCACGGTGGACATCGCGTGGCAGATCGCGTCGAAGAAACTCATGCCGCCGACCCAATACGCCAAAGCGCAGGCGACGCTCAGGCCGGTGTAAACCAGCCACAGCGCGCGCGCGGTTTCTGCGATGCGGGGGGTGAGTTTGTTGTCTTTTTGCGGCCCGGTGCTTTCGGCACGGAACAATTGCATGCCGCCAATCTTGAGCATCGGCAAAATCGCAACGGCCAAGATCACGATACCCATGCCGCCTAAATACGTCAGCGATTGCCGATAAAACAGCACGCTGCGCGGCAGTTCGTCGAGGTGGGTAATCACCGTGCCGCCGGTGGTGGTCAGGCCGGACGTGGCCTCGAACACGGCATTGGTATAGCTCAAGTGCGGCGAGGCCAGCGTAAATGGAATGGCGGTGACTAGGCTGGCAATCACCCAAATGGCGGTGGTGATCAAGAAGCCGTCGCGCAGGCGCAGTTCGTAGCGCGCGTGTCGCACCGGCCACCACAGCAGCAGGCCGATGGCGCCGGTCAACAGCAGGCTGTCCATGAAGGCGACCTTGCTGGACTCATCGAGTGCGAACGCAATCGCCAGCGGCGGCACCGAGATCAGCGAGCTCAGCGCGATGATCGCGCCGAAGATTCGCTGCATCGCCTGAACGCGATGACTCACAGCCATCCGGGCGTGGCCTGGAACAGCGCGTTGACCTGCGGCAGTTGGCGTTTGTCCATCACGAACAAAATCACGTGGTCGCCCGATTCGATCACGACGTCGTGGTGCGCGATCAGCAATTTGTCGCCGCGCACGATGCCGCCGATGGTCGTGGCCTCGGGCAGTTCCAGCTCTTCGAGCGAGCGGCCGATGACGCGCGAGGTGCGGCGGTCACCGCGCACCACCGCTTCAATCGCTTCCGCCGCACCGCGCCGCAGCGAATACACGCGCGCATGTGCGCCCTCGCGGATGTGCGCGAGCAAGGCGCTCAGCGTGACCTGTTGCGGACTCACCGCGATATCGATGCTGCCGCCTTCCACCAACTCGGCGTACGAGGGTCGGTTGATCAGCGCCAGCACGCGCGGGCAACCCAAGCGCTTGGCCAACATCGCCGAGAGGATATTGGCCTCGTCGTCATTGGTCAGCGCCAGGTAAATATCGGTCTTGTCGATATTCTCTTCGCGCAGCAAGTCTTCATCGGCGCAGTCGCCGACCAAAACGATGGAGTTAAGAAGCTCTTCGGCAATGCTTCGCGCCCGCTCGCGCGAGCGCTCTAACACTTTGACTTGGTATTTCTTTTCCAGCGTACGCGCCAACTTGCGGCCGATATTGCCGCCGCCGGCAATCAACAGGCGCTTGGTCGGACGGTTGTCGAGGCGACGCAGCTCGCTCATGACCGTGGTGATGTTGCGGGCGTCGGCGAGGAAAAACACCTCGTCATCTTCCTGGATGACCGTGCTGCCCTCGGGCTTCACCGCGCGGCCGTTGCGAAAAATCGCCGCCACGCGAGCGTCCACGTGCGCGGGCAAATGCTGGCGCAGCTCCTTGATTTCGTGGCCCACCAAGGCGCCACCGCCGACGGCGCGCACGCCCACCAGCTGCGCACGGCCTTCGGCAAAATCGAGCACCTGCAGCGCGCCGGGATATTCGATCAAGCGTTCGATGTGTTTGCAGACCAGCTGTTCGGGGCTGATGGCCACCGTCACCGCGCTGGCAATGGTCAGGTATTCCGACTCGCGCAGGCGCGCGACGCGCGTCTTGGTCTTGAACTGCTGCTCAGCCACTTGGCAGGCGACCAGGTTGACCTCGTCGCTGGACGTCACCGCCACCAGCAGGCTGGCTTCTTCCGCGCCCGCTTGCGCCAGCACGCTGGGCAGGGACGCGTGGCCCACGACGGTGCGCAGATCGAGTTTTTCAGCCAGGTCACGCAGGCGCTGGGTGTCGGTGTCGACCACGGTGATGTCGTTGCTTTCCGAGGCTAGGGCCGCCGCGACCGACGAACCCACCTGCCCCGCGCCAAGAATCAGAATCTTCATGAGCCCCCTGGACGGCCCGAACGGCGGACTGCCAGCGCATGATATCGCAGCCGCCGCGCGTCGACCCGCTACAATCGCGGCCACCGCCACCACTGCGTCCGCCCCGAATGCCCCCTGCGCTTGCCCTGTCCGGCGTCGTCATCACCAAAAACGAGGGCGATCGCATCGCGCGCTGCGTGCGCTCGCTGGCCGAGGTCTGCTGCGAGGTGGTCGTGCTCGATTCGGGCTCGACCGACGACACCGTGGCCCAAGCCCGCGCCGCCGGTGCGCGGGTCGAGCACCAGGACTGGCTGGGGTTTTCCGAACAAAAGAACGCCGTCATCGCGTTGGCGACCCAGCCCTGGGTGCTGCTGCTGGATGCCGATGAATGGCTGACGCCGGGTGCGGCGGCCGCAATCGCTGAGCTATTCACTAGCGGTCGGGTCGAGTCGGCAGAGATTTGGAAGCTGCAGCGGCGCACCCACTACTTGGGCAAGGCGCTGAATTTTGGCGGCTGGGGTCGGGAATCGGTGGAGCGTTTATTTCGCCAGCCGATCCGCTATTGGCCGGCCAAGGTGCACGAAAAACTCGACAACGAGGGCCTGCGCTCGGGCCGCGTGTCGGCGCGCATTGAGCACGACACCGCCCGCTCCGACGCGCAATACACGGCTAAGCTGGCGCGATATTCGCAGCTGTTCGCCGAGCAGCGTTTTGAGGCCGGCCGTCGATGCGGTCCGTTGGCCCCGTTCGGCCACTGGTTTTTTTACGTGGCGAAGAATTTCATCTTGCGCGGCGGCTTTCTCGACGGCCCCACCGGCTGGCTCTACCACCGCCGGCACGCGCGCTACGTGTACGACAAATATCGGCACCTGCGCGCGCTGAACGCGGCACAAGCCGCGACCGGCTGAGGTTGCGGCCGCTTTAGCCCAGCTGCTCGATCGCCGCCGCCAAACGCGCTGGAAATTGCCGGTCGTTGTCTTCGAACCAGGCCCGCGCCGCTGCACCCAGCCGGGCGGCCTCGTCTTCGCTCAGCGCGAGGGCTTTCTCCACCGCCTCCACAATCCCGCGCTCGGACACGTAATAGGTCGTCGCCAAATGCTGGGTGCCGGTCTTTTCCCAGGCAATTCGAATGCCGCGGTCGGGGGTGACCATCTCGTTCATCGGCGGCGCGTCCGTGGCCAGCACCACCGCGCCCACGCCCATCGCTTCAACCAAATAGTGGCCATAACCTTCGGTTTCTGACGAACAAATATGAAACCGG
>JBBSAA010000232.1:0-4245 GCA_038252715.1 Lysobacterales bacterium | reverse complement strand
GAAGCGGAATTATGGGGGAAAACCCCTTGCTGGTCAATTGCTTCTGGGCTTTTGTTGCTGCCTGAACGCCCCCAGCGGCCGGCCTTTAGGCCTGCCGGGGCTGGCACCTAGGGCTGGCGCTGCCTTGGCTAGCCCCACGGGAGCTCGGCGACCATTCAGAGGCCCTCCCGGCGCACTGCCGCCAGCCGGCCCACCACCAAGCCGAATCAAGCAGTAAGCCGGGCACCGTGCAAGACCCCAACGACGCTTGAAGTAGCGGCTCTAAACTCGTTCACCCAGAAGGCACAGTCGGCCTTGACCGCCCTGCTAGACTGCTTTGTTCCCACCTTTCCAGGCCATTGCCCCCGCATGGACACGATCCGCATTCGCGGCGCGCGTACGCACAATCTGAAGAACATCGACCTCGACCTGCCCCGTGACCGGCTGATCGTGATCACCGGCCTGTCCGGCTCGGGCAAAAGCTCGCTCGCCTTCGATACTATTTATGCCGAGGGCCAGCGCCGCTATGTCGAGTCGCTGTCGGCCTATGCCCGCCAGTTCCTGTCGGTCATGGAAAAGCCGGACGTGGATCACATCGAGGGCCTGTCGCCGGCGATTTCGATCGAACAAAAGTCGACCTCGCATAACCCGCGCTCGACCGTCGGCACAATCACCGAGATCTACGACTATCTGCGCCTGCTCTATGCCCGCGTTGGCACCCCGCGCTGCCCCGAACATGGTTTCCCACTGGAAGCTCAGACCGTCAGCCAAATGGTCGACCTGGCGCTCGCGCTGCCGGCGGACCATCGTTACGTGCTGCTCGCGCCGGTCGTGCGTGAGCGCAAGGGCGAGCATGTGCAGGTGTTTGAACAACTGCGAGCCCAAGGCTTCGTCCGCGCCCGCGTCAACGGCGTGCTGCACGAGCTTGACCAAGTACCGGCGCTGGGCCTGCGCAACAAGCACACCATTGAAGCGGTTATCGACCGCTTCAAGCCGCGCGAGGACATGAAGCAGCGCTTGGCGGAAAGCTTTGAAACCGCACTCAAACTGGGTGACGGCGTCGCCTCAGTGTCGGATATGGACGACGACAACGCCGCACCGCTTTTGCTGTCGTCGAAATTCAGCTGCCCGGCCTGCGACTACTCGCTGCCCGAACTCGAGCCGCGCCTGTTCTCGTTTAATTCACCGATGGGCGCTTGTCCGTCCTGCGATGGCCTTGGCATCACCCAGTTCTTCGACCCGTCGCGCATCGTCGTGCACCCGGAACTGAGCATGGCGGCGGGCGCCGTGCGCGGCTGGGACCGGCGCAACGCCTATTATTTCCAGTTAATTGTTTCGCTATCCAAGCATTACGGTTTCGACGTTGACAGCGCCTGGTCCGAGTTGCCGGAAAAAATCCGGCAAGCGGTGCTTCATGGCAGCGGCAATGAGGTGATCACCTTCAACTACCTCACCGAATCGGGCACACGCACGCAGCGCAAGCACAAGTTCGAGGGTATCGTCCCGAACCTTGAGCGCCGCTATCGTGAAACCGAATCGCAGGCAGTCAAGGAAGAGCTGGCGAAGTTCATCAGCAACCGCGCCTGCCCCGATTGCGGCGGCGCGCGCCTGAACCGCTCGGCGCGCAACGTGTTTGTCGCCGACCGAGCTTTGTCGGACGTCACGCGGCTTCCAGTCGATGAATCGCTGTCGTTCTTCTCCAAGATGACGCTTACCGGCTGGCGCGGCGAGATCGCGGTCAAGATCGTCAAGGAAATCCGCGATCGACTGAAGTTCCTGGTTGATGTCGGTTTGGACTACCTCACCCTTGAACGCAAGGCCGATACGCTTTCTGGCGGCGAAGCACAGCGAATTCGCCTGGCCTCGCAGATCGGCGCCGGACTCGTGGGCGTGATGTACGTGCTCGATGAGCCGTCGATCGGCCTGCATCAGCGCGACAATGAGCGCCTGCTTGGCACCTTGACGCGCCTGCGCGACATGGGCAACACCGTCATCGTCGTCGAGCACGATGAAGACGCGATTCGCATGGCTGACCATGTCGTTGATATCGGTCCCGGTGCCGGTGTGCACGGCGGCGAGATCATCGCCCAAGGCACGGTCGAGGACATCCTGAAGGCCCCGCGCTCACTAACGGGCGCATTCTTGTCCGGTCGTCGTCGCATCGAGATACCGAAAAAGCGCCACGCGCCGAATCCAAAGATGACCATGCGCGTGCTCGGCGCGACCGGCAACAACCTCAAGAATGTCGACCTGGAAATCCCTGCCGGCCTATTCACCTGCGTCACCGGCGTGTCGGGTTCAGGCAAATCTACGCTGATCAATGACACGCTGTATCACATCGCCGCCAACGAACTAAACGGCGCGTCGCACACCATCGCGCCGCACCGGGACGTCGAAGGTATCGATCTGTTCGACAAAGTCGTCGATATTGACCAGTCACCGATCGGGCGCACGCCGCGTTCGAACCCGGCAACCTACACCGGCCTGTTCACGCCGCTGCGTGAGCTGTATGCCCAGGTGCCGGAGTCGCGTGCACGCGGCTACTCGCCCGGACGCTTTAGCTTCAACGTGCGTGGTGGTCGCTGCGAGGCGTGCCAGGGCGACGGCCTGATCAAGGTCGAGATGCACTTCCTGCCCGATGTGTACGTACCCTGCGACGTTTGCCACGGCAAGCGCTACAACCGCGAAACGCTGGAGATCCTCTATAAGGGCTACAGCATCCACGACGTGCTGGAAATGACCGTCGAGGACGCGCTGAAGCTGTTTGAGCCGGTGCCGACCTTGGCGCGCAAGCTCGAAACGCTCGTGGACGTCGGGCTCTCCTATATCAAGCTCGGCCAATCGGCGACCACCCTCTCAGGCGGCGAAGCGCAGCGCGTGAAGTTGTCCAAAGAACTTAGCCGCCGTGACACCGGCCGCACGCTGTACATTCTGGACGAGCCGACGACCGGTCTGCATTTTGCCGATATCGAACATTTGCTCGTCGTGCTGCATAAATTGCGCGACGACGGCAATACCATCGTCGTGATCGAGCACAACTTGGACGTCATCAAGACCGCTGATTGGATCATCGACCTTGGCCCGGAAGGCGGCCACCGCGGCGGCCAGATCCTTGCGCAGGGCACGCCGGAAGATATTGCGGCCATTCCAGGCTCCCATACCGGGTTCTTCCTGGCGAAGTTGCTCGACGCGCAGCAGCCGGCAGGCAAAAAGTCGGACAAGGCAAACGCCAAGTCGGCATCGAAACCGACCGCGACCGCGCCAGCGAAGTCGAGCGCTAAATCGCCGATCAAAACGCCAAGCAAGAAACCGGTGAAAAAAGCCGTCAGCAAAGCCACTGCCAAGAAGGTGCGCTCATGAGCTCGGCCCTGTACACGCTCGATATCGAAGTACGCTGGCGCGACCTGGATGCGTTTAACCACGTCAATAACGCCAGCTATCTCGGCTATATCGAAGAAGCGCGCGTGCGTTGGTTCAAGTCGCTGAGCGAGGACTGGGCCGGCGAAAAGGCGGCGCCGATTCTAGCCGCGATCAATGTTAACTACCGCAAACCAGTGGGCTGGCCGGAAACCCTGCGCGTCGAGCTGTTTGCAGAACGCATCGGCAACAAGAGCCTGACGCTCGGTCACCGGATCCTGTCTGCCACGCTTGATGACGTGCTGTATGTCGATGGCCACACCGTCTTGGTGTGGATCAATAGCGACGGTCACTCGGTGCTGCTGCCCGACACCGTGCGCCATGCCTGCGGTGAACCGCCGGCGGCTGGCGGCTGAGGGAAACCGGGTTTCTAAGCCGGGCTTGCGAGCCCGGCTTTTCCCCGTAACCGACAAGCGCCAACGCGCAGCGCCGCACCAATCACGATCAGACTTTCCGCAACGGCGGCTGAAGCGCAAACACGCGCAGCGACCCCGTGCGCGTTGGCGACACGTTGATGGCCCTAAGATCCGTTCGTCCACCTGGAGTCCACGATGCGTCGCACCCTCATTACCACCTCCCTCGCTACCGCCCTGATCGCCATGACCACTTCCGCCCACGCCACTGACAGTCGCCTCACTATCTACAGCGGCGATTTCGACGCCGTAACGCAGGGCGAGGTGTCGCCTGGCGGCCCCGGCTTTGCCCTGGTTGATCGATCGCTCGGCTTCGACTTGAAGGCCGGCGACAACGCGGTACAGCTGGCCGGCATGCCGCGTGCGCTCGACGCCAGTTCCGTCGTCCTCAAGCCCTTGGGTGCGGCCACGGTGCGTGGGCAACGTTTTGATTTCG
>JBBSAA010000231.1:0-4259 GCA_038252715.1 Lysobacterales bacterium | reverse complement strand
CTGCGCGGTTTCGCGCTGCTGGGCATCTTCTTGATGAACATCGAAGCCTTCGTCTCGCCAATGGAGGAGGCGATGAGCGGCCTCAATCCTAATTACACAGGAATTGACCGCTGGGTCGATGCCCTGATCTATATCTTCGTGCAGGGAAAGTTCTACACACTGTTCTCGCTATTGTTCGGCATGGGGTTTGCGGTGATGGCGCAGCGGGCTGAGCGCGCAGGCCGCCCCTTCGTCCCGGTCTATCTGCGGCGCACGTTGGCCCTGCTGGCAATTGGCTTGGCACATGCGCTGTTGATCTGGTTCGGCGACATCCTGGTGTCGTACGCCTGCATGGCCTTCGTACTCCTGCTGCTGTACTTGGCCAAACCGGCGCCGAAGTGGCTGCCTTGGCTGGCGGGGCTGGTGTACGTGGTGCCAATTGGCTTCATCTTGCTGTTCGGTCTGGGCGCCTGGGCGTCACAGCTTGACCCCAAGGCCGGGGCGGAATTCGCCAAGGCCATGGCCGACCAAGGCGCAGTAATGGCGGCCGTCAATGAGGGCCAACGGCTAGCGTACGGCGCGGGAAGTTATGCCGAGGCCACCGCCCAGCGCTGGGCGGATCTCAAGATGATGCTGTCGTTCGCTTGGCTGATGTTCTGGCCGATGGTGCTGGGCATGTTCATCCTCGGCAGCTGGTTCGTTCGCACCGGCGCGATTTCCGACCCGGGCCGGTTTCCGCGGCTGTTCACCTGCCTGCGCTGGGTCGCACTGCCGGTGGGCACGGCCTGCATGCTGGTGTCGTTCTGGATGATGCCAACGGCCGATATGAGCCGGATGAGCCTACAGATCGCGGTTGCGTCGTCGCTGGCCAACCTCGGCAGCGGCCTGATGTGCCTGGGCTACGTCGGATGGATCGTGGGTGCGCTACAGGCTGCTCCGGCTTCGAAATTGCTCGTTCTGGCCCCGGCCGGGCGAATGGCGCTAAGCAACTACCTGCTGCAGTCGATCGTCTGCACATGGGTGTTCTACGGCTATGGGCTGGGTTATTTCGAGCAACTGCCGCGCGCCTGGCAGGCGCTATTCGTACTCGTGTTCTTCGCGCTGCAGGTCGTGCTGAGCCACTGGTGGCTGGCGCGTTTCCGCTTCGGTCCGATGGAGTGGCTGTGGCGCGCGGCGACCTACCTGACCTGGCCACCGCTGCGTCGCTGACGCGCGGCCGGCCATACCGGACCGACCCTACGCCGACGTATCCCTGAACCCCGCCCCGGCGAGGTTTTCGTCTTGCCTACTTAATTGGCCGCCAGCGCGGTGAATTGGCTACAATTTCGCTCTTGTTTACGTATCGCCGAGACACATTCGAATGAGCGCACAGGCTTCTCTGGACACCATCCTCGCCGCCGTCAACGCGGCCGTCCCCTCGACCCAGCAAGCGCGTGCGCTCGGCTTCGCCGCCGACTTCTACGCCCAGATGCCACAGGACGAGCTGGCCCTGCAGCCGGTGTCGTATTGGGCCGGTGTTGCGCTTAGTGCGCTTGAGTTTGCCCAGCAGCGTGATGCCGGCGTTGCGAAGATCCGCGTGTTCAATCCCTTGGGCACCGACGGCTTCGACAGCTCGCATTCGATTGTGCAGATCGTCAATGACGACATGCCCTTCTTGGTGGACTCGGTGACGATGGCGCTCACCCAGCGCGGAATCGCACTGTACGGCCTCGTGCACCCGATCATTGCCGTCACCCGTGACGCTAAAGGCGAGCTGCTTGCCGGCGGTGAGGGCCCAGCGGAATCGTTCATGCATCTTGAGATTGACCGCCAAGCCGATGAGGCAGCGTTGCGTTCAATTGAAAAAGACATCGCTGGCGCCCTCGTGGACGTGCGCGAGTCCGTCGCTGACTGGCATCAAATGCGCAGCAAGATGCTCGCGATTGCTACGAGCTTGGATACCGAGAAGATGCCGGTGACGACGGCCGTCGGCTCCGAATCCCAAGCTTTCCTGCGCTGGGCAGCAGACAACCATTTCACCTTCCTTGGCTATCGCGAATACGAAGTCAGCGACCATGACGGCCAGCGCAAACTGTGCCCGGTCGCCGGCTCGGGCTTGGGCTTGATGCGTGGCAAGGACAGCTCCACCGCGCCGCGCGCGCTGACCGGCCTGGCCGCGTCCGATCTTCCCGCTGGCGCGACCATGGATCCGCTGATCCTGACCAAGACCAATGCCCGCTCCACCGTGCATCGCCCCGGCTACATGGACTATATCGGCGTGCTGCAGTTTGATGCCGATGGCCGCGCCATCCGCGAGCAGCGCTTCCTCGGTTTGTATACGTCGAGCGCCTACAAGAGCCGTCCTTGGGACATTCCGCTGGTGCGCGAGCGGCACGCCGCGGTGATGGCCAAGTCTGGCCTGACTGCCAGCAGCCACAGCGGCAAGGCACTCCGACACATCCTTGAGACGCTGCCGCGCGATGAAATGCTGCAGTCGACCGCGCAGGAGCTTTCCGACACCAGCATGGGCATCCTTGCCCTGCAAGAACGCGTACGCCCGCGCCTATTCCTGCGCCGCGATCGCTACGGCCGGTTCTATTCGGCCTTGGTGTATATCCCGCGCGATCGTTTCAGCACCGAGGTGCGCGAAAAGATCGAAGCCATGCTCAAACGCGAGCTGCACGGCGAACGTATCGACACCAATATCCAAATTGGCGAGTCGACACTGGCACAGCTGCATGTGATCGTGCGCCCCAAGCGCGGCGACAAGGTCGAAGTCCAAGCGGCGACGCTGGAAGCGGAGTTGGTTCGGATAGTGCGCAACTGGCAGGACGAGTTGCGTGATCAGCTGGTGGGCGCTCACGGCGAAGAACTTGGCCTGAAGCTCGCCAATCGCTACGGTCGCGCGCTGCCGGCCGGCTATGTCGAGTCGGTAACTCCGGCCCTGGCCGCCGGTGACGTTTTGCATGCCTCCTTGCTGGCCGGGGAACGCGACCTTCGCCTTTCCCTGTATCGCGCTGGCGACGGCGATTTGCGCTTCAAGTTGTTCCGCCTGGGCAAGGAAATTTCGCTATCGGATGCGCTGCCGATGCTGGAAAACCTCGGGCTGCGCATCAATTCCGAGCATCCGTATGAGATCGATCTCGACGACGGCCGGGTGGTCATTCAGGATTTTGAGGTCGAGCCGTTGTCGGGCCAGGTCGATGTTGATTTGGCGCGAGCGCGGTTCGAGGACGCATTTGCCGCGGTCTGGAGCGGCGATGCCGAAAGCGATGGCTTCAATCGATTGGTGCTCGCCAGTGGCTTAGGCTGGCGCCAAGTCGCGATGCTGCGTGGCTACTGCAAGTACCTGCTGCAGACGGGCGTCACGTTTTCGCAGACGTATATGGAAGAAACGCTTGCGCGCTATCCCTTGATCGCGCGTTTGCTTGTGGAGCTATTCGAAGCACGGTTCGAGCCTGGTCGCGACGAGAAGGCAGATCCGAAGGTCTGCCAGGCGCTGCGGCAGTCCTTGACCGACGTGGTGCCGATGGCCGAGCGCGAACAGATGCGCACGATCCTTGAAGAAATGGGCGCTGACCGCGCGCTTGACCGCTCCGCGCAGATCGATGCCTGCCTCGACGCGCTGGCGATCACGCTCGAGAAGGTGTCCAGCCTCGATGAGGATCGCATCCTGCGCGGCTTTAAGGCGGTCATCAACGCCACGCTGCGCACGAGTTTCTTCCAGACCAAGGGTGCCGGTGGGACGTTCACGGACTACATCAGCTTCAAATTTGATCCGGCGCAGGTGCCTGACTTGCCGAAGCCGCGCCCGTATCGCGAAATCTTCGTGTATTCGCCATTCGTCGAAGGCGTGCATATGCGGTTTGGTCCGGTTGCGCGCGGCGGCCTGCGCTGGTCCGATCGCCGGGAAGATTTCCGCACCGAGGTCTTGGGCCTAGTCAAGGCGCAGATGGTGAAGAACACGGTAATCGTGCCGGTCGGTTCCAAGGGCGGTTTCTTCGCCAAGCGTCCGCCAGTCGGCGGTGATCGCGATGCCGTGGTTGCTGAAGGCATTGCCTGCTACAAGCGCTTCATCAACGGCCTGCTCGATATCACCGACAATATTATTGACGGCAACATCGTGCCGCCGCTCAATGTGGTGCGTCACGATCAGGACGATCCGTACCTGGTGGTTGCCGCGGACAAGGGAACGGCCACGTTCTCCGACATCGCCAACGGCATTTCCGCCGAGCATGGTTTCTGGCTCGACGACGCGTTCGCGTCCGGTGGTTCGGTCGGTTACGACCACAAGGGCATGG
>JBBSAA010000230.1:0-4264 GCA_038252715.1 Lysobacterales bacterium | reverse complement strand
TCAGCGACGTCGCCGGCATCCTGCACGAGCTGCGCAAGCAGGGTAAACGCGTGCTGTTCGAGGGCGCGCAAGGCTCCTTGCTCGACATCGATCACGGCACCTACCCCTACGTCACGTCGTCTAATACCACCGTTGGCGGCGCACTCGCTGGCACCGGCGTCGGCGCCGATGCGATCGATTACGTGTTGGGCATTGCCAAGGCCTACGCCACGCGCGTGGGTGGCGGTCCGTTCCCGACCGAGCTCCACGACGAGACCGGCGAGCTGATCCGCCAGAAGGGCGCCGAATTCGGTGCCACCACCGGTCGCCCGCGTCGCTGCGGCTGGATCGACATCGTTGCGCTCAAGCGTGCGGTCGCGATCAACGGTATTTCCGGCCTGTGCATTACCAAGCTCGACATTCTCGACGGCATGCCGACGCTGAAGATGTGCATCGCCTACAAATACCGCGGCAAACAAACCGAGTACGCGCCGCTCGATGCCGACGGCTGGGACGAGTGCGAGCCGGTCTACCTCGAATTCCCCGGTTGGACCGAAACCACCGCCGGCATCACCGAGTGGGACAAATTGCCGCCCGCCGCGCGCGCCTACTTGCGTGCGCTGGAGGAATTGGTTGGCTGTCCGCTGGCGATTGTCTCCACCGGCCCGGGTCGCGAATCGACGATGGTGTTGCGCGACCCGTTTGCGTAAACCGTGACGGACTGTCTGCGCGAAAAACCCCGGCTTGCCGGGGTTTTCTCTTTAGCCCAAATAAGTGTGCCGGACGATTAGCGGAAGTTTCGGCTCTCCACCCGCAGTTCGCCCATCAAGGCCGTGTAGTTTTCTAGCCGCTTGGCGATCAGGTGGCGCACGCCGTCGGCGGTTTCGACCCGGCCTTCGACCATCAACAGTTCCGATTCCAGCAGCACGCGGCGGAACTCCTCGCCCACCCGCTGCCAGACCACGACATTCACCATGCCGTGTTCGTCCTGCAGGGTGACAAAGGTGGTGCCGCTCGCAGTTTCGGGCCGCTGCCGCATCGTCACCATCCCGGCCAAGCGAATGGAGCGGCCGTGCGCGAACTGGGTGTAGTCGCGCGAATGCACACAGCGGCGTGCGGCAAGCTGGCGACGCAGCAGCGACAGTGGATGCGCGCCGAGCGTCAGGCCGCTGCTGCGGTAGTCGGCCAGCATATCCTGCGCGACCGTCGGCACTGGCAGGTGCACCGGATCGTCGCGTATGGCCATCCCGGCAAACAGCGGCAACTGCTTCTCCACGCCGTCGACCGCCCAACGCGCGCGATGGCGATGGCCCGCCAACTGTCGCAGCGCACCGGCATCAGCGAGCAAGGAACGGTGCCGGGCATCGAAGCCGGCGCGCTCGCACAGATCGTCGACGTCGCGCCAAGCGCCTCCCGCGCGAGCGGCCATCATTCGGCGCGCTGCGTCCTCGCGGAAACCAGTGAGTGTGCGCAGCCCCAGTCGGATGGCGGGTTGACGCTCGGGATCGTCGGGTACGTCTTCAAGTGTGCAGTCCCAATCGCTGCGCTGGACATCCACTGGCCGCACCGCCACCACTTTTTTCGGGTCCGGATGCCGGCGCACGTCCTGTATGAGGTCGTCGGCCGAATAAAATCCCATCGGCAGTGAATTGATCAAGGCACAAATAAAGGCGGCCGGTTCGTGGCATTTGAGCCAGCAGCTGACATAAGTAATCAGCGCGAAACTGGCCGCATGCGATTCCGGGAAGCCGTAACTACCGAAGCCCTTGATCTGCTCGAAGATGCGGTTGATGAACTCCTCGCCGTAACCCCTGGCGGCCATGCCGGCTTGCAGGCGCTGGCGATGGTGCTCTAGGCCACCGCGACGTTTCCACGCCGCCATTGAGCGGCGCAAATCGTCGGCTTCACCGGCGCTGTAGTTCGCTGCGACCATCGCGATCTGCATCACTTGCTCTTGGAAGAGCGGCACGCCGAGCGTGCGCTTGAGCACCTCCTCAAGCTCGACCGAGGGATAGTCGATGGCCTCCTTGCCCTGGCGGCGGCGCAGATAGGGATGCACCATGCCGCCCTGGATCGGCCCGGGTCGCACGATCGCCACTTCAATCACCAAATCGTAGAAACGCGCCGGCTTGAGCCGCGGCAGCATCGCCATTTGCGCGCGCGATTCAATCTGGAACACGCCGACCGTGCCGGCGCGCTGGATCATCGCGTAGGTCGCCGGGTCTTCGGCGGGGATCGTTGCTGAGGTCAGGTCGCGGCGATGATGCTGGCGCAGCAGCGCCAGACATTTGCTGACGGCGGTCAGCATGCCCAGCGCGAGGCAGTCGACCTTGAGCAAGTTCAGCGATTCCAAGTCGTCCTTGTCCCATTGGATGATCGTGCGATCGTCCATCGCGGCGTTTTCAACCGGTACCAAATGGTGCAGCGGCGCTTCCGAAATCACGAAGCCACCGACATGTTGCGATAGGTGGCGGGGCAGGCCGATCAGTTCACGGGTCAAGACGAATACGCGCTGCAAGACCGGGCTGTCGGGATCGAAGCCGCGTTCGCGCAGCAGTACCGCCAAGCCGACGCGACCGTTGCCGCGCGCATACACGGCGCTGAGCAGGGCGATCTGGTCGGCGGGCAACCCCAGCGCCTTGGCGACGTCGGTCACGGCGCTCGCGCCTTGGTAGCGGATGACGGTGGCAGCGAGTGCAGCGCGATCACGCCCATATTTTCGGTACACGTATTGCAGCACTTCCTCGCGCCGCTCGTGTTCGAAATCCACGTCGATATCTGGCGGTTCATTGCGCTCTTTCGACAGGAAGCGCCCGAACAATAAATTGGCGCGGGCCGGATCCACGGCGGTGATGCCCAGGCAATAGCAGACCGCAGAATTGGCCGCCGAGCCGCGACCCTGGCACAAGATGCCTTGGCTGCGCGCGAACCGAACAATGTCCTCGACGGTGAGGAAAAACGATTCGTAAGCCAGTTCGGCGATCAGGCCAAGTTCCATTTCAATTTGCTGCAGCACTTTCTCGGGCACTCCACCGGGCCAGCGCTCGGCGGCGCCTGCTTGGGTCAGCTGCCGCAGGTACGAGCTAGCATCGTGGCTGGGCGGCACCAGTTCGTGCGGATAGTGATAGTCGAGTTTGCCCAAATCAAACGTGCACAGCGCGGCGATACGCGCCGTTTCCGCCAGCAGCGCGCGTGGGTATACCGTGGCTAATGCGGACGGTGTACGCAGGTGACGCTCGCCGTTTGGAAACAGGAACGCGCCCGCCTCGGCGACGGTGCGGTGGTGACGGATGGCCGTCAGCGTGTCCTGCAGTGCGCGACGTCCGCGCGCATGCATGTGCACATCGCCGGCAGCGACGGCGGGCAGGTCCAGTTGCCGCGACAAGGCCAATAGTTTTTCCAGCCGCGCTGTGTCGTTTTCGCCGCGATGCAGTTCAACCGCCAGCCAAGCGCGCTCGGGAAATACCGCGCGCAGCCACGCGCCGTCGGCGGCCTCGGGGTCGTGACCGGGCAGCCACAGCGCCAGCGTCTCGGGCAATCCTGCCGCCAAATCCGTGCGCAGCAGGCGATAGCGGCCTTTTTCTGCGCGCCGCCGTCCCAGCGTAATCAGCTGGCAAATCGCGCTGTAGCCTGCCTGTGTCTGCGCCAGCAGCACCAGTTTCAAGCCATCTTCGAGCGTGATCTCGGTACCGACGATCAAGGGCAGGCCATGGTCACGCGCGGCGTCAAATGCGCGCACGATGCCGGCCATCGAACATTCATCGGTGATCGCCAGCGCACCGTAACCTAGCGCTTTCGCGCGTGCGAACAGATCCTGCGCGCTGGATGCGCCGCGGCCAAAACTGAAATCGCTCAGGCAGTGCAATTCCACGTACGGGCAATCAGCGAGCCCGTTCATGCAAACCAGCCGTGCAGCATCCACGCGCCCTCGGTTACGCCCGCGGGCCGAAACGCCCACGCGTGCTGGCCCTGCGAGGTGCGTACCAAGTAATAGTCACGGCGTACGTCGCCGCCATCCCACCAGCCCGATTCAATGCGTTCGGGGCCAGCAATTATTTCCAGTCGCGTGTCGTGCAGCGGCATCGGCCGCGGCAGCAACCACGTCGGTCGTGGCGGCAAGCGCAGTGCCACCGGCTCCTTGGTGAGCAGCGGGCTGCGCCGCATCGCCTGCTCGGGGCGCGGATCGGCATGGGTGTCGAGTTGGTGAACGGCCTCGCTGCCCAAGCGCGCGCGCAATCGTTCGCGCAAGGCCTCCCAAGGCATCGCTTGCGGCGGACGATCATCG
>JBBSAA010000229.1:0-4271 GCA_038252715.1 Lysobacterales bacterium | reverse complement strand
TCTCGCGGCGGCTTGGCCGTCAACGTCATCGAGTGCTGAGCCCTGGGCCCGAGCGCGGACCCGCCGCGACCACCCGGCCGTGGCCGCGCAATCCGGAAGCGACTTCCGGCTTCACCGAACAAAAACCAAATTCACGTTATTCCTTGGTGTCTGCGGCGTACACTCGCTTAGGGGACGCGGGGACGCACATGCTGCGATTTATCCTGTTGACGGCGCTGTACCTGTTGGGCGCGTGGTACGCCAATGCGTTCATCCGGGTACCGGGCCAGGTGGCATTGTTTTGGCCAGCGTCAGGCATCGCCTTTGCGGCCGTGCTCCGCTATGGCTGGCGCTGGAGCGGATTTATCCCGGTCGCCATCGTCTTGGTGCATCTCTTGCTCGCGCCCGTTCCCACCGCCTTCCTGCCGTTTTCGATTGGCAGCAACTTCTTTGGCGTGCTGGCGGGCGTCGCAGTCGTGCGCCTAACCCGCTCACCAACTCGCATCAGCGTGGGCAGCGGTTTTGGCCAACTGCGCGGCGCCATCGTCACCGTGCTGGTATCGGGACTGATCGGCTGCCTGGGCTTGGTCTCGTCCGGAATGATGCCGCTGGATGAATTTTGGCCGGCGCTGGCGAAATGGAGCATGGGCGATTTGCTGGGAATCGTATGCATCGCGCCTTCAATGCTGCTGTTTACCGCCCCAACCTCGCGCAATCCCGACGTGCCACCCGCCAGCGATTATTCGCAGGCCAATGAAAAAACCGTTTGGGTGGTCGCGCTGCTCGTTACCTTCGCTATCATCTATTGGAGCGGCAGTCGCAACAGCTTGTATGCGCTTGGCATGTCGGCGCTGCCGCTGAGTCTGTTGATGTGGTGCGCGATTCGCTTCCAACCGGTGTGGACGGTCTTGGGCACCGCGATCGTGGTGTTGTTCATGACGTCGTTGACCGGACTGGGCCTGGCCGGCTTCACACCCCCGACCGATGCATTGGATTCGGCCCTGCTGCTCAGCTTCATGTGCCTGTTCGGACTGATTCCGCTGGTGTTGGTCGCGTCGATCTTCGAGCAACGCTTGGCAACGCGCAAAGTGCTGCGGCGCGCGACGACTGATGCCGCAACCGGGCTGCCCAATCGCGCGGCTTTCGAGGAAGCTGCGGTCAAGGCCCTGAACCCCGGCAGCACAATCCACGCACTGGCTTACCTAGACCTCGACCATTTTACCCTCGTCAACGACACCGCCAGCCACGCCGCCGGCGATGCCTTGATCCACGGCATCGGCTCCTTGCTTAAAGCGCGCACGCGCAGCAGTGACCAAGTGTTCCGTATCGGTGGCGATGAATTCGCGCTGCTGCTAGAAGGTACGCCGGATGCCGTGCTCGACCGAGTCGAGGCCTTGCGACAGGCAATTGAGAACTATCGCGTGGGCTGGCAGGACCACGTACTCAACATCACCGTCAGCGTCGGCTTGGTGACATTTCGGCCCGGCAACCTGGAGTACGCGCGCCTGCTGTCCTTGGCGGACGCGGCCTGCTTCACGGCCAAGGAACTTGGCGGCAATCGGGTGTTTTTGGCCAGCCGCGAGGCTGGTGAAATGCAGGATCGCACCGAAGCCATGCATTGGGCGGTGCGCATCCGCGAGGCGCTCGATCGTGGCCTGTTCGAACTCGACTGCCAGACGATTACGCCGCTCACTCCGGAACAATCCGAAGGCCGCCGCTTCGAGATGCTGCTGCGAATGCGCGACCCTGCCACCGGCCAGCGCCTGCTGCCAACCCACTTCATTCCGGCCGCAGAGCGTTTCCAACTGGGCGTCACCTTGGACCGGCACGTGGTCGAGTTGGCCCTAGGCTGGTTTGAAGCGCGGCCCGAGGCGGTGGCCCAAGTGCAATCGTGCTCGATTAATCTGACCGCGGCTTCCTTGGTCGATGAGGGGTTCCGGCAGTTCTTGCTCGAGCGCGTTCGGGGCAGCCGCATGCCAGCGCGCAAGCTGTGCTTCGAGATCACCGAAACCAGCGCGGTGCGCGACCTGTCGCGTGCACAGGGCTTGATCACGCAGATGCGGGCGCTCGGCTGCGCGTTCGCGCTCGACGATTTCGGCACCGGTTTTTGCTCATTCAACTACCTGCGCAGCTTGGATGTGGACTATTTCAAGATCGACGGCAGTTTCGTCCGTGACTTGGAAAGCTCGTCGCTGTCGATGGCGGTAATCCGCGCGATCACCGACATCGCGCACGTCCTGGACAAGAAAACGGTCGCCGAACACACCGAGAACGAGGCCATCCGCTCGATCTTGCGGGCACTGGGCGTGGACTACGCGCAGGGCTATGGCATTCACAAACCGCAGCCAATTGAACAATACTTCGCCCAGGCACCCGCCCGGCCCCCGACGTAATGATGTCCCGACTTCTGCTTTACCTGCTGCTGGCCGCTGTGTTGGTCCTGGCCGTCGCGCCCCGCAACGAGACCTGGCGCGGCTACGTCGCGCGGCATTCCGCGCACCCAAGGCCATCGGCGACCTCGGTGTCGCCGGCCGGCAGCGGCCAGTCGAACGGCTTGGCCGGAACGGCTGACTTGGACATGGTCCGAAACGGCGCGGCAACGGACGTGTATGTCATCAATCGTCTGGCCGGACCGGTGCAGGCCGAACTCTTCTTCACGGCCGCGACCAATATCCAATCCCTGCCCTCGTTGCCGCTGCGGCAGGTGCTCGGGCCGCGCACGCGGATCCTGCTGAGCCGGATTGAATCCCTGCCCAGCGCGACGCCGGTATCGAGTTACGCTTTGGGCTTGCGCACGATTCCCGGCGATCCACGGGCGTTTCCCGAGGACGTGTCCTACAGCTTGCCGGTCGATGAAGGCAGCGGCTGGGAGCTGGGCCAAGCCTTTCACGGTGGCTTTTCGCATAGCGACGAACAGAATCGGTTCGCCGTCGACTTCATCGTCGACCCCGGCACACCGGTGCTGGCGGCGCGCAGCGGCACGGTGATGGAAGTGATGTCGGGCTTCAACGGCAACAGCCTGAACCGCCGTGACTACGCCGAGCGGGCGAACTTCATCCGCATCCTGCATGAGGACGGCAGCATGGCGATCTACGCCCATCTGCAGGAAAACGGCGTGCTAGTGGCGGTCGGCGACCGTGTCGCCCTGGGCCAAGAGATCGGCATCAGCGGCAACACCGGCTTTTCCAGCGGTCCGCACCTGCATTTTTGCCTGCAGATCAACACCGGCATGCGCCTAGTGTCGGTGCCGTTCAAGATGGTCGGGCCCAACGGTTTCTTACCGCTGCCGCCCAACTAGGCTGGGCGTTTCCCGACGCCTGAGTTAGGCGCGGCCCGGCAAGCGGCCCGAGCGCGCTTGGTCGAGGGCTGCCGGCAGCGTCGGAGCCCGCAAAGAGCGCTGGTATACTCGCGCACTTCCTTTCAACCCCCGGCCGCGGCGCACCGCAGCCTGCGAGCCATGTCCGATCACCTGACCGAAACCCACCGCCGCCGCACGTTCGCGATCGTCTCGCACCCTGACGCCGGAAAGACCACGCTGACCGAGAAGCTGCTGCTGTTTGGCGGCGCAATCCAGATGGCCGGCTCGGTGAAATCGCGCAAGGCCGCCCGACATGCGACCTCTGACTGGATGGCGCTGGAAAAAGAGCGCGGCATTTCAGTGACCTCGTCGGTGATGCAGTTCCCGTACGAGGGTCGCATCATCAACCTGCTCGACACACCAGGCCACGCCGACTTTTCTGAAGACACCTACCGCGTGCTGACCGCGGTGGACTCGGCGCTGATGGTGATCGACTGCGCAAAAGGCGTGGAAGAACGCACGATCAAGCTGATGGAAGTGTGCCGCCTGCGCGACACGCCGATCATGACCTTCATCAACAAGCTC
The DNA here is from genome assembly GCA_038252715.1 of Lysobacterales bacterium. GTDB lineage: Bacteria > Pseudomonadota > Gammaproteobacteria > Xanthomonadales > Xanthomonadaceae > Arenimonas. Next base: position 409 of record JBBSAA010000229.1, on the reverse strand, counting down.
GACCGCGAGGGGCGCTCGCCGATTGAGCTGCTCGACGAAGTCGAATCCGTGCTCGGCATCCAGTGCGCGCCCATCCTGTGGCCGATCGGCATGGGTTCGCGCTTGAAGGGCGTGGTGCACCTGTTGACCGGTGAGGTTCACTTATTTGAAAGCGGTCGCAATTTCACCCGACAGGATTCGACCATTTTCGCCTCGCTGGATGATCCGAAGTTGGCGGCACGCATTGGCGCCGACATGCTGGCGGAGCTGCGTGAAGAGCTCGAACTCGTTGAGGGCGCGTCGCACCCGTTCGACATGGCGCGTTATCTTTCCGGCCAGCAAACGCCGGTGTTTTTCGGCTCGGCCGTGAACAATTTCGGCGTACAGCTGCTGCTCGACTTTTTCGTCGAAAATGCCCCCGCCCCGAAGC
>JBBSAA010000228.1:0-4274 GCA_038252715.1 Lysobacterales bacterium | reverse complement strand
GCCGCCTCCAGCGCGAACGTATTCCGTACTTGGTCGTTGACCTGCGTGACAATGAGGGCGGCGATAGCGCCATCGCTGACACCTTGTTATCGCACTTGTTGAGCAAGCCCTACTCGATCGCCGATAGCCGGGGCGAAAGCGCCTATGAACGTGTGCCCTATGATTTAGCGCGATACCTTGAGACGTGGGATTTTGGATTTTTTGATCGAACCGGAAAAGTCTCCAAGACCAACGGGCGAAATTACCGCATGAACGATCAGCCCGGCGGACTTCGCGAGCTTGTGCCGGCATCACGGCGGTTTGTTGGCAAGACGTGGGCACTCGTCGGGCCGAAGATGAGTTCGGCCGGCCATACGTTGGCGAGGAACCTACGCGGCAGCGGCGCGGCAATCCTCGTCGGGCAAACCACGGGCGGCAACCAGCGCGGAATGAACGGTGGTCAACTCGCTTGGGTGACCTTACCCAACTCCCGCATTGCAATTGATATTCCGTTAACCGCTTGGATGCCGGATACAGCAGGAAGCGATGGCGGCATCGCCCCCGACGTGCTTGCCTTGCCCTTGTTTGCCGACGTTCGGCGCGGGACTGATACGGAAGCGGTCGCGGTAGGAAAACTCATCGCGATTGAGCGCGGTCAGTCGCGCCAATAACCCGGAAGGCGTGCTGCTTCAGCCCGAATTACCGCCGAACACCGCAAAGAAAATGATGATCGCGAAAATAATGCCCAGCCCGGCGAAGAATATCTTCATCCAGCTATAGGGCCGCTCGCCGGCGATGGCGCCGGTGTAGCCGTTGGCGAGGACCTGGAAAGATTTCGCGCCGTAGGTGTAGCTGACCAGCCAGACCGGCACCAAGATGTGCTTGAACGTGCGGCCTTGGTAATCGGCCTGCACCTGCAGGCTGCGAAAGGTGTCGCCCGGTACCTGCGCGCCGCACAGCTGCTCGACCTGCGTGACCATGCTCGTCATGTTGGTGTCCGAGGCTTTGCTCAGGTCCACTTGATAGCGCTCTACCGTCCAGCCGCGCACGAATTCCGGCGAATACGGCTTGAGGTCGGTGACGGTGGGGAAGGGCTCGACTTGGGTTAGCAATTGCGGATGGACGCCGGCGGTACCGGCCACCAGCTCGTCGTCGAAAAAATGTGCCAAGGACCCACTCGCCGGCTCCCAACGCGTGCGCCGCACTTGCCGTGTCTGCGCGCGGCCTTGGGAGTCCCGATAACTTTCTGTTTCGTAATAGTAGTGCCCGGCCTCGGCGGTCCATCGCGCCGACACGTGCGAATCAAACGTCCAATACGGCAAGTAAACCCCATGCAGGGTGTCGGTGAGTGCGGCCGACTTGAGCCGGTTTGGCGCAAACCAGCGCGAGCCATACCACGTACGGATGATGTCGCGGACTTGGCCGTCGCTGATCTTGAACGGCAGTAGGCTCTGTGGGGTGATCGCATCGCGCTGCGCTTCGTGGGCAATGATCGACGGTGAGCCGCAAAAATCGCAGCGCGCCGCGACTTTTCCATCCACGAAGACCGAGATGGCGCGGCAGCTCTGGCACACCACCTCGCGCCGTTCATCGCCCCAGCCGCGACCGGCTTCTGGATTTTGCAGCGCCGTCAGCAAATCGATTTCGATGATTGCCGTTCCCGGATCAGCGGCTTGCGCCGACGTCCAGGGAACTTGCGTTCCACAGTATGGGCAGGCCAAGGCCTGCTTGGCGGCGTTCCACTGCAGGTCGCCACCGCATTCAGGGCAAGGATGCTTTCCTACCGTGGCCGGGTGCGCGACGGGAATCGGCGGTGGCTGGCTCATCCGCCGCGCAGGAATTCGTCCAGCGCCGATTTGGCGATGCGCGTGGCACTGCCAATCTTGCGCGCCTTCAATTCACCGGCGGCAATCGAGGCCATCACGTCTTCGACGGATACGCCCAGCAGCTGAGCGGCCTGTTCGGGCGTCAGCACATCAAGCGTCGGCCCGGCACCCGGTAGCGGTGGCGGCGTCGCAGCCGCTGCAGCGCCCTGCGAATTCATGCCTTTGGCCATTTCCTGCGCCATCGCAAAGCCAACCGCCATCTGCGCCGGCATTGTGGCTGCGGAGCCGGCATCGCCGCCTGCGCCCATGGCCTGGCCCATTTGGTATTTCACATAGTCGTTGAGGTTGCCGACTGCGCTCATGCTGGAGCGTTTGTCGATGGCCTGTTCAACTTCTGGCGGTACCGACACGTTCTCCAGCAAGAAGCTGGTGATCTCAATACCGTATTTGGCAACTACCGCCGGGTTGATGATCGGCAGCAGCGCATCGCCCATCTCGGTATAGCGGCTCGCTACATCCAGCGCCGGCACCTTGGCGGTCGCCAAGGCATCGGTAAATACGCTGACGATGCGCGAACGCATCGTGTCGGCAAATTCGTCGAGGCGGAAATTCTGGTCGGTGCCGGCAACCTCACGCAGGAAGGTCGGCACGTCAACGACGCGGAAATCGTAAGTTCCGTACGCGCGCAGGCGCACTACGCCGAAGTCGGCGTCGCGCATCATCACCGGGTTGGACGTGCCCCATTTGTTGCCAGTAAACAGGCGCGTATTGACGTAATAGACGTCGCATTTAAACGGCGAGTTGAAACCGTATTTCCAGCCCAAGATCGTCGATAGAATCGGAATGTTTTCCGTGGCTAGGGTGTGTTTGCCCGGCCCGAACTGATCGGCGTACTTGCCGGCGGCGACAAACTGCACCTGTTGCGACTCGCGCACGATGAGTTGGGCACCGTTCTTGATTTCCTTGTCTTCGTCCGGATAGCGATAGGACAGGGTGTCGCGTGAATCATCGGTCCACTCGATGATTTCCAGCAGCTGGCCCTTGATGAAATTCAGGATGCTCATGCGGTGCTCCTCTGTGCAGTGGCTCGGGAAACCCGATGGCAAAGACTACGCGGAAACCCTGCCTGCGTGCCACGCCCGGACGGCCCTGCGCTTTTTCGGCCGGGTGACAGGTCTCGTTGCGTTTAACCGTTTCGCCCGCGGATGGTCGTATGCTGGTCACAGCCGTCATTCGATGGCGCGAAATTGGAGCAAAGATGTCGAGCAGCTGTCGTTGGGTGATATTGGCGTGCCTACTGGGTCTTTCCGCGCCGGCACTGGCGCAGAGCGGCAGCAGTAAACCGCCGCCTGCCGACCCGGCCCCGACTGAGGCCCAGTGCGGCGCACAGGGACTGTCGCAGTGCACGTCACAGCGCGTCCAAGAGCTTAGGCGCTACCGCGAAGCGATGCGCCGTGCGGCAAGTATCACCGGCACGGGCGCAATTGGCGTTGATGAAGGGCGGCGCGTCGGAATGTACGACCGCTGGCTGCTGGACATCGCCGTCAGCGCCGACCAGATCGCGCAGCGCGGGCAGGCATCACTGCAAGGGCAGGGGCCAGCATCGGCGTCGGCCAAAGTCGCATTCAATCAGCAGTACCTGGCCTTCATGCAGCGCCTGCGCACGGAAAGCCGTCAGCACGATACGACCGCCGGCTTGATGAAGCGCAAACATGCAGTGATGTTCAACATGCTGACCGGCGGGCAGTAAGCTCGCGCTAGGCTCTGGGCTCGAACAACCCGGGCGGCAATTAGCGCGCTTTGACGCCCAGCAGCTCGACATCGAACACCAGCGAGGCGCCTGGGGGGATCACGCCGCCAGCGCCCTTGCTTCCGTACGCATAGTCCGGCGGCAGCAGCAGGACCCGTTTGCCCCCGACACGCATGCCCTCGACGCCTTCGTCCCAGCCACGGATTACTTGCCGACCACCGAGGAAAAATGTGAAGGGTTCGTTGCGATCACGCGAGCTGTCGAATTTGAGGCCGTGCTGCTGCTGCGCTTTTTCATCGTATAACCAGCCGGTGTAGTGCACGGTCACGTCGGTGCCGGCCGTTGCCGTGGTGCCTGTGCCAACCGTGTCGTCGATGGTTTTGAACTGCATGATGGTGCCTCCGGTCGGGGCTTCGGCTTGGGGGCAGCCGGTCAGCATGAGGATGGCCAGCACCATCAGCAAAGGAAGGCGGAAGTTGGCGCGTGGCATGGGCGAGCTCTTACGGTAGTCGAAGTGGGAAAGAGTAACCTTTTCGCGCTGGACACCACCGGCGCCTCGCCTGACACTGGCTGCCAGACCCCGATTCAGGAAAGATCATGGCGCGAGCCCCATTTCTACTTGCCTGTGTTTTCGCCACGATCCTGGTGGGCGCGTGCTCCATGCCCTCGAAACCGGCCGATTCCGTGCCGGCAGCGTCGGAGGTGCCGCCTTCCTCGAT
>JBBSAA010000227.1:0-4275 GCA_038252715.1 Lysobacterales bacterium | reverse complement strand
GCGCAGGGAAAGCCGGTGAGTGCCCGCGATGCCGGCGGGTTCTGCATGCTGGTTCTTGCCGACCCGGACCCGTCGTTGATCGCATCGGATCGGTTGAGCATCGTGGTCGACATGGGTCGCAGCGACACACCCTAGCGGGAAATCAGCGAGCGCTTCCCACCGCCACTGGCTAGCTGCAGTAGCGCGCTAGAGCGACAGAATGCTGCGCACATCCAGTTCCGATCCGAGGCGTGCGCGACCTTCGAGTGCAACCAGATGAGGCAATCCGGGACATGAGGCAATCCGGGACAGGCACGATTCCGGCGGAAATCCGGGACAGGAAATCCGGGAAGGAAATCCGGGACAGGCACGATTCCCGCGATTCTGCGGCGCACGATTCGCGCACGATTCGTGGCCGCCCTCGATTGCTCGCGAGCGGCAGTTCGGGACAGCCATCATTCGCCGGCCAACCGCCCAACCGCAGCATCGCCTCCACGACCGACAGCACCTCGACGCCAAGCGGCCCAGTGGTGGCGTCCCACCCGAGCGAATGATGGCTGTCCTGGTCTGCGGCTGTCCTGGTCTGCGCCAAAACTCCAAAATCCAATCACTGTCCGCCTCGCACCAAACGAACGCGGAAATTGTCGACCTTGGCGCTGCTGCCGAGGATGCCGCTGCCGAAGTTGAGGCACCAGGCAACGGACGTGCCGCCGGCGGAAGTCGTCGAGGACCAAAACCAATTGCTCGGGGTGTTTAGAAACACGTTGAGATTGATGCTGGGATTGTTACAGCCGTATTCCGGCAACGTTTGCAGCTCTTTGCTGCTGGGCAGGCGCCAGTCGCTTTGGCCGGCAAAGCTGCTGTTACTGGCCAGCAGCAGCGCCTGCGCCCAGGTATGTGTGCTGCCGGTGCCGCTGCAGCTGCTGCCTGCTTGCCCCTGGCTGCAGCGCTGCCAAATCAAACTGGTTTGCAAGTCGCGCACGGTGCCGTCGGCCTGCACGCTGTAACGGCTGTCGGGCGCGTTGCGCGGGTTGCCGCTGGGGCACGCCTGCTGGGCGTAAGCTGAGGCTGCAAAAAGGAGCGTGGCGGTAAGCACTAAGGCGATGCGGAACATGCGGGTACCTCCAGGGGTGGGCGATAGATTTGGGTGATAACGCGGGCAGCGCGCTGGTCGCATCGATGAGTTCGGCCACTAAAATCACCTCACGCCCGGCGTGCAGCGCAATCGCATCTTTGCGCGCCGCCAGCGTGACGGCGCGAAAAAGCAGGCGCGTGCTGCTGCGCAAATCCGCACGCAGGGCGTATTCTTGGTAACGCGAAAAGCGCTGCACGGCGCGCTCGATCTGCACCGACAGCTCAAAGGCATCGCGCCCCAGCGGTAATTGCGTGTGCCGGGCCATGCTCAAAAGTTCAAAATCCGAGTCACTCTCCGCCTCGCACCAAACGAACGTGGAAGGTGACGGACTTGGCGCCGCCGGGGAGGAAGCCGTTGTCGAAGGTGACGCCCCAGGCATTGGACGCGTCGCCGGCTTGAGTGCGCCCAGTCCAATAAAAAGAGGTTAACGTGTTCGGGAAATAGAAAGGGTCAATTGCCGGATTGGTTCGCCCCTGGCTAACGATGCCAAACAGCTGGCCCTGATCGGGCATGCGCCAATCGTCGAAGCCACACAAGCCCTGGGCATTGACCGCCGCAACGAACGCTTGGGTATTGCACAGGCTTAACGTGCTGCTACAGCTGCCGGCGATACCGACGTTACCCGGATTGCCGCCATTGATGCTGCCATCGGTGCTGTACCAGGTGTAGGTGTGGTTTCGGTGCCGCAGGCTGGCTGCATCGGGGAACTTCACTTCCCACAGCAAGCCGGTGAGATTGTCGCGCGTACAACCCCAATTATTTGCGCCGGTACCCAATTGGGCAGTTGCCGGCAAAGGCTGACCGCTGTTGCTGATCTTGGTAAAGTCAAAACCCGCGTCGCCGCCGCCGATTTTGATCAGCTGGCCCGCGCGGGCTAAGGCATCGCGGCCAAAGTCGCCGTCTTGGCGTGGGAAGCCGGATTGCGGACAGGTTAAATTGCGAACAGTGGCGCTGGCGCACCAATCTTGGCCGGTGTCGTTGAGGCGAGGGATCACGACTTCGAAGCCGTCCCTATAAATGCGTTCGGCCAGCTGGGCGAAGGCGGGCGTGCAGGCAAAAGTCACTAGCAGCGCGCAAACCAACCTGTACAGCCCTGCTTTGGGTCCAATTCGTTGAGATTTCATGCCGTCCCTGCCTCGTTAGCTGCCGATGGTAGCGATAGCGTATAACAACTTCAAACGCCCTTTCCGGGCAGTCTGCCGGGTAGGCGGCGGTCGCACAAGGTCCGGCCTGGGTGCTGCTTGGGCGCGGATCGGGGTTCCGGGCGTGGGATTTCGGCTTTGCGGGGCGCAGCGGACGCGTGCCACGCTGCGCTGGGCGTGATGTTTTCGCCAGGAGGGCTAACTGGCTCAGGTAGTGAAGCGCTGTCGCGAGACGTGATGGATGCTGCGTCCGACGCTGTTCGACAGCTGCGGCGCGTTCTGCGCAAGAGCTGACCTTTGCTGGCTTCGAACGTCGGGCACCAAGATCACCAGTGCTGTTCGTTTCCCACCGATCACTGGGCAACAGACCACACCGGGACAGGCACTGCAACGTACCCAGAATGATGGTTGTCTTCGTCGTTGGCTGCAGAATGCGAGCCGAAGTACGGTGGGTCGGGACGACCCACCCTACGAACCCCGGCGGCATCCGGGCGCCGCCGCGCCGCCTCGGTTTTGTAGGGCATGTCGCGACCGTCTATCGCGGTCGCCAAGACAGCGGTCACCAGGTCGGATTCGTGCCGGTACTCGTTCGCTGTCCTCGTTCGCCCTCGATCGCCCTCGTTCGCCGACCAGTGGCGGCGGCTTGGTCCTCGACATTGGTGTGCCGGCGGACGATCGGTGCTTTCTATTGCCGGAATCCAACCACGTCCGCTTTTTTCGTCGCGTCGTGTTTATCAAGGAGGACCGGTATCTGGTTCCGCACATGTGGCAAAGGTCCGGGTGTCGTCTGTTCGGAAAAATCCCGAATGGGTCGCAGGCTGAACTCGCCAATGGCGGATTCATTGACGGGAATGGGCACATTGGCGCTTTAGCACCGGGGATCACCATGATGGCACCGCATTCATCCTGCCGCCGTTTCGGGCGCACTTCAACGAAACTCGCATCCCTCGCAGTGCTGCTCGCGGCAAGCGTAGCGCGCGTGTATGCCGCGCCATTCGCATACGTGGCGAACATAGGCTCCGACAGCGTGTCGGTGCTCGACCTCGCGAACAACGCGATGGTCGCGACCATCCCGGTGGGCGATTCCCCCATCGACGCGGCGATCAATCCGGCAGGCACGCGCGTCTACGTGGCAAACGTGAAAACCGCTGCGATCTCGGTCATCAATACGGCAAGCAACACTGTGGTTGCCTCCGTTCCGCTTGCGCTCCCGGCCAACGATGTCGCGGTCAATCCGGACGGCACGCTTGTCTTCGCGCTGATCGGATATTCAAGCCACGCCATCGCGACAATCGACGCGGCAACCAACACTGTGACCCAGACCCGGCCGGTACCGGGCGACACGTTTGCGCTGAACCGCGCCGGCACGCGGATGTACGTCGCTGCGTCAGCCGGCACGGTCACCGTGCTCGACGTCGCGACGTTCAGCGTGCTTGCTACCATTCCCGCGGGCGCGGGCGCCCGCGCGCCTGTAGTCAGCCCGGACGGCACGCGCGTTTACGTAGTGAACAACTTCGTGAACTCCATCACGGTGATCGACGCGACGAGCAATATCGTGATCGCGACCGTGTCCGTGGGCGTGTCGCCCTTCCGCATCGCGCTCGACCCGGCCGGTACGCTCCTTTACGTGAGCAACAACGGCGCAGCATCGGTGTCGGTGATCGAGACTGCCGGCAACACGGTGGTGCGCACCGTCCGGGTGCCAGACAATCCCGCTGGCATCGCGGTCGGACCTACGGGCGAACGCGTGTACGTCGGGTTCTTTCCTGACTTCGTTCAGGTGCTCGACACGCGTTGCTACGAGCCGGTCACTCAAGTGACAGTCGGCATTGCTCCGTACGGCATCGAGATCGCCCCCGGACCGGCCATCCCGCCGGGCCCGCCACCGGCAGCGTCGCCGATCCGCGTCACCGCGATCGAGGTAACACAGGGCATCCAGGACACGGCCAACTCCATGCCGCTGGTGAAGGCGAGGCGGACATACGCGCGCGTTCACGTGAAGTCCGACACGGTGGCGTT
>JBBSAA010000226.1:0-4332 GCA_038252715.1 Lysobacterales bacterium | reverse complement strand
TCGGCGCGGCCGTCAACCGCTTCGCCGCGCGCCTGTTCCGGCGCCATGTAGCCGCCGCTGCCGACCGCGAGGCCAGCAGAAGTGATGCGCGAGTTGTCGCGCTTGGACAAGGCGATGCCAAAATCGGTGAGCAGCGGGCGATCGGCGTTGTCGAACAACACGTTCTCAGCCTTGACGTCGCGATGCACGATGCCGCGCGCATGCGCGTACTCCAGCGCCGAAAGCAAGGAGCGCAACACTTCGGTGATGCGCGCTTCGTCATTGGTGAAATCGCGCTGGCCCAGATGGCCTTTCGCCAAATACGGCAGCACGTAATAAAGCAAACCCTGCGGCGTCCGCCCGACCTCGTGGATGCCGACGATGCAGGGGTGCTCGAGCTTGGCGATCGTGCGCGCTTCCTGTTCGAAGCGCTGCTTGCTTTTTTCGTCGGTCAACGCGTCCGGCGACATCACTTTTACCGCCACCTGGCGGTCCAGCGATTCCTGCACGCCGAGATAAACATAGGACATGCCGCCCTTGCCAATACGCCGCATCACCCGATGGCCAGGGATGTCGGGCATATAGCTGGTCAGCAGGGCCGACAGCTCTTCAGGGGACAGTTCTTCCGTTTGCATGGAGACCGCAAATGCCGGGACCGGGCCAGTGAGCATAAGCCAGCGGGCACCGGGCGGGAACAAGAACATGAAATTGCGAACTGGATCACGGATTTTCCCCGCTTGGCGGGTCTCAGCGGGCGCTGGGGTCCCGCTTGCGCCGAACGTAGACCTGCTTCCGGACCCGGGCAACGGGCTCATTGGCGGAATTGCGCACTTCTACCTCAAACCAGTGCAGCACTTTTTCGCCGCTGGCGGCCTGGGCCTGGATCTGCGCGACCACGACCGGCTCTAGGACGAACTCGGCGACAACCGTGCCCCGGCCCGGGCTTATGAAGTCAATCTCGGCCGCTTTGTCCCAGGCCACGTAACCCGGACCGATGTTGCGCAGCAGCATGATCATCCAAAACGGGTCGGTCATCGAAAACAGTGAGCCGCCGAAGTGGGTGCCAACGTAGTTGCGGTTGTACCAGTGCGCGCGCAGCTCGACGCGAACATGGCGGAAGTCGTCCGACACCCAGGGCACGCGAATGCCGGCGAACAGGAACGGCGGGTAGATATTGAACAGGCGGCGCAATCGCCTGGCTTTCATGGGTTCTCGGGCTATGCTCGGAGGCTCAGTTTGGGAAGGCAAGCAATGCGCGAACCCTGCGCCAATTGTGGCGAAAATCTGGATCTCGCATTTTGTCCGGCCTGCGGGCAGCGCCGTTTCGTGGAATCTGACCGTCGAATTGTCCACCTGCTGCGTGAATTCTTCGAGTCGGCCACCGACTTCGACAGCCGATTCTGGCGCAGCCTGCGCGCGTTGATCTTTAAGCCAGGCAAGCTTTCGCACGAATACATCGTCGGGCGGCGCGTACATTGGATGGCGCCGGTGTCCTTATTCGTGTTGGCCAACGTGTTGTACTTCTTCGCGCCCGGGCTCAGTGACTTCGAGTTGCCGTTTAATCGCCAAGTGCCAGGGACGCTTGCGGTGGCGTCCACCGATCATCTTGAACGTTACACGCCAGAGCAACAGGCGCAGCTGCGCAATAGCGATGGGCAGTTCCACAGTCGGTGGACCGGGCCTTGGGTTGCGGCGAGAATTGCCGAGCGCGATGCCCTTGCCCGCCAGCGCGATACCGGCGGCCGCTACACCGCACGCGATTACGCCCGCACCTACAACGCCCGCTCGGCCGATATCAGCAAACTGTTGATTTTCGTGCATGCGCCGATGTTGGCGTTGGTGCTGCAGCTGCTGTTTTTCTCTTCGCGGCGCTACTTCGCCGAACATTTCGTGGTGGCGCTGCACCTGTTCGCCTTCGTGCTTTTTTTCATCGAGCTCGTGGTGTTGCCGGGCGGCTGGGTCGCGTCTCGCCTAGGCATGGCGGCTATGCCCGTGTGGACCACGTTTGCAAGCCTCGCGCTGCTGGGCGTGTATTTCAGCCGAGCCATTCGCCGGGTTTATGACGTTGGTTGGTGGCGGGCAATTCCCGGCGCGGTGCTGACCCTGCTGGTGATGATCTTCGGTAGCCTCTATTTATATCGCACGCTGCAGTTCTTGCTGATTTTCTGGCTGACTTGATTCGGGCCGATTCGGTTGCACGCACCCGGCGCGGAATTAGAACAACAGCGAGGACATCTTGCGACGGTAAACGCTCACCAAGTCGGCGTCGTCGATGATGCGGAACGCGTCAATCAATGCCTTGCGGGGCAGGCCGTCTTCATAGGCGCGGTTGCGGCTGAGCATTTCCAGAAACTGCTGCAGGCCCGCTTCAGTTTCGCCTTCAACGATTTGGCGGACTCCAAGTAGGTGGCGCGCGCGCAGGTCATCGGGGTTGCTGGCAATCGCGGCCAATAGCGGCTCGCGCGGCGGTGCGTCTGCCAGTACCGCGGCGAACCCAAGGCGCGCACGCGCTTTTACTGCGCGGTCGTCGGTAGCAAGATTGGCCGGCAAACCGTCAAGCAGGGTTTCGGCCTCTGCTACGCCGCCGGTTTGCAGCAGTGCCAGCACTAGGTCAAGCCGGAGCTCGTCCTTGTCCGGCTCAGCGGCAATCGCTGCCCGCAGACGCACCACCTCGGCGTGGGGATCGATTGGCTCCGGCTCGGCTTCAATGGTGTCCGGCTCAGCAATCGCGTCACGCGGCGTGACGCCGTGATGGGCGAGGAATTCACGCAATTGGCCTTCCGGCAAGGCGCCCGGGAATCCGTCAACAATCTGCCCGTCCTTGACCAGCATCACCGTCGGCACCGACTTGATCTGGAAATAGCCAGCGAGCTGCTGTTCTTGGTCCACGTCCACTTTGGCCAACATAAAGCCGCCATTGAATTCGGCCGCGAGTTTTTCCAGCATCGGTCCGAGTGTTTTGCACGGCCCGCACCACGGCGCCCAAAAATCAACCAAGATTGGCGTCTGTTTAGAAGCAATCAGCACATCGGCTTCAAAGCCGGCGACGTTGGCGTCGAAGACGTAGGAATTTTCAGGCATGGGGCGGGGTTCCGAGTGGGGTGGCGGCAAGCGCGCAAGGCTTATTCATTGCGCCACAGCGCCGGAAAATCAAGCAGCACGCCTTGGCAGCGAGGTTCGATGGCCAGTGATTCAAGCACGAACGCGCTGCCGTCGAACAGCCAGCTGGCCGACTCGCCGCAATCGGCCAGCTCGCGACTTTTTGCGAAATGGCTCAGCTTGCCGGTGGGCGCGTCGTAGTCGGCGTCCATCAGCCAAGACACGTCGGGACGTCCGGGCGCAGACGGCAGGCTGATCTGCCGCAACTGGCCCGGCGCTTCGATCGGGCCGCGGTAAGCGCGGAAACCGGACTGGTAGGCGCCGCGGCCGCATTCGAGCAAGACCAAGGCATCGGTCGTAGTGAGGCGCGCTACTTGGTTGGCGGGCTCGTCTTGGTAGGTCACGTCGCAGTCGGACTGTTCTTCATTGGCTAGAGTCGTGGCGGCGGCGATCAATGCACGCGTTTGCGCTGGCGTCGGACCTGGTCCGAGGAAGGGCGTCGCTTGCCGCAACGGCGGCGGTTCGGGTGCCGGCACCGCGTCTGCGGGTTTCACGCCCGGATTGCGCCAAGCCGTCACAGTACCCGTCCGGGCTTGGGCCGCGTCCATCGCGAGTATTGCCGCAGCAAAGCCGTCCAGCGAACTGCCGCCCTCGCCCAAGCCAAGGCGCGTGCCCTCGCCGACGTCCGCGATGAAGCCACGGACCGTGTCTGGGTCAGTGCTGATCCAAGCGCGCAGAGCTTCATCGTCGTCTGACTTCCAACGGAGCGGGTTAATCGTCAGTGTGCGACCGTCGACACGCAATGTGGAAAGCGCCGTCGCAATGTCGGCGCCATCGACTCGCAAGCGAACCACACCCTCCGGGCCACCCGCGCGCGAAATTCTGACCACCAAGGTCGGGTTGCCGGCGTCCGCGCCTTCGGCAATGCAAGTGCGTAGGTTGTCGCAGGTCAGCACCCAGTCGCGGAATTCGCGCTGGAGTGGCAGCGTTGCCGCGGTGGCGGTGAAAGACGCCGCGCATAGTCCGAGGCAGATCAACAAGTGCGAACGCATTGGAATTCCTTGGATCGTTCAAGTCGAACTAGGCCTAGCGGCGGCATTCGATGCATTCATCGAACTTTGCTTAATGCGATTAAGCAGGCCCCACGCTTGCAGTTTGCCAGCATGGTGCAAAAAAAAGGCGGCACGCGGCCGCCAAGGACATCCCGCCCACGCCGGGGTCGCGTCAGGCGGTTTTCGAGGTGGCGATGAGGCC
>JBBSAA010000225.1:0-4340 GCA_038252715.1 Lysobacterales bacterium | reverse complement strand
CGCCCGAGCACCGTGCTGGTTTCAGCTTTGTCTTTTTCCGGATGGCGATAGCTCGGGTTGTTGCCGAAATACATGCCAAACACCTGCACCTCGCCACGCATCGCACGGCAGACGACGAAGTCTGGCCCATTGCTTTGCTTCCACGTCAGGCCGGCGTCAGCAGGCAAGTTCGGGCAGTCGTCGGTGGCCTGCGCCAGCGCGGGCACGGCCGCGGATAAGGACAGCAAAGCAGCAAGCAAAATTGGTTTCATTCTGGAAACTCTCCGCAGGTAGGGTCGAAGGGGTGGACGGCGGTCACGGCCGCGATAGGAATTGCAGCAGTCACATGTGGGTACCAGTCACCGCTGGCCTCGCTCCAGTCATACCGCAGCGCGTTTCCCAAGCAAGCAGCATTGAGCATCAACAGCACTAAGTCGGTCCTGTCACGCAGGTGCCGCGCCACCACGCCTGACAATTGCGCGCGCGTCGCGCAGTGGATAAATCCCTCCGTCTCCCAACCCGACGGCGCGTACCGGCCGGATTTCATTTGCGCAAGCCACTGCCCGCGATCAGCAACGTGATGCACGGTCGCGGGAAAGTGGCTAGGCGGCGAAGATGACACGCGCGCAGGCGTCAGTCGGCCGTTGCCAGCGCGTCTGATTCGCTCAGTAGCGTCGCGTAGATCGGGCCGGTGTCGGGGCGTACGCCGTGCCAGCGCTCGAAGCTTTCCGCCGCTTGTTCGACCAACATGCCCAAGCCATCGATGACATCCAAACAGCCGGCGCTGCGTGCCCACGCCTGGAACGGAATGGCGGCTTCTCCGTAGCTGAGGTCGACGGCGAGACAGCGCGGCGCTGCCAGTGAATACGGCAGCGGCATCGCCGCGGTGTCGCGACCCATCGAGGTGGCATTGATGATCAGATCGAACGCCCCTTGGTTGCCCAGATCGGACCAGTAACGCGAATGGACGCGGCCAGGCTGGCCCAGCGCGTCGCTGAGCGCGTCGGCCTTATCGGGCGTGCGGTTGACGATGAACAACTCGCCGATGCCGGCATCAATCAGGCACGGCGCGACGCCGTGCGCGGCACCACCGGCGCCTAGCAGGAGGGTGCGGCGACCGCGTAGGTCAAGGCTGTGCCGTTCGGTGAGGTCGCGCACCAGACCCGCACCATCGGTGTTGTCGCCATCCCAACCATTGTCGGTGCGGATCAAGGTATTGACGGCACCGGCGCGCTGCGCGCGCTCGCTGAGCTGGTCGCACAACACCAGGGCCATCTGCTTGTGCGGCAGGGTGATATTGGCGCCACGTCCGCCGCCGGCCGCAAACGCCTCGAGGGCCGAGTGGAATTCGTCCATCGCCACATCAATGGCGATGTAGTCGAGCGAGATGCCTACTTGCTTGGCAAAGGTCGCGTGGATTCGGGGCGACAGCGAGTGCGCGACGGGATGGCCAAAGACGGCGTAGCTGGGGCTCATGGGATGACGTCTCCATTGGGGGGATGAGCAGGCGGGGGTCGCGCTATCAATACACCAAATGCGGCAAATTCTCTCCCCCGGCGCCCCTGTTACCGACGCTCACCGGGCACGCCCCGGCAGCCTACTCGGCTTCGCGAAGCCAGCGGGCCGCGTCCAGCGCAAAATACGTCAGCACGCCATCGGCGCCGGCGCGCTTGATTGAGGTCAAGGCTTCCAGCGCACAGGCGCGTTCATCCAGCCAGCCGTTGAGCGCAGCGGCCTTGAGCATCGCGTATTCGCCGCTGACTTGGTAAACAAAGGTAGGCGCACCGAAGTGATCTTTTACCCGCCGCACGATGTCGAGGTAGGGCAGGCCGGGTTTGATCATGACCATGTCGGCGCCTTCCTCGAGGTCCAGTCCGACCTCGCGCAGGGCCTCATCGGAATTGGCCGGGTCCATCTGGTAGGTGTACTTGTTGCCGCCGCCTAGGTTGCCCGACGATCCCACCGCGTCGCGAAACGGGCCGTAGAAGCTTGAGGCGTACTTGGCCGAATACGCCAGGATGCGCGTGTTGACGTGGCCAGCCTCTTCCAACGATTCGCGAATGGCGCCGATACGGCCATCCATCATGTCGCTGGGCGCGACGACGTCGGCACCGGCGTCGGCATGCGACAGCGCCTGTGCCACCAGCGCGTCGACGGTGTCGTCATTGCTGACGTAACCGCTGGCATCGACCAAACCGTCCTGGCCATGGGTGGTGTACGGATCCAGCGCGACGTCGGTGATCACGCCGAGCTCAGGAAAGTTCTTCTTCAGCGCGCGAATCGCCCGCTGCGCGAGGCCGTCGGGGTTCCAGGCCTCGGCCGCGTCCAGCGACTTCGCCTCGGGCGCGGTGACCGGAAACAGCGTCAGTGCCGGAATCTTCAGCGCCACGGCTTGCTCGGCCACGCGCAGCAGCTCGTCAATCGATAGCCGGTCTACACCGGGCATCGACGCCACCGGTGCGCGACCGGCGAGTTCGTGCACGAACACCGGCAGGATCAGGTCGTTGGCGGTCAGCACGGTCTCGCGCACCAAGCGGCGCGAGAACTCATCGCGGCGCAGCCGGCGCGGGCGGGTATACGGGAAGGCCATGACAGATACTCCTTTGCGCCCATTGTACCGCCGGATACGATGAGGCCATGTCGATGTCCCGTCCGCTACCCGTCCTCGCCCGCGTCTGCCTGACCGCGCTGACGGTGTTGGTCTTGGCCTGCTGGCTGGCGCCGGCACTGGGCTTGCCCGATCCGCACCGACCGGACTGGAACTGGTTGTCGAGTGCGCCCTCATTCGCGACCGGCCACTGGTTCGGTACCGATGCCATTGGCCGCGATGTGCTCGCGCGCACGCTCGCTGGCGGCCGCTTGTCGCTGACTATTGGCGCCGTCGCCAGCGTCATCGCCCTGGTGCTCGGCCTCGGCTACGGCGCCATGGCCGGCTATGCCGGCGGCTGGACGGAGCGCGGCATGGTGCGCGTGCTCGACGTGCTGTCGGCGCTGCCCTTCCTGCTGATCGTGATCCTGCTGCTAAGCCTGTTCGGGCGCTCACTGCCCCTGCTGCTCGCGGCCATCGGTGGCTATGTGTGGATCGACCTGGCGCGGGTGATGCGCGCCGAGGCGGCGCGATTGCGCGACACGCCGTTTGTCTTGGCCGCGCGCGCGGCCGGTGCGAGTTTCGGGCAAGTCCTGCGCTGGCACCTGCTGCCCAATTTACTGCCGCTGGCCTTGGTGTACCTGGGGTTGATCTTGCCGCAGGCGATCTTGGTGGAAAGTTTCCTCGGCTTTCTAGGGCTGTCGGTCGATGAGCCGTCGGCAAGTTGGGGCGCCTTGCTGTACGAGGGCAGCCAGGAGCTCGACAGCGCGCCGTGGACCCTGCTGTTTCCGGCCGCTTTCCTGATTGCAACCTTGGCCGGCTTCCAACTGCTGGGCGATGAATTGCGCGACTGGCTCGATGTGCGGCGGATGCCGCGAGCGGCAGCGGCATGAGCGTGGCGCCGCGAGTTTCTTCGCAAGTGTTGGCTAAGCTGCAAAGAGCGTTTGCATGAGCGCGCGTCTTCGGATCTCTCGTCTCGAAATACAGCTGCTGGGTCGGACGGCGCCCCTGGTGGGGCCGCTAGATTTGGAGATCTCGGCGGGATACGCGTTGGCTTGCACGCAAAGAGCGTTTGCATGAGCGCGCGTCTTCGGATCTCTCGTCTCGAAATACAGCTGCTGGGTCGGACGGCGCCCCTGGTGGGGCCGCTGGATTTGGAGATCTCGGCGGGCGCCTGCTTTGGACTCGTCGGTGAAAGTGGTAGCGGCAAGAGCTTGACCGCGCTGGCCTTGATCGGACTGCTGCCCGAGGACATGGCCGCGCGCGGCGAACTCGAGTTTGATGGCATCGCCGTCGCGCTGGGTTCGCGCGCGCACCATGCGCTGCGCGGACGCGCGCTGGCATGGACGCCGCAGGACCCACTGGCCAGCCTGCATCCGCTGCAACGTGTGGGCGCGCAGCTCGAAGAATCCCTGCGCGTGCTGCGCGGCTTAGATCGACGCGCGGCGCGCGACGAGGCGCGCCGACTCTTCGTCGAACTCGAGTTGCCCGATCCAGATCGATCCCTACGTCGTTATCCGCACCAGCTCTCGGGCGGCCAACGCCAGCGCGTGGGCTTGGCCTTGGCGCTGGCCGGCAACCCGGCCTTGCTGATTGCCGACGAGCCGACCTCGGCGCTGGATCCGCGCCTGGCCCGCGAAATGCTGGACGTGCTGGACCGCCTGCGGCGCACGCGCGGCCTGTCAGTGCTGCTGATCAGTCACGACCTGCCCTTGGTTGGGCGTTACGCGCAGCGCGTTGCAATCTTGCAGGGCGGTGTCGTCGTTGAAAGCGG
>JBBSAA010000224.1:0-4370 GCA_038252715.1 Lysobacterales bacterium | reverse complement strand
CGGCCGGCGGTGACGCGGCTTTGAAAGCCTACAACCCGGAAGAAAAGCGCACTTGGCTGCTGTGGGGTGTGCTGATCTTGGGCGCGTTGGCCATCGTCGCGATGGTGTTGAAGCTGATGAAGTCGCCGCCCAGTCCGTAACTCTGCGTGGTCTGAGGAATGCGCTGTAGGAGCGGCGCAAGCGACCATCTTGTTCGGTTGGAACTGCAGAAGATCGTAGCCTTCGCAGCTCTCGCGATGCACGCTTGGCCAAGTTAGGGTTCCTTCTGCGGCGGATCCATCGGGAGACCGGGTAGCGTTTGGTGGAGCGCAGTTGCTGCTTCCTCGATGTCCTTATCCCCAATGAGGGCGTGCCATCGACCATGCAGACGATAAGCAATCATCCGTTCCCCGGGGCTTACATTGCCGTAAGGACGGTTGCATGGGTCGAACTTCAAAATTAGGATTCCCAGCCGACCATTCTTCAAAGGCTTGGTAACGAACAGCCTAATCTCAATTTCGCTCAATCCAGATGCCCCTCCGACATTGCTGTCTAAGTAGGCGGATCGAGCGTTCGCTTCTGCGCTTCCGATCTTCTCCATCCCCGCACTGCGGGTGCCAGTGATTCGGCCAAAAACTACGGTTTCGGAATCCACTATTTGTACTGTCAGAGGCCCATCCAGGTCTCTACAGGCGATAGCGGTACCTGACAAAACCATCAAAATGGCGATCGTGACGGCCTGAAGCACTTTCATAGACGTTTTTGTCTTCTCATCAAGGTGCCTTCTGCGGGTTCGCCGCCTCATCCACCAGCAGTTGCGGATCAATGCGGACGCCAAACCAATTCATGCCCCAGTGCATGTGCGGACCGGTGGCGCGGCCGGTGGCGCCGACTAGGCCAATCACTTGGCCTTGTTCAACGCGCTCGCCGACGCTCACATCAATGCGGCTCAGGTGGAGGAAGTTTGAACTCACCCCTTGTCCATGATCGACTACGACGGTGCCGCCGGTAAGGTACAGGTCGGGATTGACGAAGGTGATGATGCCCGCGGCGGGTGCTTGGATCGCCGTGCCTTTCGGCGCAGCAACGTCAAGTCCCGAATGCGGCGATTTCGGCGTGCCGTTGTAGACGCGCTGACTTCCGTACCGGCCGCTGATGCGGCCAGTCACCGGCCAAATGAAGTTCACGTCGAAGTCAGTGCGATCATCGTCGCGCAGACGTGCAGCGGTCACTTCCGCTTGCTCGCGTTCAATACGCGCGGCGATCGCTGGCGGCGGGTTGACGGTGGCTTCAGGCACGCCGTTGACCACCTCCAGCGGAAAGTTTCGATCGGTGATCGGCACATCGAGTTGGCGCGTCGAGCCGCCCGGCGGAGTGATGGATAAATGGATCACGCCTTCCTGTTCACGCGCCACGCCGACGACGAAACGGCCGTCGGCCGCAACACGAACGGCTTTGTTGTCGTACATAACTCGGCTATTGGCCGGTGCACGCCCAAGTAAGAGCCCGCCTTGGCTGATGCTGGCCGGCACGGAAATATCGACTTCACGCACCGGCGTTTCTGCGCGGATGACAGACGATTGCGTGCTCACGCAAGCGGCGCAAGAAAGTATCAGCAAGGTAGCGAGGCCGTGTTTCATCGTGCGAACTCCAATCGGCGACCAAAGGGTGAGCCTACTAGCTGCTTGCCATCCCAGGCCAGCTCGCCATTGACGAAGGTGGCCGCGACGCGGGCGTCGAAACGCTCGCCCTCGAACGGCGACCAACCGCAGCGGCTGATCACCGATTCGCGCGTCACCTCGGTGCCGCCGTTGGGCTCGACGAGCACGAGGTCGGCGAAATAGCCCTCGCGCAGGAAACCGCGGTCGGCGATGTCGAAACGCTGCGCCGGCGCGTGGCAGATCTTGCGCACTAGGTGCGGCAGCGAGAAATGTCCGTCGCGCACTTTCTGCAGCGCGCAGACCAGGAAAAATTGCACCAATGGCAGTCCGGACGGTGCTTTTTCGTATTTTTGCTGCTTCTCGTCCCAGGTATGCGGCGCATGGTCGGTGGCGAGCACGTCTATGAGGTCGTCAGCGACGGCGCGGAGCAAGGCGGCACGGTCGCTGGCCTCTTTAATCGCCGGATTGCATTTGATCAAGTTGCCCAAGCGCGCGTAATCGGCCCGGGCGAAATGCAAGAAATGCACGCAGGTTTCAGCGGTGATGCGCTTGGCCATCAGCGGGCCCGGGGCGAACAGGGCCAGTTCTTCGGCGGTGCTGATATGCAGTACATGCAGCGACGTATCGAACCGACGTGCCAGCGAGATCGCCAATTCGGTTGACTTGAGGCACGCCGCGCGCGAGCGGATTTCGCCGTGCAGATCGACCGGAATGTCATCGCCGTAAATCGCGCGCGCCTTCGCCAGTTCGGCGTCGATCATCGGTGTGTCTTCGCAGTGGGTGATGATCGGCGTTGGGCAATCGGCAAACAGGCGCTCGAGCACGCGCGGGTCGTCGACCAGCATGTTGCCGGTCGATGCGCCCATGAAAATCTTCAGGCCCGGCGTGGTCCGCGGATCGAGCCGCTGCACGTGTTCGAGGTTGTCGTTGCTGGCCCCGAAATAAAAGCCGAAGTTGCCTCGTGAGCGACCTGCCGCAAGCTGGTACTTGGCTTCCAGGGCCTCGGCAGTGAGCGTGGCGGGCTTGGTATTGGGCATGTCCAGGTAGCTGGTGACGCCGCCGGCGACCGCAGCGGCCGGCTCGGTATCGAAGCCGCCCTTGTATTCCATGCCCGGCTCACGGAAATGCACCTGAGCGTCGATCACGCCCGGCAGCAGCCAGCGGCCGTTGGCATTGAGCACTTTTTCGCCAGCCTGAGCCGACAGGCCAGTACCGATGGCGGCGATGCGGTCACCGCGGATGCGCAGATCGCCGTCGAACTCTTGGCCCTCGTTGACGAGGCGGGCGTTCTGGATCAGCAAATCAGTCATGTGGGTGTCCGCAGGGGTAGTGGTCAGGCACGGGATCGAGCCCGCCCGGGTTATAAGGATGGCAGCGACCAATGCGCTTGAGGCCCAACCAGCCCCCGCGCAGAACGCCGAAGCGCTGCACCGCCTCCATCGTGTAAACCGAGCAACTGGGGTGGAAGCGGCAGTTCTGTCCCAACAGTGGACTTATCAACAGCTTGTAGCCGCGAAGCAGGAAAAGCACCAAGGATTTGATCATTTGCGCGGCCGGTGGGTGAACGCTAAGGTTGCCGCTCGTGATGGACTAGGCTATAACACGCCGCCTTTAAGGCTCAAGGAAAGAGAGGAATACCCCGAGTGGCTGCCAAGAAACCCGCTAAGAAGGCCGTGAAGCCGGCCGCCAAGAAGCCTGCCAAGCCCGCGAAGTCGGTCAAGAAGCCGATGCAGGGCAAAGCTGCCCCGAAATCGGTGAAAAAGGCAGTCAAACCCGTCAAGAAGGCCCCGGCCAAGAAAGCCGCCGCCAAACCTGTAGTGAAGAAGACCATCAAGACCGTAGCCAAGAAAGTCCCGGCCAAGACGGTCAAGTCGGCCGCGAAACCCGCGCCGAAGACCGTTGCCAAGCCCGTTAAGAAGCCTGTCGTTGCCGCGAAACCGGCCTCGAAGCCTGCTCCCAAACCCGTTGCCAAGGCGGCCCCCGTCAAGGCCGCTCCCGCAAAGGCGGCTCCTGCAAAGGCCGCGCCTGCGAAGCCCGCTGTCAGCAAGGCCGTTGTAAAAGCTGCTCCTGCCGCTAAACCGGCGCCGCCTGCGAAGGCCGCGCCCGCCGCCAAGGCCCCGCCTGCACCTGCTCCGGCGGCCGTGGCTAAAGCAGCGGCCAAACCCGCGACCAAGGGCAAGGGCAAAGCCGCTCTTGCCCCGGTTGTGGTGCCGCCGCCGGCGCCAGTCAAGCCGCGCGAAATCGGCGTCCGTGCCGGTTACGTCAAGCCCGCCAAGCCGCGTCCGGAACGCGTCAAGCTGGCCGTCGCGCGAGTTCGCGTTACTTTGGCCCCCGGCTACAAGCCGAAGGCCAGCGAGGAATACATGGGCCCGCACCAGCTCGAGTATTTCCGCCAACGTCTGCTGTCGTGGAAAAGCGATCTGATCGAGGAGTCCAAGCAGACCATCGAGAACCTCAAGGAAGAAGTGCGTGACGTCGGCGACGAAGCCGAACGTGCCACGCGCGAAACCGAGAATTCGCTGGAACTGCGCACCCGCGATCGTTACCGCAAGTTGATCAACAAGATCGACAGCACCCTTCGTCGCGTCGAAGACGGCAGCTACGGCTACTGCGTCGATACTGGCGAAGAAATCGGCCTAGAGCGGCTCGAAGCGCGCCTGACCGCCGAGCGCACGCTCGACGCTCAGGAGCGTTGGGAGCACTTGCAAAAGCAGATGGGCGACTGAGCCT
>JBBSAA010000223.1:0-4403 GCA_038252715.1 Lysobacterales bacterium | reverse complement strand
TTTGTCGTGCCCTTCGCCGGCATCGCGCTATTTGAGGCGCTAGGCTGGAAGCCGCAAAACTTTTTCTATAGTCATAGCGATGCCGTCGCCCGAGCCCTGGGCGTCAGCCCCGCGCCGGAGCAAATTCTGGCCTGGATGCAGCGCGAAGACTGGCGCGGCTGGTTCGCATGGATTGCGAGCGGCCCGTCTTTCAGTTTCGGTTTGCGTCTGGAAACGTGGCGCATTCCCAAGGTGCTCGGCATCATGCTGATTGGTTTGGTCGCGGGTCGCGGGCTCGCCGACGGGACCCTGCTGGCCAACGGCGCACTGATGAAGCGCGTGTTGGTATTGGGACTGCTTGTTGGCGCGCGCCCAAAGTTGATCAGCTAACGCGGTTTATTTTCGCCCAAAATTGACCAGGGTGTTCCCCTATCCTGCTGAGTTTTTGACCAGCAGGGATGACGAGGTGATCACCATGAGCATGTACGCCAAGATCCATCGGATGCATTACCGCGAGAAGCTGCCGATCAGCGAGATCGCACGCCGGACCAGCTTGTCGCGCAACACCATCAAGCGCTGGCTCCGGGACCGGGAGCGCGACGAACTCAAGTACGTTCGGCCGACGCCCCCGACCAAGCTCGATCCGTTCGTTGCCCAGGTGCGGCAATGGCTGGACACCGATGCCCACCGGCCCAAGCGCGACCGCCGCACCCTGCTGGCGCTGTTCCGGGAACTGCAGGCCAAAGGATATGCCGGCAGTTATTCCCGCTTGACCATCCAGGTCCGCCGTTGGCGAACGCAAGGCCAGGCGGTCACGGCGCGTTCGGCCTACGTGCCGCTGCACTTCGCCTGGGGCGAGGCTTTCCAGTTCGACTGGAGCGAGGAAGGGATCGTGATCGGCGGCGTGTACCGCCGGGTTCAGATGTCGCACCTGACCCTGTGTGCGAGCCGCGCGTTCTGGCTGGTGGCCTATCCGGGCCAGTCGCACGAGATGCTGTTCGATGCCCACACCCGCTCGCTGGCCGCGCTGGGCGGTGTCGCCCGGCGCGGTATCTACGACAACATGCGCACCGCCGTGGACAAGGTCGGCAAAGGCAAGGAGCGCATCGTCAATGCCCGCTTCGCTGCGCTATGCGCGCATTACCTGATCGATTGGGAGTTCTGCAATCGCGCTGCCGGCTGGGAGAAGGGGCGCGTGGAGAAGAACGTGCTCGACGCCCGCCGCGGCCTTTGGGTCGATGCCCAGTCCACCCCCTTCGGCTCGTTCGCCGAACTCAATGCCTGGCTGGCTGATCGCTGCCGTCGGGCCTGGCGCGAGGCGGCGCATCCGGACCATCCGGGGATGAGCATTGCCGAGGCGCTCGAGCACGAGCAGCCGCACCTGATGCCGATGCCGCGGCCGTTCGATGGCTACGTCGAGCACGTGGCGCGGGTGTCGAGCACCTGCCTGATCACGGTACACCGCAACCGCTACTCGGTGCCGTGTCCGTGGGCCGGCCACAAGGTCAGCGTGCGTTTGTATCCCGAACGCATCGTGGTGATCGCCGACCAGCAGGTGGTGGCCGAGCACCGCCGCGCTCTAGACCGGGATCACATCATCTACGACTGGCAGCACTACATTCCGCTGATCGAACGCAAGCCCGGCGCCCTGCGCAACGGCGCGCCGTTCGCCGACATGCCCGAGTCCTTGCTGCGCCTGCAACGCGGTCTGTTGCGTCGGGCGGGTGGTGATCGGGTCATGGCCCAGGTGCTGGGCGCGGTGCCGCACTTCGGCCTGGAAGCGGTGTTGGTCGCGGTCGAACTCGTGCTCGAGGCCGGCGCCCTGAGCGCCGACCACGTGCTCAACGTGCTGGCCCGTCTGCGCGACACGCCCGTGATCGAGACCGTCGAGACCGCGCTGCGATTACGCGAGGAACCGCTCGCCGACACCCTCCGTTACGACCAGCTGCACGCGGGGGTGGTCCATGTCTGAGGTCATCACCGAGCTCAAGGCGCTCAAGCTGTACGGCATGGCGCAAAGCTACGCCGAGCTGCTCGAACACGGCGGCATCGCCGCGATGCAAAACTCACACTGGCTGATCGAGCACCTGCTCAGCGCCGAACGCACCGACCGGGCGCTCCGCACTATCAACTACCAGATGCATACCGCCCGCTTCCCCGTGCATCGGGATCTGGCCAGCTTCGACTTCGCCGCCGCCAAGGTCAATGAAGCAACCATCACGCAGCTTGCCTCGCTGGCCTTCACCCAGACCGCGCACAACGTGGTGATGATCGGCGGTACCGGCACTGGCAAGACCCACCTGGCCACCGCGCTGGGGGTGTGCGCGATCCAGCAACACGGCAAGCGCGTGCGCTTCTTCTCCACCGTCGAGCTGGTCAATGCCCTG
Organism: Lysobacterales bacterium; assembly: GCA_038252715.1. Taxonomy (GTDB): domain Bacteria; phylum Pseudomonadota; class Gammaproteobacteria; order Xanthomonadales; family Xanthomonadaceae; genus Arenimonas. The sequence goes on along the minus strand of JBBSAA010000223.1, from coordinate 2,037 downwards.
GAATTGGAGAAGGCTTCCGGCAGGCAAGGGCGCCTGGCCTATAGCCTGATGCGCATGGACCTGGTGATCCTCGATGAGCTGGGTTACCTGCCGTTCTCGCAGGCCGGCGGCGCCTTGCTGTTCCACCTGCTGTCCAAGCTCTACGAACACACCAGCGTGATCATCACCACCAACCTGAGCTTTGGCGAATGGGCCAGCGTGTTCGGCGATGCCAAGATGACCACCGCGCTGCTCGATCGCTTGACTCATCACTGCCACATCGTGGAAACCGGCAACGAGTCCTTCCGCTTCCGGCACAGCACCGCGGCGGCAAAGACCAAGATCAAATCTCGCGAGCAAGCCAAGAAGACTTCCGCCGCGCCCATCGAAATCACGGAGGTCGAAGAGCCGTTCTAGGCGAAAACCTGAGTCCCATGCCTATACTTATCCACAACCGGGCAATCCAAACCCGGTTTCCTTCCCTGGTCAATTTTCAACGAAAAGACCTGGTCAGTTTTCAACGCGCGCCGACAGCCCTTGCCGTCTTATCGCCGGCGGGCCTTCCTAGCCCTTCTCCACCGTTCCGAAAAGTGGGTGTGCTGAGCCCTCTTTGGACCCTGCCAATCGTTGGCAGGACTTCGGACACGTGTTGCTGGCGTGTCAGCTAGATAGTCTGTCTTAGGTAGATGGGGGTACCCCGGGTTGGAATGGGCGTCGTCATTTCAGCGCTTCCGGGCCCACAAGCGGCCGCCGGCAACCCTATTCCGCGGACGTCCTGTCCGCTTCTCGCACTATGCAAGGTAATGCTCATGAAACGCTGGCTACTTCTACTCCTCCTAGTTCCCGGTCTAGTTCGCGCTGCGGATATTGAACTCAGCACCATTCCCGCGCAGCCGCTTGTCGAAGTCAGCCAAGCGCAGCAGATACTCAATTTTGATGTGCTGTTGCAGAACAACACCAAGGAAGCGCTCGAGGTCAGTATCTTCGAGCTGACCGCGCTGGGTGCGAACGGCGAGATGATCGCGCAGAAACGGCTCGACACAAACGGCATGAGCATCCTGACGCTCGCCAACCGAGTGGTGAAGCCGGGTGAGAAAATCGTCCTATTCAATCCCGTTTATTCTTGGGATAAAGACCTTGACCTGAGCCGACTTCGGTTAGACATCACCCTCGATTCTGGTGACGAGGAGAAGAAGTATCACGCGTCCTTGGACTTGCAGCCGCTGGTTTATCAGGACAAGTCGGCCCTTGTGCTTCCAGTGACCGGCCGCGCTTTTATTCACGACGGGCATGACTACTACTCGCATCACCGTCGCCTCGACATTACGGGCGGCATGACCACCGCGATTGGCGTGAAAACGAACATGACCCGGTACGCCTACGACTTCGTTATCGTCGATGAGGCCGGAAAGATGTACCGCGGCGACGGTGAAAAGAACGAGGATTGGTACGGCTTTGGTACGCCCATCGTGGCCCCGGCTGACGGCGTGGTGGTTGCCATGTCCGACGGCCAGCTCGACAACACCAAGTCAAAGAAGAACCTCGATATGAGCATCGAGAAATTTCTGAAAAACCACAATTTGCCGTTCGGCAACTACGCAATTATCGACCACCAGAATGGCGAGTACAGCCTATTGGCCCACCTCAAGAACGGCAGCGTCACCGTCAAGAAAGGTGACGCGGTGAAGCAGGGCCAGAAAATCGGAGCAATGGGCTTCTCTGGCGACGCCTTCCTGGTGCATCTGCATTATCAGCTGCAGAGCAACGACCACTGGGGCGAAGGCCTACCCTCGTATTTCAATGATTATGGACGCTACGTGGGCGGCAAGTTTCTGCCCGTCAAGCGCGGCCAGATCGACAGCGGGGATGTGGTGAAGTCGAATCGGAACTAGAAGCAACTAAACAAGGGGGTCAGGTTCAGTTTAGGAAATCCCTAAACGAACCTGACTCCTTTTTTCTGGTCCCCGTTTATGAGTGTCCGAAAAAGCCGGGCCTTTCCAGAGTGTCTTTTATATATCTTTTTAAGGCACTCTGACCCCGTTTTTGACCGAAAAGACG
>JBBSAA010000222.1:0-4437 GCA_038252715.1 Lysobacterales bacterium | reverse complement strand
GCCCTGGCTTGATAGCGGGTGGGTAAAATTTGCGCTGTTCCCGCTGCTGCCCGCCGCGGTCGCGTTCCGACTCAATCAAATTATCGCCTTCGGTGGCCCACTGGGCGAGTACTACACCTATGGCTTGAAAGCCTGGCTCACCGGCGCGCTAATCTGGTGGGTGTCCTGGTCGATCGGACTGATGCTTTTCGCGGCGGCGCTGTGGGTCATCATTGAAACGTTCACTGCCCTTGCGCTGGTGGTGGCACCGACTCGGGCGGCAGCCCTGCGCGACGCGATGATGTGGACCGGTCGCGCGGCATATTACCTGGGCGTGCCGATATGGTTGGCGATGCGACTGCTGTCGGACTGAGGATTGCCTGCGTCAGAATGGCCGGCGTCGGCCAAGGACCACAAGCGCCTTGGTTGTTGCTCGCCGACAGTCGCGGTCGAGTTGTTCTGGGCGTTATATTTGCCCATCGAAACCGTCGGGTACTGCGATGACCTTGGATCCCACGCCGCCGGTTAACCCCGGCACGGCTCCTGCCGCTGATCGCCCGAGCATGCCCAAGGCATTGCGCTGGTTCCTTGCCGAATTCTTGGTCGTCGTAGTCGGCGTGCTGGTCGCGCTGGCCGTCAGCGCGTGGTGGCAGTCGCGACAGGACCGCGCGCATGAGCGGCTTTATCTGCAGCAGCTGGACGCGGATCTGTTGGCCACGGAAAACGAAATGCACGATGCGATGGCCGCGTTGACCGAACGGGCCGTGGCCGCCGCGTCGGTAGAGCACGCCTTCTGGGGGCAGCGTCCCAGTGACGACGACGTATTGACGCGCAACTTCGCCCTGCCCTGGGGCACCTCGCGCTACCGACCGGTGCTGGGAAACATCGAGGCGCTGATTTCCAGCGGCGACATCGACGTCATTCGCTCGGCGCCATTGCGCACCGCGCTGGTGTCTTATGTCGAGTGGAGCAAGGCTAGGCTGGACAACATCAGCCGTTACGACGAAACCTACTACCGGCCGGCCGTCAACGAGATGCAGTCGCAACTCGACATCAGCTCGCTGCGCATGGAAACCTTGCGCGAAAAAAACGCAGGGCGTGCGCATGCGTTCGACATGAGCTCAATCGCGGCAACAGGCCGCCCGCCCTTTCCCGTTGACCTCGATTCCGCGCTCCAGAACCGCGTCGTCTACAACGCCTACGCCAAGCTGATGCTGGCGCACCGCAACCAGGCCGGCGAATATGGCCAGATACTGGAACGCGCCCGGCTTCTGCACGCCCAGGTGTATCGCCAGCTGCACGGCATGGACGAACCGGGAAATTGCCAGCTCACGCGCGAATCTGTCAGCGCGGACTTCATCGGCACATGCGGGGCTGCGTTTTCCACCGGCGACAGAGCCGGCAAACCGATTCAACTTCGGCTACGCGAGGCGGAAGCGGTTACCAGCGGCGCTTGGAAAATTGATGACAGCCCGGCGATCGTCGTCACCGGTCAAATGACCGTAGGCGGGGGCACAGCAGGCGACCTCGAAGTGGAGGCATCGCTGGTGCGAGACGGCGTGCTGCGGAGCCAGCAAGGCTGGTTTCCGGTCACCATGATCGCCGTCAGCAATGACAAATTACGCCTGAGCTTCCGAGTGGACACCCGCCAGGAAGTGCCGGCCAACGCGATGGATCTAGCCATCCTGAACCAGGCCAAGGTACTGCTGCGCGATGCCTCCCACTGGGATCGGAAAGACGATCGCCAATGCCGCCCCGACAAGTCCGCGCTTAGCCTGTATTGCGCCTTGATCAAAGCCTCCCGCATCCAAAGCGGCGGCGTGCACCACCGGCGCCCAGCCATGCAAATGGTTCGTGCGCTGGTGGACGAGCGTAGCGCGGGACGCGGCTATCAGCACCGTTTGCGTGACTACAACAACGACCCGCGCACCTCGCTGGCGGATATCCAACAGCTATTGGACGGGGCGATCGCCAACGCGAAAAAAGACCGGGACCAAGGGATTGCTGCCCAATGAATAGCGAGTTGAGAAAGCATATTATTGATGTCTGCAACAAGAAGATCGCGAGCAAAGGCCCGGAGGTCGGGGTGTCCTTTTATGCGTTCTTCCAAAACCGCAACGACAATCCAGACTTGCTGATGGAGGCGGCCACGTGGTGGATACGCACTCACCAACTGGATCATTTCGAGAAGGCGGAGAAAATTCGACGGCTAATTCGTCGATAGAAGCCCAGACGCGCCTACACCCCTGCGTCGTGCATCGTCACTGGGGGCGGAGGCTACCTGGCGGTAGGCCGAGCGCGCCCGGTACGGCAACCGCTTCGGAGGCTGGCTATCGAAATTATTGACCCGGCGTGCAGCGGTGATGATGCCCGCAGGCGCCATGGTGCGTTGCTCGCGACGAACGTTTTAGCGTGCAGGAACATTCCGTGGCCAAATGATGCGCTCTCTACTGTTCTAAATGCGACGCCAACTGCGGTGGATGCGACTTTTCCTGCAGATGTCACGTCCTCACCAATCGAAGTAGCTAATCGTCGTAACTGTTTGAATCAGCCCTCGATGGCACGCCCTGCCCCCGCGTAAGCACCGCCGACCGCTGCGGCATGACAACTTCCATGCAGCGGAACCGCTGTTTTGGGTACATTGTTCGGCACAATGGTCTGGACCACTGCGGCCCATCGGGAGTCAACGCATGAACGCCTTCCACGCCATAGCCCAACGTCCCCGCACTGTGACATGGGGCAGTATCGCTGGACTGCTCTTCGCGTTTTGTTCGGCATCGCCCGAGGCGTGGTGCACCGAAGCGCGTATCGAGCCACCAAAACCAGCGCGCATCAGCATGCAGGTTGATGCTATCCACGGGGTTGAAGTCCGGGATCCCTACCGATGGATGGAGGACACCGCAAGCGCGGAATTCCTCGCATGGGCCGAAGCGCAGCAGCGCTATACGAATTTGGTGCTGGGCCCTGTCGACGGGGCCATGCGGCTACGTGAGGTCATGGGCAACACGCTGCAGTCTGCGCCCACGCTCGGCGATGTCATCCCGACTACCGGGACGGTATTGATCACACGTTGGCTGCCAGAGGGCCAGGCGCTGAGCGCACGCGATGATGGGGCGGACACCGAACGCACGGTGATTACGTCGGCCACGCTGGCCGCGGCGGGACGGGGCACGCGAATCCGTAAAGTATCGCCGTCTTGGGACGGACGCTATGCCGCTATCACCAGCACCGGTCGTGGCGACAACGGGCCTGAGGTGTCCGTGATTGATCTGGCCACGGGCAAGCTACTGGTCGATCACATCACCGACCTGCTCACGACTACAAGCGGCACGCGCTACCAAGTGGCTTGGTTGCCTGACAGCTCCGGATTTGTCTATCCCCGCTTGTCTTCGACGGCAATGAGCGGGCCGAGCGCGGAAAGATACGCGCGTGGCCAACAAGTCTTGCACCGTATCGGACACCCTGCCAGCAATGACCGAGCCGTGTTCGGTCATGGCGTGGACGCCAACATTTCCACCGACATCGACGACTTGCCGTCGGCCGTGGTGATGGCACCTAGTTCGCCCTGGATCATCGCCCGGCTCGCGCGCGTCAAGCGCGATACCGCTGAACTGTGGGGGGCAAAGATTTCCGAAGTAATAACGGGTAACGCCACATGGCGGCGCCTATCCGACGACGGGCACGGTTCGCCGGCCGTGCGCGGCGACCAGCTTTACGCGTTGACCCATCAAGGCGCCGACAAGGGCCGTATCGTCGCGTTGGATCTAGCATCTGAAGATGCCACATGGACCACGACCGTTCCCGAACGCCACGGTGTCATCCGCAGTTTCGTGCTCGCTGGCGAGGCGATTTACTTCACCGAATTGCGAGACGGCCGCGACTGGCTGGTTCGAACCGATGCCGACGGCGCCGGATTCACAGATATCCCCGTTCCGCTGTCGGGCTCCCTGCGTTTGACCGCGCCGACGCTGAGGAAAGACGGCATTTGGTTGGAGGCCGCGAATTGGATTGATGCAGGAGGATGGTGGCGGGTCGCGCCCGATGCGCAGGTCGCCATCTCGGCCAAAATATCGGCGGGTGGATCGATGCCAGCCACCGATGACTTGCTCGTGGAGCAACTCATGCTACCTGCGGCCGACGGCGCGGCGATTCCAGTCTCCATTGTCCGATCCCGCACCGGCGCCCTCGATGGCACTTCACCCCTGTTGTTGGAAGCCTACGGCAGCTTCGGAAAAATCCAAGCGCCGGAATTCAATCCATTCGTCGCGCTGTGGGTTCGAGAGGGCGGCAGCTTTGCCTACGCCCATGTGCGTGGCGGTGGTGAACTAGGCGACGCCTGGCATCGTGCAGCGCTACGTGAAACCAAGTCCGTCACGACCACCGACCTGTTGGATGTGGCAAAGGGTCTGGTTGAACGCGGCTACACCGTGCCGGCAAAAACAATCCTGCTGGGCACCT
>JBBSAA010000221.1:0-4462 GCA_038252715.1 Lysobacterales bacterium | reverse complement strand
GGCACGTTCGGCGCAAAGAAGTCAGCTCGTGCCCGCGTCAAATCGTAGGAGCGCCGTAAGCGCGCGACTGCGTCGACAGGGCGCATTTTGTAGGAGCGTCGTAAGCGCGCGACTGCGTCGACGGAGCGCATTACGGCAAGCTTGCGAGCTTTGGGGTAGGGGCTGCTGAGGTAGGCATGGTCGCGGGCTTACGCCGCTCCTACGGCACGTTCGGCGTAAAGAAGTCAGCTCGTGCCCGCGTCAATTCGTAGGAGCGCCGTAAGCGCGCGACTGCGTCGACGGAGCGCATTTTGTAGGAGCGCCGTAAGCGCGCGACTGCGTCGACGAAGCGCGTTCCGGCAATCAGATAAGCTCTGGGGTAGCGGCGGCTGAGGCAAGCATGGTCGCGGGCTTACGCCGCTCCTACGGTTGGGCATGGTCGCACCCCGTTAGCCGCCACGAACTGCCCCCAACGTCACCCTAATTAATTTCCTCATCGGGCGCGCCCTCGACCACTCGGCGCTGCAGGTTGTCGAGGTAGGCATCCGCCTCGGCAACCGAGGTGAATATTTCCTCTAGCGGCACTGCTTTCACCACATCAAATACCTTCTGTATTTGCGGCTGCAGGCGGGCCACCAGGACCTTGCCGCCGCGACCAGCCAGCGCCTTCCTCGCCTTGAAAATCGATCGCACGCCGGCGCTGCTGATGTAATTTAGCTCGGCCAAATCCAGCACCAGCGAATGAATTTTTGATTCCAGCAGCGGCGCCAACGCGGCGTCGAGGTCGCCATGGGTATTGGTGTCGAGGCGGCCCACCAGCGACACCAGCTGTGCCCCCGATTGCCGCCGACCCACGTGGATAGTTAGGTTCATTCAAGTCGCTCCTGCTGGCTTTTGTGCAGCACGACGCGCAGCACATTGTGTGAGGCATCGCGGACGTAGCTGATTTCATCGGCAAGCGCCCGTACCAAATGCACGCCGAGGCCGCCAATGGGCCGATCCCCGATTTCCGCATCCAGGTTCGGCGGTGCCCGATTCAGCGGGTTGTATGCGACGCCGTCGTCCCGAAACTCAATCGCTACCTGTTCTGGCAGTTGCGCGACCGAGACCAGAATTTCGTGGTTACGGTGTTCAGAGAAGCCGTGCTCAATTGCGTTGCAGACCACTTCTTCGGCAATCAAGAGCACGTCGGCAATGACGTCAAACGCCACGCCGCCGGCACTCAGCGCGTCTACCAAGGCCTTGTCGAGTTCGCGCAGTCGCGTGCGATCTTCGGGCAAGCTCAGACGAATCCTCATATCGTTCGTAGTCATATCAAGCCTCCTTGATGCCGTCTCTGCGCAGGAATTTCACCGCCAGCACCGTGATGTCATCCGATTGCAGCGCATCGCCGGTGAACGCGTGCACGCGTTGCACCAAATGGTGACACTGCGCCTGCGCGCCGAGCGCCGGGTTCAAGGCGGCTAAAAGTCGGTCAGGACCGAAAGCCTGATTGTCTGCGTCGAATGCCTCGGTGATGCCGTCGGTATAAACCAGCAACGTATCGCCAGGCTGGAGACGGCCGGTCCAGACGGCGTACTTGTCGGCGACTTCAAAGCCCAACGGCGGCCCCGGGATCACCGGCAGCAGGTCGCGACGGCCATCGGCGCGCAACAGTACCGGAGGTTCGTGGCCGGCGCTGGCCAGCAGGCATTCGCCGGTCTCCTCTTCAATCATGCCGCACAGCACGGTGGCGAACATGCAGGTTTCGTTGTTCTCGATCAGGCGGTTCGCAGCGTTGAGCAGGGCGCCCGACGGCGAACCGCCACGACGTGCGGCGCCTTCGAGTACGGTCATGCTGCGCGCCATGAACAGGGCCGCGGGAATGCCCTTGTCGGACACGTCGCCCACCACGAACCACAGCGTGTCCTCGTCGCGCTCGAAGAACGTGTAGAAATCGCCACCGACCGCTTTTGCCGGTTCCAGAATCGCGAACGTATCGAGATGCGTGTCCGAGCCGTCGAACACGCGGCCACGAGGCAGCATCGCCAGCTGTATTTCTCTCGCAATGGATAGCTCGCTGTCTATTTTCTGGCGCGCTGCGCCATAGCCTTCAATTTCATCGAGCTGGTGTTTGATCGAATCGCGGGCGCTGTCGAAAGCGCGCGCCATCACGCCGACTTCGTCGTTGCGATCGGTGTGGTGCAAGGGGTAGTCAAAGGCCCCGCGACCAAAATGTTGCGCCGAGTCGGTGAGGTCTTCGATGGGTCGCGCCAGCAGGCCCGAGAAGCGACGAATCACCAGCTGTGACAGCAGTAGGGCAAACAGGCCAATGGCCGCCGCCCACCACGTGGCGCGGTTTAGCCCGGCCAGAATGTATTCCTGCGAGGCCGACAGCGCGAACCGCCAGCCGGTATCGGCCACCGGCGTGGCCAAGGTATAGCGACGTTCACCGGTGCCCGGAACCACGTGATCGAATTCGACCAGGGTGGTCGAGTTTTGCGCAGCCAGCAGCGGTGCCAAGTCCTCGCGGTGGAAGCGAGCGATGAACTGCGGCACCGTCATTTTTAGCTGCACGGCCGGATCGGGATGGGTCACCAGCAGGCCTCCCGGCGACAGCAGCACGGGTCGCAGTCCCGAATCGGACGGTAACGCTTGCACGATGGCGCTGAGGCGTTGCAAGGGCACGTCGACGCTGACCATGCCGATGGCGGGCATCCCGAGTTTGTCGCCAGGCCGTCGCAGCGGCAGGTTGTAGGTGGTAAACCATTCGTTCCCGGTGGCGGCGTTCTGGTAAGGCTCGGACCACCACGGCGTGCGCGCGGTTTTTGTGCGTACGTACCAAGGCATGGTGGCGTAGTCGTAACCCAAGGAGGCGACCGATTTTTCCTGCACGCCGTCGGCGTCTCGTCGCAAGTACCAGCTGAAGCCGGGCTCGCTACCTTTGAACGCACCCGGTTCAATGATCAGCATCGCGCCGGAGAGATCCGGGTCGCCCGCTAGCGTGGCCTCCAGCAAGGAGCGCAGGTTGAACGGCTCGCGCCCGACGCCCGACGCACTTGCCGCCAAGGTGCGACCGCTGACCTGAACTGAATTGAGCGTGGCCTGCAAACTGCGTTCGGTCTGCGCCGCCAAGCCGCGCGTCTCGGATTTCGCGTTCTCAATCATCACCGCCCGCGCCCCGGCATAGAACGCCAGCGTCACCCCGGCCAAGACGATCAAATTGGTCAGGCTAGACCACAACAGCAACCGCGTCCGCAGGCTATTACGCCAAGCCACCGGGGCCATGGTGTTTTTCGACGCGGTGGGAACGGCGGCAGGATCCATGCGAGGGGTCATGGCGGGGGTGAAGTCAGCATACGCCAGCTTCCCGATGATCGCCGTGCCCCGGCAGCGTTTGTCGAAATCGATCCGGATCGAATTGGGGTCAAACTGTAGGAGCGCCGTAAGCGCGCGACTGGGTGCGACGGAGCCCATCTTGTAGGAGCGCCGTAAGCGCGCGACTGGGTCAACGGAGCCCATCCTGTAGGAGCGCCGTAAGCGCGCGACTGCGTGGACGGAGCCCATCCTGTAGGAGCGCCGTAAGCGCGCGACTGCGTCGACGGAGCCCATCTTGTAGGAGCGCCGTAAGCGCGCGACTGTGTCAACGGAGCCCATCCTGTAGGAGCGCCGTAAGCGCGCGACTGCGTCCGACGGAGCGCGCTCCGGCAAACAAGCGCATTACAGCAAGCCTCTGAGTTCTGGGGTAGGGGCTGCCGCGGCAGGCTTGGTCGCGGGCTTACGCCGCTCCTACAAAATTTTTGTCGCCAAGGTGCTTACAGGACAACTCAAGCTGTCGAGCCAAATCGCATCCCAATACGGATAGTCGCCTACTCGCCTCACCAAGCCCGCTCGCACCGGGTTCATGACGATATACCGCGCGGTCGCTAGCAGCGCCTCGTCATCATTTCGCAACGCGTGATCATGAAATGACTTCGCCCAGATTGGACCGATGGCGCCGGCCTCGGCACGAATACCTCGCGCCATGTTTGTTTTTGCCAATCCGATGCGGAGACCCAGATCATCACCGACACCCAAGGCGATCAAGCCGTGCCAATGATCGGGCATCAACACCCAAGCCAACAGGCGCGATCGAGACCAAAGGCGCGAATTGACAAGGCACCTTGCGGCAGCGCGCGCCTTGACGTGATCGGCAAACAGCGGTTGTCGCCGGCGGGTAGTAAAGGTAATTAGATAAATTTGGTTTGCGAGCGATACGCGCCCTTTGCGAAGCGATGCGTGGCCGGGTCGATCAGGGCGAATTGGCGGCATCTACGGACCATGCCCGACGGCGCATTGGGTTCGTATCCGGGGTGATCCCAAGGCGCTGTAGGGAAAGGTCGCGGGCTTACGCCGCTCCTACGGAACGGCTGTCGCCAGCAATCCAGATCGCGTCAGAGTCAAATGGTAGGAGCGCCGTAAGCGCGCGACTGGGTCGACGAGGCGAATAGTGTAGGAGCGCCGT
>JBBSAA010000220.1:0-4465 GCA_038252715.1 Lysobacterales bacterium | reverse complement strand
GGCGCTGAGACGACCGACGGCGAGCCGGGGGCGTCCGGAGGGCCACTTGGGCGGCCACGTGATCAATGATGGCGCCGGCAATATCGACCTCGGTCAGGCCCTCAATTCCCTCCAGACCGGGCGAGGAATTGACCTCTAGCACCAGCGGCCCCTTGTTGGAGCGCAGCAGGTCCACGCCGGCGACCTGCAGACCCAAGACGCGCGCAGCGCGCAGCGCGGTGTCGCGCTCGGCCGCGCTGAGGCGCACCTTGCTGGCCTGACCACCGCGATGCAGGTTGGAACGAAACTCCCCGGGCTCGGCTTGGCGACGCATCGCCGCCACCACACGATCACCGACGACAAAGCAGCGCAAGTCCGAGCCATCGGCCTCGGCGATGAATTCCTGAACCAAGAAATTGGCGAACAGCCCGCGCAGCGCCTCAACCACGCTGCGCGAGGCCGACAGCCTCTCGGCGAGTATCACTCCAGCGCCTTGCGAGCCTTCGTTAAGCTTGATCACGTGCGGCGGCTTGCCCAGCAGGGACAGCAAATCCATGGTGTCGTCGGGGTTGTCGCCGAACACGGTCACTGGCAGGCCGATGCCCTCCCCGGCCAGCAGCTGGTGGCTGCGCAGCTTGTCGCGGGCGCGCAGGATCGCGTCCGAACTGTTGGGCGTAAACGCGCCCATCGATTCAAACTGACGCAGCACCGCCGTGCCATAGCGCGTGATCGAGGCGCCGATGCGCGGGATCACGGCGTCGATACCCTTGAGCGCCTTGCCCTTGTATTTGATCTCGAACACGCCCGGCGCGATCAGCATGTAGCAGCGCAGCGGGTCGAGCACGCGCACGGTGTGGCCGCGCTCGCGAGCCGCCTGAATCAAGCGCTGGGTCGAGTAGAGTTTTGAATTGCGAGAGAGGATGGCGAGCTTCATCGCGCGGCGGTCCGGTAGGGGTGGCAAGCCGGCGGGCCGGGCGAAGGCCGCGGAGTGGAGCGGGTGAAGGGAATCGAACCCTCGTCAGTTGCTTGGGAAGCAACAGCTCTACCATTGAGCTACACCCGCAATCGCGGCGATTATGACGCCCGGTCATGCGGGGCCGCAACGCGGTGGCGATTTTCACGCCATCGCCTTGTCGCAGCACTGCCCGGGGGTTGAAGACGCACGCCATGGCATTGCCGCCGCAACTACCGGCAACGCAGGCGTTCTGTGCTCGAACGTTTAAGGCGCACACCACAGCTTTGCGGCGGCAGTCCGGCAACGCTGGCGTTTGCCGCCTGGGCGTTTATGGCGCACACCACAGCTTTGCGGCGGCGCCGCCCCGCAACGCAGGCGTTCGTCGCCCGCCCGGCGGCACGGCGTCCTGCCCACCGACGGGCGGCCGTTGCGGCTTCCTGCCTGCACTGCGTCGGACGCCTGCGTCGCCGAACGGCGCGTGAGTGGGTGTTGGCACACCAAGGCCGAACGGAGCAATGACGTCATCTAACGCCAGTCTGGCCAGGCTGCGCGCCAGCGAGTGTCGGCACACCTCGGCCGACAGAAGCAATAAACTGGCGCCATGAAAATCTTGCTGAATGGCGAAAACCGCGAGGTGCCCCATGGCGCCACCGTTGCACAGATGCTCGACTTGCTGGGCTACGGCGAGCGCCGCGTCGCGGTCGAACTCAACCGCGCGGTCGTGCCCAAGAGCCGCCATGACAGCCAGCTGCTCGCCGAGGGCGATCGCATCGAGATAATCCAAGCGATTGGGGGTGGGTGAGCGTGGGCGCTTGCGTCATGCAAGGCATGACGCGCCCACGCGAACGCCGGAGGCAGGATGCCGCAGGCCGGAGGCGACTTAGTGAGGCCAAGACGGCCGAACTTAGTCGCCTTCCAACAGCGCCCCCGGAATGAGCTGCGCTTGCGTCATGCAAGGCATGACGCGCCCACGCGAACGCCGGAGGCCGGAGGTGAACTCTGGAAGTTGAACCTTCGTGGGAGCGGGCATGACCGCGATTGCATTCGATCGCCTTGGCGAGACTCATCGCGGTCAGGCCCGCTCCCACGAGAGGGTTATCAGAGTCCGCCATTCGCGCCATAATCACTGCATGAGCGCAGCCCCCATTTTCGACAAGCCGCTGGTCATCGCGGGCAAGACCTATCGTTCGCGCCTGTTGACCGGCACCGGCAAATTCGCCGACTTCGAACAAACCCGCCTTGCCACCGAGGCCGCGGGCGCCGAAATCGTCACCGTGGCGCTCCGCCGCATGAACCTGGGCCAAGACCCGAACGCGCCCAACCTGCTCGAGGTGTTGCCGCCCGATCGCTACACCCTGCTGCCCAATACCGCCGGCTGCTACACCGTCGATGACGCGGTCCGTACCTGCCAGCTCGCGCGCGAACTTCTCGATGGCCACACCCTCGTGAAGCTTGAAGTCCTCGGCGATCCGAAAACCCTGTTCCCCGATGTCGTGCAAACCATCGCAGCGGCTGAAATCCTGGTGCACGACGGTTTCGATGTGATGGTTTACACCTCCGATGACCCAATCATCGCCAAGCGCCTGGAACAAATCGGCTGCGTGGCCGTGATGCCGCTGGCCGCACCGATTGGGTCGGGCTTGGGCCTGCAGAACAAATGGAACTTGCTCGAGATCATCGAGAACGCTGGCGTGCCGATCTTGGTCGATGCCGGCGTCGGCACCGCCTCGGACGCGGCGATCGCGATGGAGCTGGGCTGCGACGGCGTGCTGATGAACACCGCGATCGCTGGGGCGCGCGATCCGATCCTGATGGCTAGCGCAATGCGCAAGGCGATCGAGGCCGGTCGCGAGGCCTTCTTGGCCGGCCGCATCCCGCGCAAGCGCCATGCGAATGCCTCGTCGCCGCTGGACGGCGTGTTTTTCTGAAATGACCGAGCACGCGCCCGAACTAAGCGACGACGAGAACCCGCTGCGACAGCGCTCGATTCGCAGCTTCGTGCTTCGGCAGGGCCGCGTCACCGATGGCCAAAAGCGCGCCTTCGTCGAGTTCTGGCCGAAATATGGGCTTGAAATCGGCGGTCAAGTTCGCGACTTCGACCAAGTATTCGGGCGCCAGGCCGAGCGCGTGCTTGAAATTGGTTTTGGCAATGGCGAGCAGGTGCTGTTCGCGGTTGAACACGAGCCGGCGCGCGACATCATCGCCGTCGAAGTGCACGGTCCCGGCGTGGGCCGTTGCCTGCACGGCCTCGCCGCGTTGGCCGCAACGAACGTGCGCATTTACCAGCACGACGCCGTCGAAGTGCTACAGCAAGATATCGCCGACGGCTCGCTCGACGAAGTACGAATTTATTTCCCCGATCCCTGGCACAAGAAGCGTCATCACAAGCGTCGCTTGGTGAATCCGGCCTTCGTTGCCTTGCTATGCGACAAATTGAAAGTCGGCGGAAAACTGCACCTGGCGACCGATTGGGAGAACTACGCCGAGCATATGTGGGACGTGCTCGACGCCGAGCCGCGACTGGCCAACGACGCAGGACCGCGCGGCAGCACGCCGCGACCGGCGTGGCGGCGGCAGACGCATTTCGAGACCCGTGGCCTGAAGCTGGGCCATGGGGTGTGGGACCTGCTGTACACGCGGCGCTGAACGACGACGCATGGGCACCGACCTCACCCTGACCGGCGACATGATCTTGGTGCTCGGGCTGGTGGTGTTCACCATCACGATGTTCATGTTCGAACGCATCCGCGCCGACGCCACGGCGCTGGTTGTGTTGGTGATCCTCGGCTTCACCGGCTTGGTGCCGGCTTCGCAACTGTTCACCGGCTTTTCTGGCAATGCCGCGATCAGCATCATCGCCACGATGATCTTGGGCGCGGGGCTGGACCGCACCGGCGCACTCAACCGCCTCGCTGGCTGGCTGCTGCGCCGTTCGAATGGCCTAGAAGATCGCCTGATCATGTTGACCTCAGGCGTAGCCGGCGTGATGTCGGGCTTCATGCAGAACCCCTCGGTCACCTCCTTGTTCATGCCTGTGGTCTCGCGCCTTTCCGGGCGCACCGGCATCGTGCTGCCGCGGCTGCTGATACCGGTGGCAGCGGCCATCATCATGGGCGATGCGCTGACGATGGTCGGCAACTCGCCGATGATCATGCTCAACGATTTACTAGCGTCCGCGAATCGCAACCTGCCCTCTGGTGCCGCAACGCTGGAACCGTTCCCGATGTTCCGCCCGCTGCCGCTTGGCGTGGCTTTAATCTTGTTGGGCATCCTGTATTTCCGCACCATCGGCCGTAAGCGCTTGGTTGGCGGCGAAGACACCAGCGTGACACCGGGACGCACGGAGAGCTATTTCGCGCAGGCCTACGGCATTGACGGCGACGTGTTCGAACTGACCGTCGGCGCCGATAGCCCACTGGTGGGCCTGTCGGTCGGAGACGCGGAAGCTGAAATCGGTGCGCCGCTGTTCTTGGCCTTGAGCACCGGCAGCGATGCGCGCCTGTCGCCGTCCGCTGACCAGATGATCTGGGT
>JBBSAA010000219.1:0-4474 GCA_038252715.1 Lysobacterales bacterium | reverse complement strand
TCGCTGTTGGTTTCCGACGCCAGCGGGCTCGGCGACACGCTGCAATTTTGTCGCTACCTGCCGATGCTGGTCGCACGCGGAGCGCAGGTGAGTTTCGTCGGTCATCCCCGGCTGTTCCGCCTGCTTGGATCGCTGGTGCCGACGGTGCGTCTGATGGCGGAAGTCACGCCCGCCGATCGCTTCGATTTGCATTGCAAACTCCTGAGCCTGCCATTTCTCTTCGGTACGCGCCTGGCTGACGTCCCGCGCGCGGTTCCCTACCTGGCGCCCGAGCGCGAACGTTCTGAGCATTGGGCAAAGCACTTGGGGACAGAAGGATTCAAGGTTGGCATTTGCTGGCAGGGCAATCCGTCACGCAGCATTGATGCCGGCCGCTCGATTGCCTTGGCACAATTTGCACCTCTCGTCGCGATTCCAGGCCTGCGCCTGATCAGCCTGCAAAAGAATTTTGGGCTGGAGCAGTTGGCCGGCCTGCCTGACGGTCGCATTGAGACGCTGGGTGAGGATTTCGACAGTGGGCCCGATGCCTTCATCGATTCCGCGGCAGTCATTGCTAACCTCGACCTTGTCATCAGTTCCGATACGTCGATTGCACATCTGGCCGGCGCACTGGCGCGTCCGGCCTGGGTCGCGCTGCGCGCGGTGCCGGAATGGCGTTGGCTGCTCGGGCGTGAAGACAGCCCTTGGTATCCGTCCCTGCGCCTGTTCCGCCAGCCGGTAGCAGGCGATTGGACGTCGGTATTCACGGCCATGGCGGCGCGACTTTCTGGTGAACTCAAGCGTTGACTGGAATCGGACGGCGGATGAAGTGCCCGCGCGTGACACATTGCTCACATCCGGAATTCCCAGGCAAACTTTGATCGCTTTTGCGGGGTCTGGTTCGCAACTTCCGTTACCTTCGACACATGAGCTTTACGGCCACTGTGGCATCGTTGGCTATGCTCAATGCGATGGGGGTCGCAGCATGTTTTTAATCTTGTTTCTGGTCAGCTATTTGGCGGTCTTTGCGCTCGTCAGCCGACGGGCCTTTATCGACACTATCCGTATGCGCGATCAGCTCGAACGCTTGGAGTGGCCGCCGGCAGAAGCCCTAGAATTTATCGACTTGCGCCACAGCAAAGCTGAACTTGCGTTTCAAACCTTGCGCTACGGCACAGCGATCGCGTTCGCCGCCTGCGCGCTTGGCAGTTTGGTGGCCTGATGGGCCGCTGAGCCGCGGCGCTCTCACTTGCTGCTCGTCAGAGTGACGCGGCAAGCAGTGCCCGCCGTGGCGATGAGCCATCATCGATGAAGGCAAGCGCACTGCCGGCGAGTCAGTCGGCAATGCGTTTAAGCCGCTCAGCCAAACCAGCACGTCGTCAGCCGGTCAGCTCATGATGGCGATGGTGCGGTCGCGGTATTGGGCGCCTAAGTGCCTGCCGCCACAACGGCGTGTAGTTCGGTCGCCAGCTGCTTACGGTCTTCGTTAGCGCGCACGGGTCGCGGTGGATGGAAAATCAGGCGCAGGTGAGCGCCGCGCAGGCCTAAGAAATAGCGCATATGGCCCGCCATTACCATGTCACCGTAGAAGCAATAGGCATCACGCTCGCCCGCGGCGGCGACAGGTTCGCCATCGACGGCGAGCAGCACCAGTGTGAACGGCTGCAGTGTCCACTCGCCGTTTCCTTTGCCCAAGAAGGCTGAGAATAAGCTCGATTTGAACGGTGCGACGGCGCAACCATCTGAGGTGGTGCCTTCCGGAAACAACACCAAGCTTCGGCGGTGTTGCAGCACGGCCTGCATCCGTTCGGCCATTTTCGCCGCGTCCCTCGGCCGCCGGCTGACGAACACCGTGTCCTGCAGCGCACACAGCTGGTTTGCAATCGGCCACGTTGCCATTTCGTCCTTGGCAATGAAGGACGCGGGTAACACGCTGCCCAGCACGAAGATATCGAAATGCGATAGATGGTTGCCGACGAACAGGGTGGGGCGATCAGTCACTGCCACCCCGTCGACCGTGACTTGGATGCCGAGAATTCGGCGCAGCCCTGCGTGCCACCAGCGGGGTATTCGCGCCGAGGCCGGACCTTTGGTGTTGGCGCGAACCAGCAACTGCATCGGCACCAGTATCGAACTGAGCGCGGCTATCGCTGCAATTTTCCAGACCACGCGCCACCAGGCCATTGTGTCGTCCTCAAGGGGGTTCTCACTGTCCGAAGGTCGGGGCATGGGCGGATGCATGCGGCATCCCGCCGGGCTACGCGTATGCTGGCACAGCCATGACCGCCTCGATCCGCCTCCGCTGCTGCGTTCTGCTCTGTGTTGCCGCGATCACCGGCGATGCCACGGCGCGAACCGTGTACCGCTGCGTCCGCGACGGTACCGTGAGCTTGGCCACTGCGCCGGAGCCGGGCTCGCGCTGCGAAGCCAAGCAAGTCGATGACAACGCAGCGAAACTGCCAAACCTATGGGGCAATTTGGGCGTTGTCAGCGGCACCCTCTACGAACGTCAGCAAGACGGGAAAACGGTCTACAGCACGCGCAATCTGCCCGGCTCGGTCAAAGTATTGGCGTTCTCGGTCAAGACCCCGCCTGGGGCGCAAGCGCATGTTGGGCTTGGCAAGCTCGGGCCGCCGCGCATCGATGTGTTCGCAGCTGAATTCAAATCAGCCGCGAAGGCGAGTGGGGTCGATGACGCTTGGCTGCGTGCAATCGCCCACGCCGAAAGTGGCTTCGATGCTGGCGCCGTCTCGAGCAAGGGAGCGCAGGGAGTGATGCAGTTGATGCCGGCGACGGCCAAGGAATACGGCGTCGTCGATCCCTTTGTGTCTGCGCAATCGATCCAAGGCGCGGCAAAGCATCTCCGCGAGCTCAAGCGTCGTTACGCCGGCGACTTCACCTTGGTAGCAGCGGCCTACAATGCCGGCATTGGCACCGTTGCGCGCTACGGCGGCGTGCCGCCCTATGTCGAAACGGAAACGTATGTTGCGAAAGTTTTGGCGCTACGCGACAGCTATGAAACTGCCCTGAAGCCGCGCAGTGCGGTCAGGAAAAGGCCCCGCAAGGCAGCCGCTCGTAAATGACACGAAGTTCGCCGCAGCCATCGCGGTCTGTGTAAGGCGCGTCCTGAGCCGGACAAATCGGGCGTCGACTCCGTCGCTCGTCGGCCGCCGTCGCCAGCACGTCAACCGTGCCAACTTGCACGACGGAGTGGCGTCGTAGGCAAGGTCAGCATTTCGGCAGACATTGGTGTTGTTAGATCTGGCCGCGCTGTGGCTGGCCCGAGACGCCATCGCAGCTATCGTGCTGGTGGTACCCGCGCGTGGACTACTGAAACAGATTATTTTCGATCGCTAAGGGCTGGTTCGTAGCGGGGTCGCCGTGCTATTCGCTCTCGTGCTTGCGCGCATTGCCTTGGCCTTACTCAGGACCGCAAAGCAGCCAGGTGCACCAGTACGCGACGCAGGCCGTCGTCGCTGTCTTGCGCCATTTCATAGGTTTTGCCACGTGGATCGCCGACGCGGCTGTCGCGGATCCAGTCCTGCGCGCGGGCCGGTCCAAGGGCCGCGATCGCGGCCTTGACCAGGATGCGGTAGCGGTTCTGCCGGGTCAGTTCGATGTGTGAGTCGAGGTAGGCGTCGACAAAATCCGTCGGGTCATTCTCGATTTCATGTCGGGACACATAGTGGCCGTTCGTTGCCGGCGTCAGTCGGGCACTGGCCGCGGACAGCAACAGAGAGACCCGATGGCGTCGCTCCAGACGATCCTCGCTAGTGCGCGCCGGGGCATTGAGCTCGCGCGACATCCGAGCGCACTCGGCGGCGAGCGCGGCTTGGCTGGCGCCCAAGAAGGGATTGTTGTCGGTCTTCATTTTGGGGACAACGCGCAAAGGCTGGTTGGCCGGTCACCATGCCGTGAACCAACTCAGCGCCCCGCCAAACCGCGGCTCGTCCTGCGGCCAAGCGGCCATACAAGGCGCCGAACTGCCTCGCCGTCCAGTCCGGTCGTTGTGAGCCAGGGTAGCCGAGCCAGGCGCTGCCAAGACCGCGCAGCCGCGAACTCGGCCGGTCAGTCCTCGCGAAAACGCACTCGGGCCGAAGGCTTGGGCTGCGCGTTTATTTTCGCTCCTGATGGCGGCTCTGGCAGCAGGTTTGGCTTGGGCAAGGGCGGCAAGGGAGTAGCGGGGCTGGGTCCGGTATGACGCTCCGGCTGGGTGGCAACAGTTGCCGAACACGTCGCGCTATTGGCATTGCAGACCCGGAACGTCGGCCGAACACCGCCAAAATATTTCTCAACGAAAAGGTTTGTGTTCGTCACCGTGCGCAGCTTCTGTCCGTTGCGCCAAATGTCCATTTGCGCGGTACCACCCGCCCAACGGACTTCGATCAACATCAACGCTTTCGGCGATGATTGGGTGATACGCGCGCTGATTGCCGTCGGTGGCGTGGTCGAAGGTGGTGGCGGTTCGGCGTTGCGAACGCAGTCGTAGGTCTCG
>JBBSAA010000218.1:0-4517 GCA_038252715.1 Lysobacterales bacterium | reverse complement strand
TCCGGGGGGCTCCCCGGTGGGGCCGGGGGCGCCTCCTTGGGGGGCTCTCCCTGGCGTGTCTTGTTTTCCCCTGTGGCCGCCCGACCCGCTGACCATCGCGACGCGCGATTAACCACGCGCCAGGAAATAAGCCGCCAACTGCAAAACAAGCAGCGCATAGGCGCCGGCCAGCAAATCGTCAAACATCGCGCCGAAGCCGCCGTGCAGCTTCTGGTCAGCCCAACGTACCGGCCACGGCTTCCAAATATCAAAAATACGAAACAACACCAAGCCCGCCAGCATCCAGCGCCAGTCCGAGGGGGCGAGCAGCATCGGCGTCAACGCCAGCCACTGGCCGATGACTTCATCCCAGACCACGACGCCGGGATCTTCGATGCGCGTTTTCTCGATGACCCACTGACCGGCCCAAACGCCGATCACGAATGCGATTGCCACAACCCCTAGGTAGGTCAGTGGCGGCAAATGGCGCAACCACAGCCACCACGGCAACAGCGCGACAATCGAGCCGAAGGTGCCGGGAGCAAACGGCACCAGACCCACGCCAAAACAGCTGGCGATCCAGCCGGCGGGATGGCTCAGGACCACGCGAATCGGCTGCGGCTCGCTCACGCGTTCTCGCCTCGGAAGTGGTCGTGGCCTGCCCGCGCGAGTTCGAACGGCGCACCCTCCGGCGTCAACAGCCGCAGTCCGGAGCGGGCATCGAGCTGGCCGATCACTGTCGCCAATGTGTCGCTTTCAGCCAGTGCCTGCTCAATAGCCAACGCATTCGCTGGCGACGCGGTGAAGCACAATTCGTAGTCATCGCCGCCAGCAAGCTGCAGCCGCCAGCGCGCGGCCTCATTGGGAAAATGATCGGCCAATGAGCGCGAGGTCGGCAATCGGCCAAGATCAATTTCCGCGCCCAGGCCCGAGGCCGCCAGCACATGGCCGAGGTCGGCGGCGAGGCCATCACTGATATCAATTGCAGCATTCGCGAGCCCGCGCAGAGCGAGCGAAACCGCAACTTGCGGCGTTGGCCGGTCCAGTCGGTGCCGCAGCTTCGAGGACATCAAGGCCTGCTTGCGCCATTGTTCCAATCCGCCCGCGGCATCACCCAAGGTACCCGTGACCCAGACATCGTCGCCAAGCTGCGCTGCATCGCGACGCAAGGCCAGTTCAATCGGCACGAAGCCTTGCGCAGTCACCGTGATCGACAGCGGTCCGCGCGTGGTGTCGCCACCGATCAGGGCGACGTCGTGTTGCTCGGCCAGTTCAAGAAAACCGTCGAGGAAGGCGTCGAGCCACTCCTCGCTGTCATCGGGCAAGGTCAGCGCCAATGACACCCACGCCGGCTGGGCGGCCATCGCCGCCAGATCACTGAGATTCACCGCCAGCGCTTTCCAGCCAATATCGGCCGGCGCGGTGTCATGGGGGAAATGCACGCCGGCCATCAAGGTATCGGTGCTGACCACTAAGGTCTGTCCCGCTGGCACGGACAGCAGCGCGGCATCGTCGCCGATGCCCAGCAGCACGTCGGAGCGTGTGCTCGCGCGGGCCTTGATGCGATCAATCAACGAAAATTCGCTCATGGTCGAAAGTCGCTCGCTTTCAGGCGCGATTTCACCGGCTGTCCTCGCGCGACGCTTAGCGACGCGAGGCTTGGATTTCGGTGGCGCGCCACTGCGCGGCGGCGTGATCGAGCACGCCATTGACATAGGTATGACCGTGGTCGGCACCGAAACGCTTGGTGGTTTCAATCGCCTCGTTGATCACCACGCGAAAGGGCACGTCAGGACGGTGCAACAGTTCGAAGGTGGCGATACGCAATACCGCGCGTTCGATTGGATCGACCTGGGCAATGGGGCGGTCAATGTATTTACCCAGTTCTGCGTCGAGCGCCTCGGTGCCATTGGCGACGCCACGCACGAGGATCTCGAAATACTCTAGATCGGCGATTTCCATATCCTGCTCGAGGCGGAACTGTTCGATCACGCGTTCGATCGGCGAACTCGACAGCTGCCAGGCGTACAGCGCCTGCAGCGCGCGACGGCGGGCGCGCGAGCGCGCAGCGGGATCAATGCCATCGGTGCGTTGTACTTTCATTATTTGGGTCCGGTCAGTTTGTGCTGCAGGTTCGCCATTTCCATTGCCGCCAACGCCGCTTCCTCGCCCTTGTTGCCGTGGTTGCCACCGGCGCGCGCTTCGGCATGCACATGGTCCTCGACAGCGAGCACGCCGTTAGCCACCGGCAGGCGGTAGTCCAGCGACACGCGCATCAGGCCGCGCGCGCACTCGTCAGCCACGTGTTCGTAGTGGCGGGTTTCGCCGCGCACGACGCAGCCCAGCGCAATGATCGCGGCATGCTGACCGCGCTCGGCAATGACCGCGGCAACATGGGGCAATTCCCAGGCGCCCGGCACCCGCACCAAATCGATCTGCGCGGCGTCCACGCCATTGTCGACCAGCGCACGGCGGGCACCATCGACCAGCACCTCGGTAATGCGCGGATTCCAGCGACTGGCAAGGATGGCGTAACGCGCGCCAGACAGGGGGCGAAGGTCGCCTTCAAACAGGGACATGGGCGGGATCAAGGGTCATGGGCGGCCAGTTTAGCGCGTGCCGGTCACGGGTACGTATTCAACGACTTCCAGCCCGTAACCCGCCAACCCGACCTGGCGACGCGGCGTGCCGATGACGCGCAGCTGGGACAAGCCTAGATCGGCCAAAATTTGCGCGCCTGCGCCGTTGCGCCGCCAGCCGGTGACCTTGGCTGCTTCAGCCTCGCGCTCGGTAATACGCGCCAGCAGTGCGTCGGCGCTGACCGGCTCGGTCAGCACCACGATCACGCCCTCGCCCGCCGCCGCGACTTGGGCCATGGCATCAATCACGCTAACGCCGAAATCGGCGCGCTGCCACTGCAGCACATCGGCCAGCGGATTCTTGACATGGACTCGAACCAAGGTCGGCTGGCTGGCGTTGGGCGTACCGCGCACGAGCGCGAAATGCAGTTCGCGACTGAGGCGATCGCGGTAGGTGGGCAATCGGAAGCGGCCGTGGGCGGTGTCAATCTCGCGTTCATCGACGCGGTCCACGGTGTGTTCGGTTTCAAGGCGATGGCGAATCAGGTCTTCGATCGAGCCGATCAGCAGCCCGTGTTGCTTGGCAAACTCTTCGAGCTCGGGTCGGCGCGCCATGCCGCCATCGGCGCTGAGGATCTCCACCAGCACACCCGCCGGCTCCAGCCCGGCGAGCAGGGCCAGATCGGTTGCTGCTTCGGTATGGCCGGTGCGGGTGAGTACGCCGCCGGGCTGGGCCATCAGTGGGAAAATATGGCCCGGCTGGGTCAGCAACTCGGGCGACGCGTCCGGACGCACGGCCGTGCGGATGGTGTGGGCACGGTCGTACGCGGAAATGCCAGTGGTGACGCCTTCCGCCGCTTCGATGCTGACGGTAAAATTGGTCTGATACGGCGAATTATTATCGGTAACCATCAAGGGCAAGTTCAGCTGGCGGCAGCGCTCGCGGGTTAACGACAGGCAGACCAAGCCGCGCGCATGCGTGACCATGAAGTTTATGTCCGACGGCCGCACGAGTTCGGCGGCCATGATCAAGTCACCTTCGTTCTCACGATCTTCGTCGTCAACGATGACGACCATCCGGCCGTTGCGGATATCTTCGAGTAGTTCGGGGACGGTAGCGAACGTCATGGCGTGGATCCTGTTGTTGCTGTCATCACCAAGGGAATGGGACGCCAGCAGTTTTCGAGTGAGCACTAACGGTAGGCATTCGCTGCTGAGCTTCCAGAAGCGCGAACCGCGCGCTCACGGCGCACGGCGCACGGCGAATTGTTTCAGGGGCCTTGGGACCCATCGGCCAGCGGGCCGAAAGAGACCAGCCGCTCCACATAGCGCGCAACCAAATCCACTTCTAGGTTTACCGCTGCCCCTACTGGCGTAGTAGCGAAGGCGGTATGAGCCACGGTATGCGGCACCAAGTTGACTTCGAAGCCTGCGTCATCCGCCGCGTTCACGGTCAGGCTGACACCGTCGACGCAGATCGATCCTTTTACTGCGATATAGCGCAGCAAGGAGCGCGGGGCAGCAAATCGCCAGCGCTGCGAGCGACCGTCGTCCCAAATTTTTTCGACTTGCCCAAGGCCATCAACATGGCCCGCAACCAAGTGCCCGCCCAAGCGCGTGTCCGGCAACAAGGCTCGCTCAAGGTTTACCGGCGCGCCCTCGGCTAAAACGCCCATCGTCGTCAGCGACAAGGTTTCGTTGGAGACGTCGGCCAGGAAGTGTGTGCCGTCGAATTCAATCACAGTGAGGCAAACGCCCGACACCGCAATGCTTTCGCCGAGCGCGACCGCGTCCATCGATAGGCAACCCACGGCAATGCCTAAGCGCAGGTCACCGCCACGAGGCTGCTTACTTTGGATGTGGCCGACGGCTTGGATAAGTCCGGTGAACATTTGTCTCTTCCCTACACAAAAATAGTAGTCGTCATCACAGCGATCGCTGGGCTCCAGCTTTCAGGGC
>JBBSAA010000217.1:0-4530 GCA_038252715.1 Lysobacterales bacterium | reverse complement strand
TGAGCAATTCATCGGCGTTGCGGCCGGCGTCAGAGGCGCAGGCGAGGCCAACGCTAGCGGTGATGGAAAAGTCACGATCGCCGATGCGAAACGGATCGGCAAAGGCGAGGTTGATGCGCTCGGCGAGCTCCTCGGGCGGATCCGCCAGCTGTGCCGGATCAACCACGACTAGAAATTCATCGCCGCCAAAACGCGCCAGCGCGCCACTGGTGCCGACCACGCGCTGCAAGCGCTGCGCGGCCGAGATCAAGGCGTGGTCACCGGCGCCATGGCCGAGCACGTCATTGACCATCTTGAAGCGATCAAGGTCGATATAAAACAGGGCGGTGTCCATGTCGGAGCGGGCGAGTCGTGCTTCGATCTCATCCATCATGCCTTCGCGGTTGAACAATCCGGTGAGCGGATCGGTGCGTGCCAGGACGCGTAGGCGTTCTTCTTCTTGCTTGCGTTGGGTGATGTCCTGCAGGGTCCCGGTTAGGCGCGTGGTCATGGGGCCGCGGCGCTCTGCCTCGCCGATCATGCGCGCCCAAAGCGCACGGCCGTCTGGCCGTTGCCCGAACACCTCCAAGTCGAAACCGCGCCCGTGACGAATCGCATCGCCCACGGCCTGCTCAATCAGCAAACGACTGCGCGGTGACACCAAGGCAATGGCTTCCGGTAAATTCTGCGGCGCGTTACCTTCGCGGCCGAGTATGCGCAGCGCCTCATCGGTCAGGTAGAGCTTGTCGCGCGCGGCATCCCATTCCCAACCGCCAATCTGAGCCAAGGACTGCGCGCGGTCGAATAGGGCGCTGTCGCGCTTAAGCGCGGTGACATCGCTAAACAGCGAAATGACTTCATGCGGCTGGGTGGCGTCCGGCGCGTATTGCGGCACCGAGGTTACCGTCAGCCAGGTCAAATGCCGGTCACGGTGATGATAAAGGCCCAGCAGGGTGCTTTCGATGTTCAAGCCGGTGCGCAAGGCACGCATTGGCGGCAGGTCTGACAGAGCGATTTGTTGGCCGCGTTCATCAACGATCAACCAACTATCGAGGTTTAGCGACGGGTCGAAACTGTCGCCGTTTTCGAAGCCGAACATGCGCAAGGCGGCCGGATTGCCCGATAGGATCGTGCCGTCCGCCGCCTGCACGAGGATGCCTTTGTCGATGCTATCCATCAGCTGCCGGTACTGGCGTTCAGCAGCGTGGCGCTGGCTCAAGTCGCGCGCCACGGCGACGATGTGGCGCACACCGCGATCAACGAATGCCGCGGAATGCACTTCGACCGGGAAGCGGCTGCCGTCGGCGCGCATGTTCGTCACTTCAATGACATAGCTCTCGCCGCGGTTGAGCACGTCCAGCACCGGCGCCATGTGGTTGCGCGGCAAGTCGGGGTTGATGACGTGCACGAGCTTGCCGACAAGCGCTTCGCGGGCGAGGCCATAGGCGTCGAGGCCTGCCTCGTTGAGGTCGAGGATTCGGCCCTCGTCGTCAAGGATACTGATTGGATCGGGCAGGGCGTTGAAGAGGCCTGCAAAGCGCACCCGCTCGGCGTCGGCGTCGCGCAGCAGGGTTTCAATCGCGGAAATCGCATCGGCAGCGCGCGTGCACTGGTTGGCGGGAAGCGAGCCGTTTGCTAGCAGTGCCGATAGGTCGGCGAGGGCTTCCTCGGCACGACGAAGGCTGTCTCCGGTAGGCGGAGTGGTGCTTTCGGATTCGGAATCATGTCTGCTCATCGCAGCCCCCTGACTGAAGGTCAGGTTATCACCGATATTCGAACCGCCGCTCGCCGCGGGCCACCGTAGGGTTTCACACGGGCCCGTTGGGCCGCGTTAGCCGGCGCTGCGAGCCTTGGCAACCTTGCTGCTCGTTTCGTGGCCCAGCAGTGCCGACAGCCACAAGCCGGTCTGCACCAGTCGATCGAGATCAATGCCCGTGGGCAGGCCCATGCCTTCAAGCAAATAGACGACATCCTCAGAAGCAACATTGCCGCTGGCGCCCTTGGCGTACGGGCAGCCACCGGTGCCGGACACTGCCGAATCCACGACGCGGACGCCTTCTTCGAGGCAGGCAAGTATATTTGCCAAGGCTTGGCCATAAGTGTCATGGAAATGCACGGCCAGCGACGGCATGGGCACGGCCTCAGACACTGCACGCAGCATGGCCCGCGCCTTGGCCGGGGTTCCGACGCCGATGGTGTCACCCAGCGACACTTCATAGCAGCCTAGCGCGTATAGCTTGTGGGCAACGCGTACCACCTCCGACACCGGCACCTCGCCCTGATAGGGGCAGCCGAGCACGGTGGATACGTAACCACGAACTTTTACCCCGTCGGCTTTGGCACGAGCCAGCACCGGGATAAAGCGCTCGATGCTTTCGTCGATCGAGGCATTGATATTCTTGCGGTTGAAGGCTTCTGAGGCGGCGGTGAAGATCGCGACCTCCGTCGCGCCGACCGCGAGGGCGCGTTCGTAGCCTTGCTCATTGGGCACCAGCACCGGATAGCTGACGCCGGACTTGCGTTGGATGCCTGCGAACACCTCGGCGGCATCGGCGAGCTGTGGCACCCACTTTGGGCTGACGAAGCTGGTCGCTTCAATCGAGCGCAGGCCGGTATCGGACAGGCGATCAATCAAAGCGATCTTGTCGGCCGAAGCGATGATGGTTTTCTCGTTCTGCAGGCCGTCGCGCGGGCCGACTTCGACGATGCGGACGCTGTTGCTCACTTGCTCACCTCGGGGTGTTTCGGGCGGGTGTCGGTGGTTTCGCGCGTCATCACTAGCCACGGCTCGGCGTCGAAGAATTCCGGATGGTCGGCAAGGATCTGCGCAATTTGCTCCGGGGTGCCGGTGATCAGGTTGCGATATTTTGGCTTCGCGACTTGCGTTGCAGCGGTCGCCGCAGTTTTGATTGGGTCGGTGAGTGTTAGGCCGGCGACGCCGTCATTGGCGATCGCTCGGCTGACGCGCTCATGATTGGGCGAATACAGGGTAATGACGTCGCCGTCGCGTTCGTACCGAACCACGGGCAAACCGCAGTCGGTGTTGTTTTCGCCGAGGCATTCTGGCTTGCCCTCGGCATCGGTGATTGAAAGGTACTGGCCCGTCTCAGCGGTCACCAAGGTCAACCGCTTTTTTTCGACCGACGTTTTTTCCGAGTCGGTGAACGTTAGCTGCTGGCAGTTGGCGCTGATCTCCATCCAGCCTGATTCGCCCGCTTCTGAGCCGGGTGCAGATCCTTTCCACAGCCCCGGCCACCCGGCATCGCAAGTAGTAACCTCGCCCTGCGGCAGGTACTGGACCAAGGTGGTCGAGCAGCCGCTCAGCAAAGTGGAACCCAGGCCAAGTACGGCCAACAGCAGGACGCTTGACGGTCGCATTCTTGTCACTCCTTGAGACGGAACAACACCGCATCGGCCTCAACGAAATCACCGGCATTCGCCTGCACCGCGGCAATCACGCCTGCACGTGGGGATTTGAGGCTCAGCTCCATCTTCATCGCTTCCATCACGCCGAGCTCCTGACCTTCGCTGACCTCGTCGCCGGGCTGCGCCTTGATCAACACGATACGCCCCGGCATCGGCGCGAGCACGCGATGGCCGCTGCCGGCGGCCTGAGTATCATCGGCTTGGAAAGATGCTAGGCGAGCTAGTGACGTGCGCTGCTCACCGTCATGCACGAAGACGTGCTTGCCATCGGCGCGCGCGCGGGCTCGCGTGACATGGCCGTTGATTTCAGCATTAAGGCGGCCGGCGGAGAAGATCGCGCGGGTGACCGTGATGCGGTGCTCGCCAATATCTATGTGGTAGTTGCCGCCGCTGCCGTGGGCGATGAGCTCAAAACGCTCCCCTCGGTGACCGAGGCTCAGGCGACGCTGGCCAGCATGACCCAAGCGCCAGCCGTCGGCGATGGCCCAGGGCGAGCCGGGGTCACTGGACGCCATGGCCTGACGGCGCGTCTGTGCTTCGTCATGCAGCAGGCAGGCGGCCGCGGCGAGCGCCAAGGTGTCTGGCGCCAGCGGTGCGGCGACTGGCAATACCTCGTCCAAATGGCGATCGAGGTAGCCGGTGTCGATGGTGCCGTCGACAACCACCGGATGCCGGATTAGTTTCTCGAGGAAATCGATGTTGGATTTCGGCCCGACGATTTCGCTGTCGGCCAAGGCCTCGCGCAGGCGGGCGAGGGCGCGCGGACGATCTAGATCCCAGACGATCATCTTGGCGATCATCGGGTCATAGAAAATGGTGACGGTGTCGCCTTCGATCACGCCGCCGTCGATGCGTACATGGGCATCGGCCGCAGGTAAGCGCAGCGATTCCAACTTGCCAGACCCGGGCAGGAAGCCTTTTTCTGGATCCTCGGCATACAGGCGCACTTCAATGGCATGGCCGTGGTGCTTGATCTCGTCCTGGGCCAGCGGCAAAGGTTCACCGGCGGCAACGCGCAGCTGCCATTCGACCAAGTCGAGCCCGGCCACCAACTCGGTTACCGGGTGTTCCACCTGCAGACGCGTATTGATTTCCATGAAGTAGAAGCCGCCGCCAGCCGCCGCT
>JBBSAA010000216.1:0-4614 GCA_038252715.1 Lysobacterales bacterium | reverse complement strand
GGTAACGCCGTTCTCGCGCACGACCACGCGGTCCTTGTCGTCGCCGAACTCGGTGGCTCGGAACCAGGTCGCGCCTTGGTCTTCGTACAGGTGGTTATTGGCGCGCAGCGTGTCGATCGCGCGCTGCACGTAACCGTCGGTCGCCAGCGAGCGCTCGGAGAAAAAGTTGTCGTGCACCACGCCGAAGCCGGCGAGGTCATTGCGGATGTCGGCTAGACACCAGTCAAGGCCGGCATTGAATACGGTGCGGTAATCGGTCGCGCCGAGCAGCTGCTTGGCGCGCGAAATCAAGGCGTCAACATGTTGCTCCTTGTCCCCGCCCTGGGTTTCATCGGCGGGCAGGCCGTCCATGACTTCGATGGCAGTGTGGCGCAGGCGATCGCCTTCACGACCACGCAGTCCGCGCGCGATGTCGATGACGTAATCGCCCTTGTAGCCGTTGTCCGGGAAGCGCAGCGACACGCCGCCAAGTTCGTGGTAGCGCAGCCATACTGACACCGCCAAGATGTCCATCTGGCGGCCGGCATCGTTGACGTAATACTCGCGCTGGACTCGATGGCCAGTGGCCTCCAGCAAGTTTGCGACGGACGCGCCGTAGGCGGCGCCGCGGCCGTGGCCCACGTGCAGCGGGCCATTTGGGTTGGCCGAGACAAACTCAACAGTAATCGATTCGCGGGTCTGCTCTGGCGCCTTGCCGTAGTCCGCGCCCAACTCGAACACGCGGCGCATGGTCGCCAAGCGACAGGGCGTGGAAATGGTGAAATTGATAAAGCCCGGGCCGGCGATTTCTACCTTGGACACGTGCTGGGTTTGTCCGAAGGTCGCGACCAGCGCCTCGGCCAGCTCGCGTGGCTTCATGCCGGCGGATTTGGCCAGCAGCAGGGCAATATTCGTGGCGTAGTCACCGTGGTCACGCGACTTCGTACGTTCGATCACGTAATCGGGCGTCGGCACGTCGGCAGGCAGGCGGCCATGGCGGCGGAGGTCGAGCAGGGCCTGGGCCACCAATTCGCGCAGATGTTCTTTCACGGGCAAGGATCTTTGTTGTAAGCCGGTGATTGTACCGTGCCGGGGACAGCACAGCCCGCCACTGTCACGATCCGGTCATGACGCCGGTGGACAATCCAGCCCCGGAAAGAGCGGTTTTTTCGAACGACCGGCGGCAAGGCCGGTTCGGGGCAGCGCTGATCCGGGAGCCCCTCCCCGGGTTGGCGTTTTTTTTGCCCGCGCTTTAGCAGGCGCCGCTCAATTGCATGAACGCCGAGAGCACCGAGTTGCCGTCGGCCGGCGGCTGCGTCGCAAATCGGTCCAGCATCGCCTGACTCGTGTCTCGCACCCGCGCGGCATTGGCCAGTTTGCCGTCGCCGAACACCCGCTCGCCTTCACGCGAACAGAAATGATGCAGTTCGAAAAAATAGTGTGCCTGTCCCGGACCGAGGAAGCCTAGGCTAGGTCCCGCCGAGGCCGCGCTGTCCAGGGCGCGGCCGGCGCGCATCTCGCGTTCACGGCACAGGCGTAGCGCGGTTTCGCACAGCAGCAGGAAGGCCTCGCCGACGTTGGCAGTGTCCAGATCGGCGGCTAACCGACCCAGGCGTTCACCACGCCGAGCATCGGGATCGTCGCGCCAGTGCGGATGTTCGCCGTCCAGCCACAGGGCTAGGCCACGCGCTAACGCACCACCAGCAGTGCTGGGCAAATCGAGGCTGGCCGGATCGGTCGCCCGGCGCGGGCGTGCATCGAAGGTGCTGCCGGCGATCATCAGCTCCAAGGCGACGTAATAGTTGCGGTCGTGGTCGCGATTGAATCCGCAGGAGTCGAGGATTCGTCCGGTTTCAGCAATGCTGGCTGCCTCGTTGCCGCCAACCGGGCCGGGTACGTCTCGCGTTTCGCGTTGACGCAGGTCGTGGCAAGCGGCGAATAGCAGCAGCAAGGCCGCGTCCAAGCCCGTCGGCGCCTCGTCGCCCATGGCGTCGAGTAGGCGGCCCATGCGCCGCTCGGCAAGCTCCAACACATGATGTTCGTTGTGATAGTCGTGAAAGTCTTCGCCGAAGCTGCCGTGACGATGCCCCAAGCGCGCGGCGGCGAGCACGGCGACATCGAGCGTTCGTGCGTTGGCGCCGATGCGCTGGGCAATGGCCTGCAATCGATCCGCCAAGTCCGAACCCTTGCGCGCGATGAGCGCGCGCGCCGCGGCCGCATCCGGCAAGGCGGCTTCGGTCGCATCGGGCGGGTAGAGGCGGTCGTAACCGAGCATCACGTGGCAGCGGATTCCGTGGGTGGTCACGTGCAGCGTAACCGGCTGCACCTGTGTGGGCTAGAGCAAGCCCTGTCGCGCCATGGAAGCGGGCGGCCCGTCGCCAATGATGAAGTGGTCCAGCACCCTAACCTCGATCAGGGCCAGCGCTTGCTTCAGTCGGGCGGTGACGGCCCGGTCCGCGGCGCTGGGATCAGCGCTGCCGCTGGGGTGGTTGTGGCCGAAGATCACCGCAGCGGCATTGAGGGCCAAGCAGCGGCGGGCGACCTCGCGGGGATGCACTTCGGCGCCATCGAGCGTGCCGCGGAACAGTTCTTCGTAGGCAATGACCCGATGGCGTGTGTCGAGGAACAGGCAGGCGAACACCTCATACGGCAAGGATCGGAGCTTGCGCGCCAGATAGTCGCCGGCTTGGCCGGGGTCGGCCATCGCGTCCCCGCGCTCCAAGCGCTGGCCGAGGTGGCGCGTGCCCAATTCAAGTGCCGCTGCCAAAGCGCAGGCGCGGGCCGGCCCTAGGCCGTGCACGTTGACTAGGGCTGCCACCGGCCGATCCAGCAGGCCGCGCAGCCCACCGTGGTCGGCGAGCAGGCGCCGGGCTAGGTCAACCACGTTTAACCCGCGCTGGCCCGAGCCCAGGAACAGCGCCAGTAATTCCGCGTCAGACAGCGGGCCCGTGCCTCGCTCTAGGAGTTTTTCACGGGGGCGTTCGCCGGCTGGCCAATCACGGATGTGCATGCCGCTATCTTGCCCCGGCCCCGAAAACGGTGGTTTCGGGAGTCAGCGCGCCTTCGGGTAAGCTACAAGCTTCGTTGCCGGTAGGAAAAAGCGGACGTGGCTGAACTCAGCGGACAACGCATCTTGTTGGGCGTGACGGGTGGTATTGCCGCCTACAAGGCCGCCGATCTGGTCCGTCGCCTGCTCGACGCTGGGGCCGAGGTCCGCGTCGTCATGACCGAAGGCGCGCAGCACTTCATCGCTGCGACCACCTTTCAGGCCCTGTCCGGCCAGCCGGTGCGTACGTCCTTGTGGGATGCCGCCGCGGAAGCGGCGATGGGCCACATTGAACTGGCCCGTTGGGCCACGCGACTCGTAATTGCGCCGGCCAGCGCCGATAGTCTCGCGCGCCTGGCGCAGGGTGCGGCTAGTGATCTGCTTTCTACTTTATGTCTGGCGTCGGAAGCGCCGGTCGCGGTCGTGCCGGCGATGAACCGGGTGATGTGGGCGCATGCCGCCACCCAGGCCAATATCCGCACCTTGTCCGATCGCGGCGTGAGCGTATTGGGCCCCGCCGACGGCGACCAGGCCTGTGGTGAAGTCGGCGCCGGTCGTATGCTCGAGCCCTTGGAAATCGTGGCCGCCTTGGTCACATTGGCGACGCCGCAGCGGCTTGCCGGCAAGAAGATACTGATCAGCGCCGGGCCCACGTTTGAAGACCTCGATCCGGTCCGCTTCTTGGGCAACCGAAGCTCCGGGAAAATGGGCTTCGCATTGGCCGCGATGGCCGCCCGCATGGGCGCGCAGGTGACCTTGATTGCCGGTCCGGTTGCGCTGCCGACGCCAGCGGGGGTGTCGCGAGTCAACGTGCGCCGCGCCGCGCAGATGCGAGAGGCCGTACTCGCGGCGTTGCCAGGCCAAGACACCTATATCGGCGCCGCAGCGGTCGCCGACTACATGCCGGCGCAGACGCAGGCACAGAAGATCAAGAAAGCCGGGGACACGCTGACGGTTCAATTGGTGCGCACGCCCGATATCCTGGCTGAAGTCGCCGCGCATGCGGCCCGCCCACGCTGCGTGGTGGGGTTCGCCGCCGAAACGCAGGAGCTCGAGGCCTATGCGCGCGACAAGTTGGCGCGCAAGCGCGTGGATATGATTGCCGCGAACGATGTCGCCGCCCAGGGCATCGGTTTCGAGAGCGAAGACAATGCGTTGGCGGTGTTTGATGCTGGCGGCCGCACCGATATCCCTCGCGGGCCGAAACTGGAGGTGGCCGCGGCGCTACTGAGCCTGATTGCGGCTCGTTTGGCGGGTTCGCCATGACTCACGACGTGCGTGATATCGCGTTCAAGGTGCTCGATGCTCGCCTTGGGGTGGAGTTCCCGCTGCCGGACTATGCCACCGCATCCTCTGCGGGAATGGACCTGCGCGCGATGTGCGAGGCGGCCGTGACGCTGGCGCCGGGCGAAGCCCAATTGCTGCCGACTGGCCTGTCGATCTTTATCGGTGACCCGGCCTTGTGCGCGATGATCCTGCCGCGCTCGGGGCTGGGGCACAAACAGGGACTGGTTCTGGGCAACCTGGTCGGGCTGATTGATGCCGACTACCAGGGGCCGCTAATGGTCAGTTTGTGGAATCGCGGGCAG
>JBBSAA010000215.1:0-4642 GCA_038252715.1 Lysobacterales bacterium | reverse complement strand
ATGTTTGCCAATCCGCACCGACGGGAAATATGCGGGCGCCGCCGCCGTGGCCATCGCCACGCTGACCGCATGCGCGTTTTCATCGCCGCGCGAACCGCTTGCATGCGGCGTCTTGAAAACCTTGGTGCGGCTGAGCGACAGGTTGGTCGCTGGAATCACCACGTGGTGCACCGCGTCGGCCAGGGTGCGCCGTCCCAGCTGTGCAACCAAGGCCTTGCGCAGCACTTGGCCGTCGTATTTCGGCCCCATCACCGCGCGCGTCAAGTCACGTAATTTGCCGACCGTGGACGTAGGCAGGCCGCGATCGGAAAAAATTGCCGTGCCGTGTTCGATAAACAGCGTGCGCAGGCGCGACATCGGCATTTCAAAGGCGAGTGCGATGGCTAGGATGCCGCCGACAGACGTGCCAGCGATTAAATCGAAGCGACGCCCCAGCGGCTCACCGATACGCTCTTCGAGCTCGGCCAGCACGCAGGCCGTGTACAGCCCAAGGTAGCCGCCACCAGCGAGCGAGAGGATGCGAAAGGGTTTTTCGGCAGGGTCAGACATTGGCGCTTGCAGTAGGGGGCGGAAAGCAGCAGTTTGCCACGCCTGCACGCTGGCAGTCTTCGCCAGGCTGACGGCCCTTTGGCACGCGCGCATTTGAGTGACCGGTTACGCACAAGTCGTCAATTTGTGGCAAATTGCCCGGCGCCCTTTTCTCGGGCCATAACCACCTTCCACCACTACGAGTCCAACGATGAAACCCGCATTCGCCCTGTCCGTCCTGCTTCTGCTCAGTACCGCCACTTACGCCAAGGACAAGCCGATCCCCTTGTCGCCGGCAGTCGCCGCCGGCCTGTCTGGCAAGACGATAGTGGTCACGCGGCACCAGACGCCGTCGTTCGTGGCGATGACGGCCGGCAAGGCTACGTTTGGGCTGCTGGGCGTCGGTGCGATGGTTGGGGCAGGTCAAAAGATTGTCGCCGACAACCAAATCGCCGATCCGGCCGAGGTGGTGGAGCGAGAGCTCGCGCCGGCGATTGCCAAGGCCTACGGTTTAGAGCTGAAACCGGCGACGTCCCGAATGATCTCAGTGACCAAGCCGGCCCAGGTCGCGGCAACGCAATCGGATGCAGACCTCGTCCTCGACATTCGCACCGGTGGCTGGATGTTTTCGTATTACCCCGGCAGCTGGAACACGTATTGGGTGATGTATAGCGTGCAGGTGCAGCTGGTTGACGCCAAGTCAAAGGCCTTGCTGTCGAACATGGCCTGTAATGCGACCACCAACAAACATCCGAAGTCGCCAACCAAGGACGCCATGCTCGCCGATGGTGCACGCTTGCTCAAGGACATGACCACGGGCTTGGCATGGAATTGTGTGCAGCTATTGGCCAAGGGCGAGTTCAACCTCGCTGACGGCGCCGTGGCAGCCACTCCGACGGAATACGTCGACGTGCTGGCGAGTTATGCTCAAGCGCACTCCGCTGCCGCTACTCCCGCTGCAACCGCGGTCGCCGCCGCGCCCACGCCCAACCCGACCGCGACGGACGAGACCGTGGACAAGGCCGCGACTGAAGCGGTCGCCGTGCCGGCGCCTACGGACTCCTCGGCAGCACCCGCCGCGCCAGCGATGGACCTCGCCGCGCCGGCCGATGCTGAGATCGACGCCGCCGCCGACACCAACACCGAAGCCGAAACCGAAACCGAAACCGGTTCCCACTAAGGGTAGTGTGCCGCCGTGCTCGACTAAACCGGTCAGTGCTGGAATGCGCCCGCCAGCGGGCGCAACGTCGCTGGTCTACTCGCGGCGGTGCTTAAGCGTCACAGGGCAGGGGCAGTCAGGTTCGCTGCCGCCATTGGGCCTCGCCGACGTGGTGGTCCTCGTTTGAGGGCTAGTCGTCGAACTGAAACAAGTCCAGGCCGTCCTCATCATCGCCCGATAGTTCGTCGGCGCTTAAGGGGTCGGTTGTGGTGGCTTGCAGGCCAGCGGTCTTAGCCGCCGGGAT
This sequence comes from Lysobacterales bacterium, assembly GCA_038252715.1. Taxonomy (GTDB): domain Bacteria; phylum Pseudomonadota; class Gammaproteobacteria; order Xanthomonadales; family Xanthomonadaceae; genus Arenimonas. The sequence continues at coordinate 2,651 of JBBSAA010000215.1, read as the reverse complement.
CGTGCGCAGGCCCAAGCGCTGGAACACGACCGAGACTTGATCAGGATCACCCGAGCGCATGTCTGGCCAGTCCTCGTCGAACATCACGTCGGCGCTAACGACGGTCTCGTCGCTGCTTTCGGCATTGATCGCGAAATGGTCTACCCAATCGATCTGCGTCAACGCGCGCTCAACATCGGCTTCCAAGGATTCGCTGGCTTGTTGGCCAGCGCCATCGCGGGTATCGCGTTCAAAACGGTAGTTGCCCATCGACCCTGTCCCCATGGCGACTGCCAGTGCCCGGAACGATACCGCAACGTCTGCCGAACACGCGGTACTGCGTCGCAAAACCGACCAGCGGAGCCCCTGCGCCGATAAATGCCGAAGATCTTGAGCCGGATCGAAGGTCCTAGCGCCGGGACGCCAGCCAATCGCTGCGACGTCGCTGGGCGATGCCGGCGCCCTGATACGGTTTAGGCGCGCCATCACTTACACTGCCGCCGACGTGACAAATGCGGAGACGCAGCATGGCAGGGCAAAAGCAGCGGGCAAGTCAGCGCTTGGTAATGATGGGTTTGCTGGCGGTCTTGTCGGCCTGCCGGGCGCAGGAACCGCCAACCACCACCGTCGCACCGCCGATCGAAAAAGCCGCCGCTCCGGTCAGCTCAGCTGCCGCGAAAGCCACTACCCCCGCCGAACGCTTTGCTAGCTCGGCCAATGTCCAGGCAGGCATTGCGGCCGGTGAGTTCGCCAGTTTTTATCTCGTCAACACGCGGTCGCGTCCTGCTTATTGCCGGTCGATGAATTTCGAAATTGCCCCTTTTGTCGAAAAATTCTCGGCGGCAAACGCTGCCGAGTGGACGCAGGCGCAGTCCCTGATGCGGCGCGAAGGCGTCGACCCGGAAGCGTTCTGGATCCAAGCCCAGCCGACCTTGGACCGCGTCGTGTTGCGCGGACTCGGTGCCGCGCCGGGAATGAGCGCTCCAGACAGTTGTCGCGCGATGGTCACCGCACCGGACGTTGCCGCCGCCAGCTTGACCTATGCCAAAGTTAATCCGGTGCTGCATCGGGCCTTGATGGAAGCGAAGTAAGCCGTGCCCGATTAAGGCCAGTTGCGACGAAATCGTCTACGCCCGTCACCGTCGATCAAGGCGCAGGCGCCATCGAGCTTAGTTCTTCCTGAGTAAGCGCGGAGGGCGGCCCTTGACGCTGCCCTTGACCGCGCTGCCGTCACTGACAGCAGGCGCCAGTCGTTGCACTCACTCGGCTATTTGCGAACTGTCCGGATTCTTTTTCGCCGATGACGTATTAACCGCGGGGCTGCGATCGACCGCATGAGTCATCAAACCGTGGCTAAATCGATAGCTCGCCGTTTGATAATAGGCGACGGCCTGCGCGGCGAGCACAGGGTCAAGCGGGATAGGGTTTTGCGGCAGGTCTTGGTCGAATTGGGGCGCGACGCTGTCAACCTCGCGATGCGGTGCAAGTTCGACCAAGGTGTCGCCGGTCAGGTAGCCCAGGCGTTGGTAGTTGCCGATGAAAGCACGCTCCTTAGTGGCTGGCTGAGCCAACGCATCCGCACCGTAGAACTGGCTGCGATAGTCCATTCCCAGCAGGCCCAGCACGGTCGGGCCGATGTCGATTTGCGCGATCATCCGATCCACGCGCGCCGGAGCGATGTGCTTGGGTGAATAGATCCACAGCGGAATGTGATAGCGGAACACCGGCAGCTGCGCCTTGCCGCCGCTGGACGCGCAGTGGTCGGCAGTGAGCACGAACACCGTGTCGTCAAACCACGGCTTGCTGCGCGCGCGACGAATGAAATCACCGATGGCCCAGTCGGTGTAGGCGACCGCGCTTTCGCGCTTTCCCTGCGGACGATTCACGCGATTGAGCGGGAAAGTATATGGGCGATGGTTCGACGTGGTCATGATGTGCGCGAAAAACGGCTTTCCCTCCGCATGCGCGCGATCAAACTTGTCCATCGCTAGCGAATACAGGTCCTCGTCGGCAACGCCCCAGATATTGGCCTGGTGGATATTGGCCTCGGGAATCGCACTGCGGTCATACACTTGGTAGCCGTTGTTCCCGAAGAAATAGTTCATGTTGTCGAACGCGCCGTAGCCGCCGTACAAGAATTGTGAGTCATAGCCCTTGCTATTGAAGACGTCGGCCAGACTGAACAAGTTTTCATTGCCCGGGCGCTTGACGATGGATTCACCCGGCGTCGGTGGCACGGACAGCGCCAGCGCTTCCAGGCCGCGCACGGTGCGCGTGCCCGAGGCAATCAAGCGGCTGAAGAACAGGCTTTGGTCGGTGAGCTTGTCCAGTTCTGGCGTTAGTCCCGGTTGGCCGCCGTAGCTGGCCGAATAAAACGCCGACAGGCTTTCGACGCTGATCAGCACCACATTGAGTTTGCGCTCGGGCGCGACGTTACGAATGTCGCGGCGGATATCCAGTGGATCTTCGCTGACGAAGGTAGCGTCGGGGCTAGCCAGTTGTTGGCGCAATTGGCCGAACGCTTCTTGCAGCGGCATCGTCCGATAGAAACGCTCGTAGTCGATTCTGCTGCTGCGGAAAGCGGCAAAGAATTCGTAGATGCCGTTGCCGGACAGTTCGTTCGCATACTGGTTGCCGCTGCCATCCTTCATGTCACCCGTCACGAATGCGGT
>JBBSAA010000214.1:0-4660 GCA_038252715.1 Lysobacterales bacterium | reverse complement strand
GAAGTGCTGCAGGTCTACCCAACCGGGGATCACGCGGATTTCTTCCCGACCAAAGTAGTCTCTAATCGTCCCAGCTACATGCTCCGTCATTGCAAGGACTGCATCGCTGCCGCGCACCCCAATTCTCTCGCGCCAACTAATTGCCAAACGGTGATACAGCGACTGCGCCAAGCTTTTATAGGGACGAAATGCAGGGTCGTGGACAACGTGGAAAACGCTGGCAACCACCGGCAGGCCCAAGCCGAGGAACGCATGGGCATTCCAACTGTTGGCGTGAATCACATCGATATCGGATGGGCGCTGCGCATATCGCATTGCCTCAGGAAAGAATTCTAGCTGCCGTGGAAACCACGTCAGTTCCACCGAAACACCAACCGACAACAAGCCCTCGGCGAGGCGCTCCATGAATACGTCGGATCCGGTGCCAGTGCGGATTGTCGGCAACCAGACTTTCACAACTCTCTCGACCCTGTTCCACGGCGACAAATACCCAACAAGATGTCTTGGTATTGAGCAGCACGCGCAGCCCAGTCAAACCGCATCAGCGCACGCTGCCTCAGTAACGCTGCTGATGCGCGGGCATCGGCGTCGGATGCTGACAGCAGGCGGACGATCGCCGCGGCGAGACTGGCGCTATCGCCGGGAGGAACGATCGTGATTCCTTCGCCCAGATCGGACACATCGGCGATCGCTGGAAGGTCGGTGGTAAGCACCCTGCAACCGCAACCGATCGCTTCAATCTGCACCAGTCCCAGCCCTTCCTGATCGCCAGACGACGCTTGTACAAACGGCGCGACAAACAGCGCCGCGCGACGATACAGGTCCGGAAGCTCGGCTTGCGGCATGGCACCGATGAACTCGACCTGACTGGAGATGCCCAATGACTGCACTTGCGCCCGGCGCGCGGTCTCTTCAGGCCCGAAGCCCGCGACTAGCAAACGCGTATTTGGGAGCTCGGCCAATACCGCCGGCATCGCTTCAAGCAGGTATCGCAGGCCTTTTTTCTCTACAAGTCGACCGACAAACAGCAAACTATCAGGCGAGCGCGCGATCGACGGATCAACACTAAAGCGTTCTGCCAGGTCCACGCCCATCGGCTGGATCGAAATCTTGGCCGACTCGGCACCGAGTGCCAACAGCTCGCGCCGCATACCCGAACTGACCACCGTCAATGCACTTGCGCGCTTCACGACACGGCTCTTGAGCCAAGATAGAAACGGAGTGCGTAATGCATATAAGTCGGCGCCATGTGAGGTCACCAGGAACGCTGGTCCACCGCCAACCCTCAAATGCGAAAGCAAGGTCAGCACCAATCCTTGCGGAATCAACCAATGGGCATGGACGACGTCTGGTCGCCACGAGCGGAGCTGTCGCCAGGTGCAAAAGAACTGCGCCGCGATAAACGGCGCCACCAACAGCCACTTCCAGGGCGCGCGCCGCAAAGTGCCGACGATGCCGCCATCATTTACAAGCGTTTGTAGTCGCTCTGATGCATAACGGAAACGCACCACGTCAACGCCATCCATCTCTTCGCGTCGAGCTGCGCCGGGTGCGTGCGGGCACAACACGCGGACGTCGAACGCGTCGGTCAGGCGTTTGGCCAGTTCGTGGACGAACCCCGGCTCCGGATCGCCTGCCCACCTTGGATAGGTAGACGCGGTTACCAACAGACGGCGCTTCGGAGCCCCTCGGTCAGTCGCTGCGGTCATGGGCCGGCTCGGCCTTTCGCGCCGCGAGGTAGGTCAAATTGGTGATCTGCTCGGACACCAGCCCGATCAAGAAGATAATCACCGACGCGGCCAGAAGCAGCATGCTCATGTTGGTGAAACGCCCTTCGGTGATGAAGGTATAGGTGTAGTACCCAACACCGGTCAGGAAGAACAGCAGGCTGGCGGGCGCAAACAGCTTCACTGGCGAGTACAAGGTTGCGATCTTGAAGATGATCAGCAGGAAACGCAGGCCATCGCGCAGCGGCCGGATATGGCTGGTTCCAATACGCTTGGCCACCGGGATCGGGTGGTAGGCCACGGCATAGGCGCTGCGAAAGAAGGCCATCGTGATCGTGGTGGGGTATGAGAAGCCATTCGGCAGCAGGTGCAGGAACTCCTTGAACTTGTCAGCCCGGACCGCACGAAAGCCCGAGGTCAGGTCGGCGACCTGGAACCCGGTCATGAGGCTGGCGATCCGGTTGTACAAACCGTTGGCGATCCCGCGACCGACGCTAGCCTGGCCGTCCCAGCCGCGGGCGCCAACCACCATGTCGTAGCCCTCATCCAGACGAGCCAGCAGGGGCGGGATCAGGGCCGCGTCGTGCTGGCCGTCCGCGTCCATGAACATCAGGATGTCGCCGGAAGCCGCTCGGGCGCCCCGTTTGATGGCCGCCCCGTTGCCCATCGAGTAGGGTGAGCTCAAAACTGTGACGCCGTTCTCACGAGCGACGGCCGCCGTGTCATCGGTCGAGCCGTCGTCGACCACGATGACTTCGGCGTCTGGGAACAGCGCCCGGATGCCCGGCAGGGTCCGACGCAGGCCCTCGGCCTCGTTTTTTGCTGGCAGTATTAACGAAATGCGCATGCGGCCCGCCCGTTGGTTCTAGCCCACAGAGTAGCGTGAACGCCCACGACCAGCCATGGTGGGGAGCACGCTCCCCCAAGGTGCTACGCCAGATTAGAAAATTGCGGTAAAGTCCGGGTGCTACTGGGGAAAGTCACCATGAATGCTGCCACCGCAAACCTCGCAGGCATCACCGGAATCGCCCGGCGCCTCGTGCTGGACGGCGCCCTGAGCGAGGCCGATGCCCGTAAGGCGCTGGATGATTCGGCCAAGGCCAAGAAACAGATGCAACCGTTTCTTTTGGAGCAGCGTTTGGTGACATCGGCGCAAGTGGCTGCTGCCAACTCGGTCGAGTTCGGCATGCCACTCTTCGATCCGGCGTCGATGGACTTGCGGTTTTCGGCGGCCAAGTCAGTCAACGAGGAACTGATCCACAAGAACTTGGCCCTGCCGCTGTTCAAGCGCGGCAATCGCCTGTACGTCGCGATCTCCGACCCGACCAATACCCGTGCGCTGGACGAGATTAAGTTCGCCGCCAACCTCACCGTCGAGCCGATCCTGGTGGACGAAGAGCTCCTGCGCCGCGCGATGGACATCGCGCTGGCTTCCAGCGACTCGATGGACAATGGCATGGACGACGACGAGGGCCTCGAGAACCTCGAGTCCAGCGGCGGCGAAGACGACGAACCGGTCATGGACACCAAGGGTGGCGACGACACGCCGGTGGTGAAGTTCGTCAACAAAGTGCTGCTAGATGCGATCAAGCGCGGCGCATCTGACATCCACTTCGAGCCCTACGAAAATGAATTCCGCGTTCGCCTGCGCATGGACGGTATCTTGCGCGGCGTCGCTAAGGCACCGGTCAAGCTGCATCCGCGCATTTCGGCGCGCCTGAAGGTGATGGCGCAGCTCGACATCGCCGAGCGTCGCGTGCCGCAAGACGGACGCATCAAGCTCAACCTGTCCAAGACTAAGCAGATGGACTTCCGCGTCAGCACTTGCCCCACGCTGTTCGGCGAGAAGATCGTGCTGCGTTTGCTCGATGGTTCGGCCGCCAAATTGGGCATCGACAAGCTGGGCTATGAAGACGACCAACGCCAGCTTTACACCGAGGCGCTGTCCAAGCCCTACGGCATGATCCTGGTCACCGGGCCGACCGGCTCGGGCAAAACGGTGTCGCTGTATACCGGTTTGAATATCCTCAACACCGAAGAACGCAATATCTCGACCGCGGAAGACCCGGTTGAAATTCGCGTGCCTGGTATCAACCAGGTACAGATGAGCCAGAAAAAGGGCATGACCTTCGCGGTCGCGCTGCGCTCGTTCCTACGTCAAGATCCGGACGTGATCATGGTCGGCGAGATCCGCGACCTTGAGACCGCTGAAATTGCCGTCAAGGCCGCGCAGACCGGCCACATGGTGCTGTCGACCCTGCATACCAATGATGCGCCGCAGACAATTTCGCGCCTGATGAACATGGGCATTGCCCCGTTCAACATCACCAGCTCGGTGACCCTGGTCATCGCCCAGCGCCTGGCGCGCCGGCTGCACGATGCCTGCAAGCGCGAGATCCATATTCCCGACGCCGCCTTGCTCGCCGAGGGTTACACCGAGGCCGAGGTCAAGCAGGGCATCCACATTTACGAGGCCGTCGGCTGCAGTGACTGCAACGAAGGTTACAAGGGCCGCACCGGCATCTATCAAGTGATGCCGATGACCGAAGAAATCCAAAAGATCGTCCTCGAAGGCGGCAACGCCATGCAGATCGCCCAGGCGGCGCTGCGCTCGGGCGTGAGGGATTTGCGGCTTTCCGCTTTGCTCAAGGCCAAGAATGGCGTGACCAGCCTGGCCGAAATCAACCGCGTCACCAAGGACTAAGCCATGGCCACGACCAAAGCAGCTGCCACCACCCAGCGGGTCTCCCCGTTCTCGGTATTCGTTTGGGAAGGTACCGACAAGCGCGGAACCAAGATGCGCGGCGAGACCCAATCCAAGAGCGCCAACTTGGTGCGCGCCGCGCTGGGTGCCCTGGGGCTCCAGCCAACCGTCGTCACGCCCAAGCCCTAGCCCTGGATCGGCAAGGCCCGCAAGCGCATTTCAGCGCTCG
>JBBSAA010000213.1:0-4737 GCA_038252715.1 Lysobacterales bacterium | reverse complement strand
CGTTCCGCCAATCGCCGAACACGATTCGGCCGTGGCGGCGACGAAGCCCTGGCCTTTGCAGGCGCCTTGGCCCTTGCAGGCGTTTGCTGCAGTCTTGCAGTCGTTATGGCCCTTGCACTGGTTCACGCCTGAGCAATGCACCAAATCAACTTTGGCGGCGACTTTCTTGGCCGCTGAGACCGAGCCGGACGTCGCCATGCCGGCGGCGACGAGGGCGAGGGCAACGCCGGAAATTTTCGGAAGCAAGTTGGTAGTCATCATTGGAAGCTCCATTTCTTTGTAGGTCTGGGACGAGGCGGAGCCTGACACTCGCTGCCGCGCCGGATAAATGGCGAGACAGGCGGGACAGGGCATCCCGTGGCGCCGGGGGCCCGGTCCACTAACACCAAGAGGAAGGACGTGCGCGAATGGATGCGCGAGCCGTTGGATCAACCGACGGGTCGTGCGCAAGGAAGGGCGCCAGGCCTCGTCAAGCAGCCCTCGGTTTTTCAGGGTGCTTGCTGGCTCTGGGTCGGGCTAGAACCGGTCTTGCCGATCATTACGCAAATTTAATGCGCGTACTCCCAATGGCGTTGTTAGGATATAACATCCTAGTTGCGTAAGCTTGTCGCCAGTTACTAGCCGCCCAAGCTGACCCCACCCTGCACCGGAACCCGCATATGCGCCGAAGCCTGATTTCCTTTTGCCTTCTTTCTGCGATGACCTCGCCCTCCTTTGCTTCCGACCAGACACCGCAACAGCGCATTGACGCGCTTGAGGCTCGGGTGAAGTCCTTGGAAGCCAATGCCGAAACGCTGCGGACACAGGCCGCCGATGCCGTCGCAGCGGCCAAGGACGCGCGTGCCGCAATTGAAGAAATGAAAGCAGCGCAGCCGGTGCTGGCTGCCAACGAGGTCTCGCCCGAAGCGCCCGCAGAGCCGGCCGCGCCCGCCCCGGAAACAGCGAATGCCAATGGCAACGCGTTCAATCCGGCGATCAGCATCATCCTCAACGGCGCCTACGCGCATCATTCGTTGAATCCAGACACCTATTCCCGCGCCGGCTTCCCGCTGACCGGCGGCGCTGGACCGGGCGCGCAGGGGCTGTCGCTGGGTGAAAGCGAGATCTCGCTTTCTGCCAATATCGATGACAAGTTTTTCGGCCAGCTGACGCTGACGGCTGAGGACGAAAACGGTGAAACTAAGATTGGCGTCGAAGAAGCGTATATCGATACGACGACGCTGCCGAACGGATTCGACCTGCGCGTTGGCCGTTTCTATTCCAATATCGGCTATCTCAACAGCCATCACACCCATACCGATTTATTCTACGACCGTCCGCTCGCCTACCAGGCCTTCCTCGGCAATCAATACGGCGATGACGGCGTGCAACTGCGCTGGGTAGCCCCGACCGACCTGTTCTTGGAAGTGGGCGCGGAAATCTTCCGCGGCCAGAACTATCCCAGTGGCGGCGCCGCGCACGCGGGTGCCGGTGTCAAGACGCTGTTCGCGCATGCCGGTGGCGATGTTGGCATTGAGAATTCCTGGTTGGCCGGCGTCTCGATGCTCAAGTCCGACAGCGACAGTGCCGAGGATGGCTTCAGTGGCAGCAACACACTTTATGTCGCCGACGCGACTTGGAAATGGGCGCCGCAGGGCAATTTCAAGGATGGCGGCGTCACCTTGCGCGGCGAGTATTTCCATGAAAACCGCGACGGCCAGTTCACCGACCTCGATAACCCGCTGCTCGACCAGCCCTGGGTCGGCACGCGCAGCGGCTATTACGTGGAAGGTGTCTATCGCATCAACCGCAACTGGGACGCCGGCTACCGCTACGACCGCCTGATGCCCGATGGCGAGGGCCCAGCAGCAAGCCTTACCGATCCGGTGCGGCACAGCGTGATGGCGACCTGGCGCAACAGCGAATTCAGCCTGGTGCGCCTGCAATTGAGTCGCGACAAACCCAATGCCAGCGACACCGACAACGTCATTTCCCTGCAGTACCAGGTCAGCCTCGGCGCGCACGGCGCACACAAGTTCTAAAGGACCCCGATGAAATTTCTGATTGCCAGCGTGTTCACCGTCGCCGCCCTCGCTGCGGCTCCCGCGCATGCCGACTTGAAAGTCTTTGCCTGCGAACCCGAATGGGGCTCGCTGCTTCAGGAATTAGGCGGCGACAAGGTTGAGGTTGCGGTCGGTACATCCGCGCTGCAGGACGTACACCAGATCGAAGCGAAGCCCAGCTTGATTGCAAAAGTACGCCGCGCCGACTTGATCGTGTGCTCGGGCGCGGATCTCGAGATCGGCTGGTTACCGCAACTGATACGCCAGTCGGGCAACTCGAAAATCGCGTCCGGCGCAGGCTCGTTCATGGCCGCCAGCCAGGTCTCCACGCTTGAAAAACCGACCCAACTCGATCGCGCCGCCGGCGACGTGCATCCGCAGGGCAACCCGCATATCCAGATGGACCCCTACCGTGTACTGATCGTGGCCAGGGCGCTCGACGCGCGGCTGGCGCAGCTCGATCCGGCCAATGCCGCGCTGTACCAGCAGCGGCTGGCGGATTTCAGCGCGCGCTGGAACGCTGCCATCAAGCGCTGGGAAGGTCGCGCCGCACCGCTTAAGGGCCGCAAGATCATCGTGCAGCACTCGAGCTGGGTGTACCTGACGCAGTGGCTCGGCCTGCAGCAAATCGGCGCGTTGGAACCCAAACCCGGCGTGCCGCCCACCAGCGCACATTTGGCCAGCCTGATCGGCCTTGCCAAGACCAGCAACACGCTCGCCATCGTGCGTGCTGGCTATCAGGATCCAAAGCCGAGCGCTTGGCTATCGGACCGCACCGGCGTGCCAGCCATTGCGCTGCCGCTGACCGTGGGCGGCGACGCGAAATCCAAGGACCTCTTCGGCCTGTTTGATTCAACACTCGACCAGCTGCTCGGAGCCGCGAAGTGAGTTTGGCGCTTAACTTCGACGGCCTAGACGCCAGCATCCTCGGCCCGGCCTGCGTTGCCGGCTTGATCGTGCTGTCAACGCACGTGCCGTTGGGCAAGCAGGTGTTGTCTCGCGGCATCATTTTCATTGACCTGGCCATCGCGCAGATCGCCGCATTAGGCGTGATTGCCGCTCAATACTTTGGCGTCGACGAACAGGGCCTCGGTGTCCAAGTGGCCGCTGCCGCGGCGGCCCTCGCCGGCGCCGGTCTGTTGGCGTGGACCGACCGCCGCTGGCCGGAGTATCAAGAGCCCCTCATCGGGACGCTGTTCGTGCTTGCCGCGACGGGAGGCCTGCTACTGCTAGCTAACAACCCGCAGGGCGGCGAACACCTCAAGGATCTATTGGTCGGGCAAATACTTTGGGTGAGTTTCAGCCAGCTGATTCCGGCGGCGCTGCTGTCGATCGTACTGTTGGTCCTGATGTGGTGGCGCCGCGGACGGCTAACGGGCCTGTTCTTCTACGGCCTGTTTGCGCTGGCGATCACCGCCTCGGTGCAGTTGGTGGGCGTCTACCTCGTGTTCGCTAGCTTGATCGTGCCGGCCCTGGCAACGGCGGGCATGAGCGGCAAGTCCCGCCTGATCACGGCCTATGCCATCGGCGCACTCGGCTACGCCTCGGGGCTGGCGCTTTCGGCCGTACTCGATCTTCCCAGCGGCGCCCTGATCGTCTGGACCCTGGCCGCTTGCGCCCTGCTCGCGCAGCTGCTGGCCAGGGTGCGCCGCTCCCATCCGGCCCGCCCAGCAATTGCGCAGCGCAGCGTCGATGCCTGACTGCGCAGCGCCGGCGGCAATGGCCGCTTGTGCAGCCAGAGCGCGTGGATTGCCTCGCGCCTGCAGGCAGGCCAGACTGTGTCCCGTATCACGCGCTCGGGGAGGGCGTCGGGATGGCCATATTCGATCTGTTCAAACGCATCTTCAGCACCAGCCACGACAGCAAGCCGGCGCTGCGGGAGCCCGAGCCCACGGAGGAATTGCCGACCTCGGTCGGCAGCCCGGCCGCCATCGTCATGCCCACCGGTGCCGAGCGCCGGGTTAAATCACGGGTCAACGCCCGCAGTGGCACGCGCGTGCTGATCATTGATGACTCGGCGACGATCGTGGCTTTGTTGCGGCGAATGATGAAACAAAATGGCTATGACACCTTGGAAGCGGGCGATGCCGAAACCGGCATCGACTTGGCGCTGACGCAGCAGCCAGACCTGATCTTCCTCGACATCGTCTTGCCCGGCATGAACGGTTTCGAGGCACTGCGGCGGCTGCGCCGTGACCCGGCGACCAAGAATGTGCCGATCATCATGATCAGCGGCAACGAACAGGCGACCGAGCAGTTCTATGCCCATCGCATCGGCGCCGACGATTTCATGAAGAAACCGTTCGCGCGCGCCGAAGTATTTGCGCGCATCGAACGCCTGCTCGATGCCGAACTGGTGCCGCGCCGCCCCACCGCGCACGCGCAAGACGCGGACCACTCCGCCTAGGTGCGGCACGGTGCCGCTGCCAAGCCATGCGCTTGGTACCGTCAGACCGGGGTTTCGTCCCTGAGCTCACTACCCCCGTCTTTCGGCATTTGCAGCCTGCCCAACGCCCGCGTTAGATTCGACCGGTTGTCACCACACCGGGGAAAAGCATGAGTCGCATCATCAGGGGTTTGCAATGGGCAGGCGCATCCGCGCTGCTCGTCATCGCGGTAGCCAGCCAAGCCGATGTTCGGCCGGCCAAGACACCGATACTAGCGGCGCCCGCTGCACCCGCCCCGGCGCTCGCCG
>JBBSAA010000212.1:0-4789 GCA_038252715.1 Lysobacterales bacterium | reverse complement strand
GGTGAGCTTGAACCCGATCAGATTCATACGCCCGGTATCTATATCGATCGCATCGTGCAGGGCGAGACTTACGAGAAACGTATTGAATTCCGCACCCTGTCCGGTGGCGCGCCCTCGGGCAAGGAAAACCCTACGCGGGTCTTGATGGCCCAGCGTGCCGCAAAAGAATTGCAGGATGGTTTCTGCGTCAATCTCGGCATCGGCATCCCGACCTTGGTGGCGAACTACATTCCCGCCGGTGTGAATGTCACCCTGCAGTCGGAAAACGGCCTGCTAGGCATCGGTCCGTTCCCGACCGAGGCAACGGTGGATGCGGACTTAATCAACGCCGGAAAGCAAACCATTACAACAATCCCGGGTAGCAGCTTTTTCTCCAGCGCCGACTCGTTTGCGATGATTCGCGGTGGTCATATTGACCTATCGATCTTGGGCGGACTGGAAGTGTCCGAACGCGGCGACCTCGCGAACTGGATGGTGCCCGGCAAGATGGTTAAGGGTCCGGGCGGCGCGATGGACTTGGTTAGCGGCGTACGCCGCGTCGTGGTGCTGATGGAACACACGGCGAAAGATGGCTCGCCCAAGCTTCTAGCCGAATGCGCGCTGCCCCTGACCGGTAAGGGCGTGGTGGACATGGTGATCACCGACCTGTGCGTATTCACGGTCGACAAAGCCAAGGGCCTGACCTTGACCGAGCTGCATCCGGGCGTGACGCTGGAAGAAGTGACCGCCAAGACCGGCTGCGCTTTCGTGGTCGCGCTGGCCAGCTAGTCGCTTGCTGGGTTAGGCCAATCGGCCTATCGCGCTGGGCGGGAGGCGAGGGTTAGGATCAAGGGCTAGCCATCGCCCTTGGACCGTATCCTCATGAAAATCCCGTCGCGTCTGCTCTTAGTTGGCTGCGTTTGTGCGGCGCTGGCTCCCTCGGTGCTTGCGCAAACCGCCTCGTCGGTCACTGAGCAACCAGTGTTGACGGACTTCACTCGGGCCAGCGGCGCTGAGCGCACGCCCGAACAGCTGGCGGTGATCTTCGAGAAGGCCGACCTGTCGTTCACCGTCGATCCGGCGAAGCAATTTCTGTCCGGCGACGCACGCCTGAGCTTCCTCGCCAAGGCGCCGGTGGCCAGCATCGTCGTGGACCTCGATCGCAACTTGCCGATTTCGGCCGTCGAGATTGACGGCCAAGCGGCGGCCATGGGCAGCTACAGCAATCCCGAGGGCAGGCTGACCATCGCGCTACCGAAGGCGCTGGCGGCCGGCGAGCGCACGACGGTTCGTATCGTGTATTCCGGCAAACCCCATGTCGCTAAGCGCGCACCTTGGGATGGCGGTTTCGTCTGGTCGACGGCGCCTACTGGCGAGCCTTGGATCGCGACGGCGGTGCAGGGCGAGGGCTGCGACTTGTTCTGGCCCTGCATTGACCACCCGATGGGAGAGCCGCAGGTTGTCGATCAGCACATTACCGTGCCTGCACCACTGGTCGCGGCGGGCAACGGCATCGCGATGGGCATGGAAGAAAAAGCCGGCTGGCGCACCTACCACTGGCACACCAAAAACCCCGATACCTATTCCATTGCATTGAATATTGGACCGTACGAGCTGCTGTCGGCCGACTACCAGAGCCGTTTTGGCAACACCATCCCGCTGCGATTTTGGTACTTGCGCGGCAATGAAGCCAAGGCGCGTGGCTTGTTTGCCGAATTCCCGACCATGCTCGATTTCTTCGAGGGAACGATCGGGCCGTACCCGTTTGGCGACGAAAAAATGGGCGTGGTGGAAACCCCGCACTTGGGCATGGAGCACCAAACCATCAATGCCTATGGCAATGGTTACGAAAAAAATGACGTGGGCTACGACGATTTGCTACAGCACGAATTTGCCCATGAGTGGTTCGGTAACCAGCTGACCAACGAGAATTGGGACGATATGTGGCTACACGAGGGCTTTGGTAGCTACATGCAGCCGCTGTACTCGCGCTACCTGTATGGCGAGCAGGCCTATGACGCCGAACTACATACTCAGCGCTTGGGCATCCGCAACAAGTTCCCTCTCGTGTCGGGCAAACCGATGCTAGGCGAAGAGGTCTATAGCGGTCCGCACGGACCGGGCGGCGATATCTACGTCAAAGGTTCGATGATGTTGCATTCGCTGCGACAGCTAGTCGGCGACCCAGCGTTTTACAACGCCACGCGCCGCTTAGTTTATGGGACCGCGACGCCGCGTCCGGGCAAGTTCGCCCCGCGCTACGGCTCGTCGAAAGAGTTCATCGCCTTGGTCAATGCCGAAACCGGCAAAGACTATGGCTGGTTCTTTGATGTCTACCTCTACCAAGCCAAGCTGCCCGAACTGACGATGACCCGCACGGCAGACGGTGTCGACTTGGCCTGGACCACGCAGGGCGGCAAGCCGTTCCCAATGCCGGTGGAGGTCGAAGTCGCCGGCAAAACCCGCACCTTGCCAATGGCCGACGGCCGCGGGCATGTCAGCGCCGCTACGTTCGACCTAATCACCGTTGACCCGCAATCGAAGCTGCTGCGTCAGCAGAACTACGTCAGCGACTACCAGGCCTACCGCGCTGATGAAGCCAAACGAAAGGCCGGCGAGCGCAAGGCGGCGGAAGCGGCGGCGAGGCAGGCGGGTAATAAGACGAATTGAGGCGGCTCGGCGAGCCCCAAGGGCAGGGCCCTGACACAACAACGCCGGCACAGGGCCGGCGTCGTCAAAACATGAATCTAGTGGTCGGGGAGACAGGATTCGAACCTGCGACTTCTACGTCCCGAACGTAGCGCTCTACCAGGCTGAGCTACACCCCGAGGTAGCCGCATATTCTAGGCAAACCGACCCGGACAGGCAAGCCCGTTTTGCGGGAGGGCGCCGGCGCGGCCGTTGACGGCTAGAATGCAGGTCTTTCCCGCCTAGGTAGTGCGCCTCTCGCGTGCCTAGGCGTCCGATTCGCCAGATTCTATGGAGTTCCGGCCTTGATTAAGCCCCGCACCCCGCCCGGCGTCATGGAGCTGCTGCCGCGCGACCAGATCGCGTTCCAGCGCATGCTCGACGTGATTCGCCGCAACTACGAGCGTTTCGGCTTCCTGCCGGTGGAAACACCGGTGTTTGAACTGTCGGAAGTCTTGCTGACCAAAACCGGCGGCGAGACCGAGCGACAGGTTTATTTCGTGCAGTCGACCGGCGCCTTGAGCAACGCTGAGGCTGAGAAGGGCGGCTTGCCGGAGTTGGCGCTGCGTTTCGACTTGACCGTGCCGCTTGCGCGCTACGTTGCCGAGCACGAGCACGACCTCGCATTCCCCTTTCGTCGCTACCAAATCCAACGCGTCTACCGCGGCGAGCGCGCCCAGCGCGGCCGCTTCCGCGAGTTCTACCAGTGCGATATTGACGTGATTGGCAAGGACGCGCTGTCCGTGCGCCACGACGCGGAAATGCCGGCGGTGATTCACGCTGTGTTCTCCGAGCTCGGTATTGGCCCGTTCACCGTGCACTTGAACAACCGTAAGCTGCTGCGCGGCTACTTCGAAGGACTCGGCATCGCCGACGGCGAGAAGCAGATGCTGGTCTTGCGCGAAGTCGACAAGATCGACAAACGCGGCGCGGATGCCGTGCGCGCGACGCTGGTGGGTGAGGAGTTTTCACTATCGGACGAAACCGCCGACCAAATCTTGGCGTTCGTGCAGGTGCGGTCGACCTCGCATGCCGATGCGCTGGCCAGGCTCGATGTGCTGGCGGCTGGCGGGCACCGCGGTGATGGTGAAGAAGATGTCCTATCGCAAGGCATCGCCGAACTGCGCGAGGTCCTCGCGCTGCTGAAGGCCTACGGCGTGCCGGAAAAAAATTACGCGCTGAATTTCTCTATCGCACGCGGCCTCGATTACTACACCGGCACCGTGTACGAGACCATCCTTGACGATTATCCGCAGATCGGCTCGATTTGTTCGGGCGGCCGCTACGAAAACCTCGCCAGCAGCTACACCAAATCGAAGCTGCCCGGCGTGGGCATTTCGATTGGTGCGACGCGCCTGTTCTGGCAGCTGCGCGAAGCCGGCATCCTGTCGACAGCCGATAGTTCGGTGGAAGTGCTGGTCGGCCTGATGGATGAGGCGCGGCTCGAGGATTCGCTAGCGATTGCCAGCCTGCTGCGCACCGGCGGTATCCACACGGAAGTGCAGTTGGAGGCGAAGAAGATTGCCAAGCAATTCCAGTACGCGGACCGCGCCGGCATTCGTTTCATGGTGCTGTTTGGCGAAGACGAGGCGGCCCGTGACGTGGTGACCGTCAAGGACCTGCGTCGCCAAGAACAATTCGAGGTGCCGCGCACGGAGCTCGTGGCGGCGTTGAAAGTAGAGCTGGAGCAGCAGCGCGCGCTGCAAGGACGCTGAGATGAAGCCAATTCGCCTCGATGGTTCGTCCCTGACCCGTGAGCAAGTCGTTGCGGTTGCTTACGGAGCATCCGTGGTCTTAGACGCTGCGCAGCTCGTTAAGGTCCAGCGCGCCGCCGATTTCCTGGCCGAAGAAGTTCGCAAGCAAGAGCCCATTTACGGCGTTTCAACCGGTTTCGGCAGCAATGCCGACAAACTATTGGGCGCGCACCGCCTGCGCGAGTCCCTGCCGGGCGCGCAGAAGAATGACGAAAGCTTGCTCGACGAACTACAGCGCAACCTGATCATCACCCATGCCGTCTGCGTCGGTGAACCGTTTGCTGCCGACGTGGTGCGCGCGATGCTGGTGATCCGCATCAACACCCTGATGCGTGGCCATTCTGGCATTCGCGTCAGCACGCTGCAGG
>JBBSAA010000211.1:0-4818 GCA_038252715.1 Lysobacterales bacterium | reverse complement strand
CCGAGCGCAAGGAGCAGGAAGAGCGCACGCGCCAGGCCCAAGTCGATCTCACGGAAGATATCGAGCGGCAGCAAGAAGCCGAGCGCAAGCAGCGGCTGCGCGAGCAGTACGAAGCGATCAAGCAAGAACGCGTGAATGCCGAGCGCCGGACGAAGATGGAAGAACAGCGCCTGGCGCAGTTGGCCGATGCCAAGCCCACCCGCAACACCGACGCAAGCGTGCAGCCCAATGCTGCGCAGGCCGGCAATCGTGGCGTTGACGAGGGCATCAAGGCCCGCTATATCGCCGCGCTGTATGCCACCACGCGCGCAAATTGGAACAGTTCGTTGGCGGCAGAAAATACCCGCTGCGTTGTGACCTTCACCCAGATCCCTGGCGGTGAGGTCATCGAGGTGGAGTTCAGGCTATGTGCGTACGATGCACAGGGTCGTGAGTCCGTCGAGCGCGCGTTCCGCAAAACACCGATGCCATACTCGGGCTTTGAGTCCGTGTTCGAACGCAATATCACCCTGACTTTGTGTCATCCCGAAGAGGCCTGCCTACGATGAAACGATTGCTTGCAATCCTCCTGCTGCTGATCACCTCCACTGGCGCGCACGCGCAAGGCCTCGACATCGGCTTGGTGGTCGGCAATGAATCAGCCCTGCCCATTGCCGTCGTGCCGATGCCATACCAAGGCAGCAATCTGCCTCCCGATACGGATGTCGCCGCGGTGATTCGCGCCGATCTCAATCGCTCGGGCCAATTCCGCGCGATGCCCGAAGATCGAATCAAGGCGCTGTTCCCCGGTGGCGCGCTGCCGGTCAATGGCACCCAGGTGAAATTCCCTGATTGGCGCGTGGTCAAGCAAGATTTCGTGGTCGTCGGCCGCATCGTCGACGAAGCCGGCGGCGGTTTCCGGGTCGAGTACGAGCTGTACGACGTCGCCAAGCAGCAGCGCATGCTCGGGCTGGCCGTAGGCGGCCGCGCGAAGGGTATGCGCGACGTGTCGCACCAGATTGCTGACCAAATTTACGAAAAAATCACCGACGTGCGTGGCGCGTTCTGGACCCATATCGCCTATATCACCGCGACTGGCTTGGGCCAGAACATGAAATACGCGCTGATGATTGCCGATTCGGACGGCTTCAACCCGCAGACGGTGGTGAAGTCGGGCGAGCCGCTGCTGTCGCCAGCGTGGAGCCCGGATGGTCGCAAGCTGGCCTACGTCAGCTTCGAGCGCGGCAATTCCACTATTTACCTGCAAGAAACCAGCACTGGTGCCCGGGAAGTGTTGGCGAGCTTCAAAGGCATCAATGGCGCACCGTCATTTTCGCCGGACGGTCGTCGCCTGGCGCTAACCCTGTCGAAATCGGGTAACCCCGAGATCTACATCATGGACTTGGCCAGCAAGGCCCTGACGCAAATCACCCGGCACTTCGGTATCGACACCGAAGCGGTGTGGACGCCGGACGGCCAGAGCCTAGTCTTCACCTCGGATCGCGCCGGCAAACCGCAGGTCTACCAAGTGTCAGCCGCGGGCGGCGAGCCGGTCCGACTGAGCTTCGCCGGCGAGTCCAACGCCAAGGCCTCGGTGTCGTTTGACGGCAAGAAGATCGCCATGGCGCAGGGTTCGGGCAGCAACTACCGCATTGCCGTGCTGGACCGCAGCTTTGGCGGGGCCGGGCGCTGGCAGACGCTGTCGCCGGGCAACCTCGACGAATCCCCGAGTTTCGCCCCCAATGCCAGTATGCTTCTGTATGCCACCAAGGAAGGTCGCAAGGGCGTCTTGTATGCTGTCTCGGCCGATGGCCGGGTGCGTCTGCGTTCGACGGTTGCGGACGGCGACGTCCGCGAGCCAGCCTGGTCGCCGTACCGCCAGCGCTGAAACCTTGATCCGTTACCGTTGCAATTCCTCCACCCCTGAAGGGAGCTACCTATGAACAACACTACTCGCGTCCTGCTCGCTGCTGCATTCTGTGTGGCCCTCGGGGCCTGTACCAAGAAGGTCAAGGAAGTCACGCCGGCCAACGACAACGGCATGGCCAATACCGGTGCCACGACCGGCGGCATGAACAGCGACGGCAAGTACGGCCCGTCCGATCTCGATACCGACGCTTGCTTGCGCCAGCGCGTGGTGTACTTCGATTTCGACCGCGACACGCTCAAGGCTGATTTCCAGGCCGCAATCGCCTGCCACGCCAAGTACCTGCGTGACCGTCCGGAGTCCCGCATGACCCTCGAAGGCCATGCCGACGAGCGCGGCACGCGCGAATACAACGTCGCCCTCGGCGAGCGTCGCGGCAATGCCGTGTCCAGCGCTGTGCAGGGCAGCGGTGGTTCCGCCGGTCAGATCTCGGTCACCAGCTACGGTGAAGAGAAGCCGACCTGCGTCGACTCGACGGACGACTGCTGGGCCAAGAATCGTCGCGTTGAGATCGTGTACACCGCGAAGTAAGCCATGAACCGCGTCCGTCTTGCACAGACCCTGACCCTGCTGGCCGCCCTCGTGGCGGCCATGCCGGGCTGGGCGCAAAAGCAGAGCCTCGCCGATCGCGTGGCGCAACTCGAACAGCAGTCGTCCACGGCGTCCCAGTCTTCGGGCCAAGCTAATGTTGACCTGCTCAATCGGCTCACCCAACTGCAGGCCGAAGTGCAATCGCTGCGCGGCGTGGTCGAGCAATTGCAGAATGAAAACCAGCAGCTGAAAGACGCGAACCGTGCCCAATACTTGGACATCGACTCGCGCCTGCAGCGGTTGGAAGGCGGCAGTGGCGCTAGCCGACCGGCCACGACACCGGCCGCGGCGGCCTCGACACCGACGAATCCGGCAGCGCGACCGCCGGTTCGCCCGACCGCCACGGGTGCGGCAGCGCCGAGCAGCGGTGACGAGCAATCTGCGTACACCAGCGCCTTTGATTTCCTCAAGCAGGGCGATTACGTCGCGTCTGCCCGCGGCTTCAAGGCCTATGTGGATACCTATCCGCAGGGCGCCTTGGCCCCGAACGCGTGGTACTGGCTCGGTGAAAGCTATTACGTCACCCAGAACTACCCGCTGGCCTTGCAGTCGTTCGAAACCTTGCTCAGCCAATTCCCAAGCTCGACCAAGGCGCCTGATGCCTTGCTCAAGAAAGGCTATTCGCAGATTGAGATGGGGCAGGCCGGTGCCGGCCGGCAAACGCTGAACCAGCTAATCAATGACTACCCGGGCACCGATGCCTCGCGCCTGGCCGACGGCCGGTTGCGGGCCTTGGGCACCGAGTCGCGCTGAGTCGTTTGGCCATGGAATCTGCTGTGGCCGATCGCCTGCGTCTCACCGAAATTTTCCTGTCGCTGCAGGGTGAGTCGCGCAGCGTCGGCTGGCCGACGGTGTTCGTCCGCCTCACCGGCTGCCCGCTACGTTGCCAATATTGCGATACCGCGTACGCATTCCACGGCGGCGAGTGGTGGGACATGGAGGCAATCTTGGCGGAAGTCGCCAAGCACGGCGTCCGCCATGTCTGCGTCACCGGCGGCGAGCCGCTGGCCCAAAAACGCTGCATTGGCCTGTTGTCGCAGCTGTGCGATGCCGGGTACGAAGTCTCGCTGGAAACCTCAGGTGCCATCGATGTGGCCGATGTCGACCCGCGCGTCAACCGCGTGGTCGACCTCAAGACCCCGGGTTCGATGGAACAGCACCGCAACTTGATGTCCAACTTGCCGCTGCTCACGTCGCGCGACCAAGTGAAATTCGTCATCTGTGACCGGGCTGACTACGACTGGGCCAAGGCCGTGATGGCCGAGCACGCGCTCGATTCACGCTGTGAAGTGCTGTTCTCGCCCAGCTTCACTCAGGTCACACCGCGCGAGCTGGCCGAATGGATCATTGCCGACCGCCTGCCGGTCCGCTTCCAAACCCAGCTACACAAGCAGCTGTGGGGCGAGCAGCAAGGCCGCTGAGCTATCCGGTGTAGGAGCGGCGTAAGCCCGCGACCTCCCCCCGGCTGGCGAGACACCCGCACCACCAGCGACAATACCGCCATGACCACCCCCATCTCTTCCCCGCGCCGCGCCGTGATCCTCGTCTCCGGCGGCATGGACTCAGCCGTCACGCTCGCCATCGCCCAAGGCTTGGGCTTCACCTGCCACGCGCTCAGCGTCAGCTATGGCCAGCGCCACAGCGCCGAGCTCGACGCCGCCGCCGAACTGGCCCAAACGCGCGGCGGCATCGAGCACAAAACCGTGACCGTCGACCTGCGCAGCATCGGCGGCTCGGCCCTGACGTCTGACATCGCCGTGCCTGAGAGCCCAGGCACTGGCATCCCGATCACCTACGTCCCGGCACGCAACACCATCATGCTGTCCATCGCGCTGGGCTGGGCAGAAGTGCTGGGCGCCGACGATATCTTCTGCGGCGTGAACGCCGTGGACTATTCCGGTTACCCCGATTGCCGCCCCGAATTTATCGCCGCGTTTGAGCGCCTCGCCGGGCTCGCTACTCAAGCCGGTGTCGAAGGCCGCGGCATGCGAATTCACGCGCCCTTGATGGCGATGAGTAAGGCCGACATCGTGTGCGAAGGCCAGCGCCTGGGCGTCGATTTCTCCCGCACCGTCTCGTGCTACCAGGCCGATTCCCATGGCAATGCCTGCGGTCTTTGCGACGCCTGCCGCCTGCGCGCCGAGGGTTTTGCCAACGCCGGCGTGCCCGATCCCACCCGCTATCGCCAACAGGCCTAAGTTTTTCGGTAGAATGCGCTCCCCGGCCACGTCGGGATGCCGCAACAAATCAAGCAGATGGGCCGTTAGCTCAGTTGGTAGAGCAGAAGACTTTTAATCTTTTGGTCGATGGTTCGAATCCAT
>JBBSAA010000210.1:0-4847 GCA_038252715.1 Lysobacterales bacterium | reverse complement strand
TTGTGCCTCGTGGGTGGTGTGGTCGTGGTGTGGGCTCCCTTCGGTTTTGCGGCTGGGTCGCCGCCGCCCCGGCACGGTCTACTCCACCTGATACCGGACCCCAAGGAACAAGGCCCTGCCCTCGCCCGGAAAATAGCGGTACTCGCCAAATGCGATGTCGGCGCGCTCGGCATAACGTCGATCAGCCAGGTTCATCAGGCGGGCATTCACTTGCCAACCCAGCGCCAGCGGCCGCGACCAGCGCAAATTGGCCAGCAGGTGGCCGGGGTAGCGCGCGGTATTGCCGGCATCGAGGTAATACGCGCCTTGGTAATTGCCTTCCAGCTCAAACCGTCCAAAGCGCTGCGATTCCTTGACCAATCGAACGTTGCCCAGCCAACGCGGCGCGGTATCAATCTCGTTACCCGCTGCAATCGCTTCACCGGCTGATAGCGCGCGGCTGAAGGAATAGCGCTGGATTGCGTAGCTGGCATTGCCGGCCACGCTCCAGCCCGACATTGCGGCAGTCTCGGTGGCAAGCTCGATGCCTCGATGCCGTGTCCGTCCGTCGCTGATATTGAAGCCGTTGGCATCGCGGAAAATAAAGTTCTTTTTGCGCGCGGTGTATGCCACCGCCTCGAACGATCCCGCGCTGCCCCGGTTGCGCCAGCCAAGCTCGAACATATCCAAACTCTCTGGACGCAGGTCAGTGACGTCCTGTCCGCGCTGTAGGCGGTACAGCTCGCCGGCTTGCGGGAAACGAAAGCCCGACGCGAGGCGCAGCCAGCCCTGTCCCGGCCCGATAGGCTGGCGGTAGGTCAGCTTCGGCGCCAGGTGGCTAAATTGATCGCTGCGGTCCGCAGGGCGATTAAACAGGCAGCCGCCAAATCCACAGGTGCTGCCGTCATCGCGCGTATTGCCGTCGCGTGCTCGGTTGTCGTAGTGATAGGTGAGCGATTCGGCACGCACCCCTAGCTCCACTTCGCCTGGACCCAAGGGCCGGGCCATATCAACGAACAAGGCAAGGGAGGTTGAGGACGCACGGTAGTCATAATGACGACCTGCCGGCCGCGTTGCTCGCTGCACCGCTGAGCCGGTGCTCAAGGCAACGGCCTGGATCTCACGCACCTCGCCGCGCGCCCACTCTGCGTCGAGCCCATACGATAGCCGCCCCTCGCCCCATGCCTGATTGACCAGGCCCAACACGCCGACGCTGCGGCTGCTGTTGCGCTCAAGCGGCTTGCCCGGTGAAAAATGCTGCAGGAACTGTTGGCCATCGCTGCGAACAAAAGGAACCAGTTGCAGCGACGTGCCCTGCCCGAAATCGTGGTGGTAGCGCGAGGCCAGTCGCGCTGACCACGCGTTGCGGAAGGCCTCGGGATTTAGGTTTCCGCGGCGAAGATCAGAATCGCGGTAAGCATCTTTCCCAACGATGAATCCGGCCGTGTCCTGCCGCAGGTTACTCAGCGATAGAGAGGTATTCCACTCGCTGTCCTGCGTCCGCATATCGCGGCGGAGCCGAATCTTCTGCTGTTCGAACCCTTCATCGGCGCGAAAACTTCCCGTCGAGGTCACGCCCACTTCGCCGCGCCATGCCGCCTGCTCGTCGCCTCTCGTCCCGCTGGCCTGCACGCGACGATACTCATGCGGACCCACGTCGACGGACAGGAATTCCGTGGGTGCGTCAAAAGCAGAACGTGTACGCACATTGATGACGCCATGCAGCGCATTTGAGCCCTGCAGCGCTGTCCCGGGTCCTCGCAGCACTTCAACGGCCGCGGCCTGATCGGTATCGAGTTCGAACAAATTGTTGACGTTGCAAAACCCCACTGGACGAATGGGCACACCATCCTCGCTCCACAGGAAGGCCCCGCAGGCGCCGGTGCCGGAAAGTACCGGCGAGCGAATTGCGGTCAACTGCTCCTGACCACTACCGCGACTGATCCACGCGCCGGGAACGCGCTGGAACAATTCATTGGGGTGCGTGGCGCCGATGTCGGACACGGCCGCGCCTGACACCGTAGTCGCGCTGTTGTTGGGTTGCCGCTCACCGGCGCTAACCGTGATTCGGTCGAGCTCGGTGACGGTGCGCGCGGGCGCATTGGGCCCGGCGACGGTGGCAGGCAGCATTGCCCAAGGCAGGGCCAGCGCAGATAGGAAGCTCATGACGCCATCTTAGCGGTCCAAGGCGACGACGACGTGCACGTCTGGCCGTAGAATTGAGCCCTTGCCCGGGAGAACAACGATGAACCCCCTGCTCACGCGCGCCGAAACCAGTGCCTACACCGAAACCTCGCGCCACGCCGATGTGCTGGCCTTCATCGACGGCCTGCGCGCCTTGAACGATCCGCGCCTGCATGTTGAAGACTTCGGCAGCACGCCAGAAGGCCGACTCCTGCCGCTTTTGATCCTATCCGCGCAGGGGTATTTCACGCCCGAGGCCGCGCACGCCTCCGGCCTGCCGATCGTGGTGGTCGTCAATGGCATCCATGCCGGCGAAGTTGAAGGCAAGGAAGCAATCTTGATGCTGATGCGCGACATCCTCGCCGGGCAGCACGGCGATCTGTTGTCCAAAATGATCTTGGTGGTCGTGCCCTTGTTCAATGCCGATGGCAATGACCGCATCAGCAGCGAGAACCGCAAGCTCGACATCGCCAACTTCAGCGGCCAATTGGGCCCAGACAGCGGCGTTGGCACCCGCGTCAACGCCGCTGGCATCAATCTCAACCGCGACTACATGCGTCAGGAAGCGCCGGAGATGCAACTCATGCAAACCCGCGTGGCACAGCGCTGGAACGCCCATCTCACCATCGACTGCCACGCGACCAACGGATCGATTCACCGCTTCGCGCTGACCTATGACATCCCGCACACCGTCGAAAGCGGTCGCCGCGAACCCATCGACTATATGCGTGACCGCCTGCTGCCGGCCGTGACCGCCGCGGTAAAGAATAACGATGCTCTCGACACGTTCTATTACGGCAATTTCCTGCGTGATGAAGGCGGCCAGGGCAACGGCTGGATCACGTACACGCATCATCCGCGTTTCGGCGGCAACTACCGTGGCCTCACCAATCGGCTCGACCTGCTGCTGGAAACCTACGCCTACATCAGCTTTGCGGAACGGGTCCGCACCACCTACGCGTTCTTGCGCGAGTCGCTCAATTTCGTGGCGACCAATGGCGCAGAAATCGTTGCACTGCTGGCGGGATGCGAACTGCCGCCGGATCGAATTGCCGTGCGCTATCGTCTAGACGCGTTTCCCGATCGCAGCGTCGACATCCTGACGCGAGAGCCTTACACCCTCCAAGGCCAGCCGATTACCGTGCCGGTGCCGTATATCGGGCGCTTTGTCGGCGAGCACGTCGTCGACCGGCCTTATGCCTACGCCGTGCCGGCCAAGGTCGCCAAGCACCTGCAAGGCCACGGGCTGCAGGTTGAAACCTCGGCTCCCGATGGAATGCTTGATGTCGAAGTGGCAACGATCACCGGTGAAGTCTCGTCGGCCGGGCGGGAAATACTGGAAGCCAATGCCTCGCCTTACTTGGAAGCCGACTACCGCAACGAACGCCGCCATTTGCCCGCTGGCTGGTGCGTCGTGACGACGAACCAGCCGCGCGGCGCGATCGCCGTGTACCTATGCGAAGCGGGCAGCGACGATGGCTTGCTGGCCTGCGGCTTGATCGAGACGCCGAAACCCGGCGACGAATTTCCGGCCTGGCGTTTGCGATCACGCCTCGTCTGATCGTTTCGCCGCCGACTGTGACCAAGAATAATCGCCAGCGTTGAAGCGCCCGAGCCGGCGATAGAACACGGCGCTGAAGTCAGGCCACAAGGTTGTGTTGACGCCGCTGCGGGTCAGATACCAGCTGGCGCAACCGCCGGTATTCCAGACGGTGCGAGCCAATCGCGACTGCAGCTGTTGGTTGTAGCGTTCTTGCACCTCAGCACGTACGTCAATCGTCGCGCCCTCACGACGCGATAGCTCGGCCAACGCCGCCATGATCAAGCCAGCCTGCGCTTCGATGATTCCGATCACCGAGTTGTGCCCGAGTCCGGTATTGGGCCCACTCATCAGGAACAAGTTGGGAAATCCGTGCACCGAGGTGCCGAGGTAGGCGGTCGCGACATCGCCCCAGACCGTGTTCAAATCGCGTCCGCCCAGGCCGCTAACCGGAAACGGCACGCCAGCTTCGGCCGAGTAGAAGCCCGTGCAGGCGATCAAGACATCCAGCGGATGCTCCTCGCCGTTTTCCATTTGCACGCCAGCCGCGGTAATCCGCGCGATGGGCGTATTCACTAGGCTGACATTACTCCGGCACAGCGCCGAATAGAAATTATTCGACAACAGGACGCGTTTACAACCGAGCAGGAACTGCGGCGTCAGCTGCCGCCGCAGGATCGGGTCGCGCACCTGCCGATGCAGCGGCAGCAGGAAAATCGGTCGCAGCAATTTCAGTAGCCAGGGCATTCGCGTAAACGGTATGGCGCGAGCGTCATGACGCCAGAACGAGGCGATCCGCACGATCTTTTGCAGCAACGGCCAGCGCCGATATCGTGTACGGCGTGCAGCAGGCACAGGACCGTCGGGCTTTGGTAAGATCCACGACGCCGTGCGCTGGAACACAGTCAGTCGCGCGACAAGCGGCGCTATCTCGGGCACCACTTGGATGGCGCTCGCGCCGGTACCGATGATGCCGACGCGCTTGCCGGTAAGGTTCACGTCATGCCGCCAGCGCGCGGTATGGAAGACGGGTCCGACGAAGTCGGCGACTCCCGGAATGTCAGGCAAGCGCGGACGACTAAGTCCACCGGTGGCGAGAAATAGCGAGCGCGAAAAATAAATTTCCTTGCCACCGTCCACCTCC
>JBBSAA010000209.1:0-4852 GCA_038252715.1 Lysobacterales bacterium | reverse complement strand
GTTCGTCCACCTGGAGTCCACGATGCGTCGCACCCTCATTACCACCTCCCTCGCTACCGCCCTGATCGCCATGACCACTGCCGCCCACGCCACTGATAATCGCCTCACTATCTACAGCGGCGATTTCGACGCCGTGACGCAGGGCGAGGTGTCGCCCGGCGGCCCCGGCTTTGCCTTGGTTGATCGATCGCTCGGCTTCGACTTGAAGGCCGGCGACAACGCGGTGCAGCTGGCCGGCATGCCGCGTGCGCTCGACGCCAGTTCCGTCGTCCTCAAGCCCTTGGGTGCGGCCACGGTGCGTGGGCAACGTTTTGATTTCGCCTTGGCCGGACAGGACGACTTGCTACGGCGCGCGATCGGACAGCCGGTCAGTGTCGAGCAGGCCGTTGGCAACGAGCGCCAGACGATCACTGGCGTGTTGATGTCGGCCGGTAGTGGCTTGACGCTGCGCTTGCCCGACGGTCGTATCAAGGTGCTGTCGAGCTACTCGAGCTTCGAACTGCCGAGCCTGCCCGCCGGCGTGGTCAATGAGCCCACGATGAGCTGGACGCTGTTGGCACCACGTGCAGGCAACGAGCAATTCCGCCTGGCCTACGGCACCGCCGGCTTGGCCTGGCGGGCCGAATACAATGTCTCGGTGAGCGGTCAAGGCAAGGACTGCCGACTGGACCTGGAAGGCGCCGCGATGGTCGCTAACCGTTCTGGCGCCGACTTCGATAACGTGCGCTTGACCTTGGTGGCAGGCGAGCCGAACCGCGTCACCGCCGGCCAAGAAATGATGGCGATGGCCAACGCCGCACCTATGGCACGCAGCAAGATGATGACGGCCGACAGCGCGCCGGCGGCGCGTGCG
The DNA here is from genome assembly GCA_038252715.1 of Lysobacterales bacterium. GTDB lineage: Bacteria > Pseudomonadota > Gammaproteobacteria > Xanthomonadales > Xanthomonadaceae > Arenimonas. The sequence continues at coordinate 3,999 of JBBSAA010000209.1, read as the reverse complement.
TCCGGCGAATACCAGGCTTATACCCTGCCCGATCCGGGCTCCTTACCGCAGGGCAGCGTGCAGCGTCTGCCGCTGGTGAATGCCACCACGAATGTCGCTTGCGAGCGTCGTTATGAAACGCAGGCCGAAGTCGCCGGTTGGACGCCGCCATACCCGATGGTCCAGCCCGAAGTCGGTTCGACCGATGGCCAGGACCAAGACGTAATCGCGACCTTGCGTTTTCGCAACAGCAAAACTGGCGGCCTCGGCATCCCGTTGCCGGCCGGTCGCGTGCGCATGAGCGAGGGCAGCGATTTCCTCGGCGAGGCCAGTCTCGGCCATACCGCGGTCAATGCCGATGTTGCGCTGGCCATTGGCAAGTCCTTCGATTTGGGCGCTAAGCGCACGCGCGAAGATTTCAAGATTGACCGCGTCGGGCGCACGATGACCGAGACCGTCGCCATTGTCGTGCGCAACGGCAAGACTAGCGCCGTGACCGTACGGGTTGGGGAAGGCCTGCCGCGCTGGAGCGAATGGGACATCGTGAGCAGCACCGTCCCGTTTGAAAAGGCCGATGCGCGCAACGTGCGCTTCGACGTGCCGGTGCCCGCTGGCGGTGAGACCACCGTTCGCTACACCGTCCGCTATCGCTGGGCGGCCGACGTGAAAATTCCCAACTGAGCCCGCGTTGCCGCGATCAGGACGATCGCGGCAGCAGGCGCGCGGGATTTGCGCGACAATCGTCAGGAACTCTTTCCGGAACCGCGACGATGATCGAAATTACCCAGCACGGCTCGATCCACGAAATCCGCATGGCACGGCCGCCGGTCAACGCGCTTAACGACACCCTCCTCGGCCAACTGGTTGAAGCGATTGAAGCGGCGCCGGGCAAGGGTGCCCGCGGCATCGTGCTGGCAGGCGGCGAGAAAGTATTTTCTGGCGGCCTCGACGTGCCCTACCTGATGGGTTTGGACCGCGACGGCCTCGGGGCGTGCTGGTCGCGGTTCTTCGCTGCTGCACGGGCGCTAGCGCGCTCGCCGATTCCGGTCGTTGCCGCCATCGCTGGTCACAACCCGGCCGGCGGCTGCGTGCTCGCGCTGTGCTGCGACTACCGCATCATGGCCCGTGGCCCATTCCGAATCGGCTTGAATGAAACCCAGGTAGGGCTTGCTGTTCCCGACGCGATCCAATACCTGATGCGCCGCGTCGTTGGCGCACACCGAACCGAACGCTTGGTGGTGTCTGGTGCGATGGTGGAATCGGAGCAGGCGCTGGCCATGGGCCTGGTCGATGAACTCACCGATGCCGGTGAGGTCGGCGTACGTGCGGTGCGCTGGCTTGAAGAGTTGCTGGCACTGCCGTCGTCGCCGATGCTCGCGACACGTGCGATCGCGCGTGCTGACGTCATTGCGGCTCTGGACGGTTTCTCCGAAGCCAGCCTAGACGCCTTTCTCGACGGCTGGTACTGCGCCGACTCGCAGGCCGCGCTGCAGGTTTTGTTGGCGCGCCTGAAAAAGTAGCTTTAGCTTTTACGGACACAAATCGCGCGGCTGCGTGCCGCGCGATTCCTTATTCGATTACTGCTGCGATTTCCAATTCGAAACAGCCGGCGCGACCCTCGCGACGACATCAATCAAGTTCGGTCAACGCTTCACCAACTCGACGCGGCGATTTTTCGCCCGGCCGGTATCATCGTCGTTGCTCGCCAAGGGTTTCGACATTCCGGCACCCTTGGCCTGCAGCCGCTCGGGATCGATTCCGTAGTCCTCGACCAGCGCGGCGATCACTGCATCGGCGCGACGCTGCGACAGCCCCAGGTTGTACTTGTCGCCGCCGACGTTGTCGGTGTGTCCGACCACGGATAGCAGAAGTTTCGGCTGCGATTTAAGCAAAGCCGCAATTTGCTCCAGCGTCGGTTTCGATTCCGGCTTCACCGCCGACTTGTTGGTGTCGAAATACAGTCCGTACAGCGCGATGTGCCCGTCGGCCGCGAGCGCCTTGGCCATCTCGCTCGAGGTCACGGTAACCATCTTGTTCTCGCGCGCCTTGGGCTCGATTGCGACGACCAGTATTCCGGTGCGGTTAGTGAGCGCCTCGCAATAGCTGCCGGTGCCTATCGTGTACACGTAGATGCCAAGAGTGCGCTCACCGCCGCTGCCATCTGGCAGCGTCGCCACGATGTACCGCTGCTCGGTGGGAGTGCCGCCCGTCGCGCAATGCCCGTTTGAGAACGGCTCGTCCTTCAGGCGATTCTGCGGATAGATCTTTTCCATCAGGCCCTGCGAGCTGCCGCCGTGATCGTTGCCGTTCAGGCCACCGCCGCAACCTACGTCCTGACAGCCATAAAGGGCTTTACCGCCGGCGCTTTTTACTAGCTCGACATAGTTGCGCATCACCTCCAGCGGCGAACGATCCTCCGGCGCCAGGTAAACTAGGCGCGTGTATTCGCCTTCGGCTTTGACAACTTTTTTGGCACCATAAACAAAGTTGTTGTAGGTATCACTCTGCTCGGGTTCACGCTTCACCAATACCGATGCCGGGAAGTCAACGGCGTCAAAGCCGCGATGGTCATAGCTGATGATAAAGCTGCCTTCGTACCGCTTAAGCCATGGCGGATCCTTAGCCCCAGCGATATCCTTGGTAGGCACCGTCGCATCGGCAATTGCGGTCAGAGACAGGATCGACAACAGCAGGGACAGGGCTAGGCGCGGCAACATGGGCATGGCAGGACTCCGTGGCGTTGAAATCTACAACGCAGGCTACCACTCGGAGCGGACAGCACAACGGCCCCGGCAGGCGCTTGATCAGCGCAACCACACCTGCACGCGCATGTTGTTTGCATGCCTGGCCTTGCCTTCGACCAGAGGCAGCGCCGCACCCACGCCACGTACTTTCGCTGCGTAAATACCCAAATCGGACATCGCCTGAGCGACCAGATCGGCGCGCTCGTTGCTCAGTGAAATCGCCATCTGAGGCGTGGACTGTCGATCCGAGAAGCCGATCAGGGTGACGCGGCGCTGCGCATTTTCCGGCCGACGCATAAACGCCTGCAGCCGCGGCAAGTCCTGCGCGGTCCGGCTTTCGAACAAGGAGAATTCGTCGCTGAAATGAAAGTCCATCGAGAGCCGTTGTGCACCCGCTACCAGCCCGGCGTACTCGGCAGCTGCCGTTGCCGGCGGGTCAGCCGGCAACGCAACCGGCGCCAACGTAGTGAAGCCGCGACCTGCCAGCAGGCGCTGACCGGCATCGGAGATCGCGTACTCGACAAATCCGCGCCCGAGCGCGGTGATCAACTGACCGGAGTAAAACTGCAGTCGTCGTGTTAGCGGATATTCTTCCGTCATCACGCCGAGGCGGTCGGGAACTATGCGACGACCTGCGACGCGCAAAACCAGCGCGCGCGAACCGCGATGAAGTCGCCCGAATTCGGTTATTCCGAGCGCGCGCGGATCGGTCGCCACGGCCTGCTCGACCGCGACCGAGTCGGGATACCGAACAATTCCCGGCGCAGTGCCCCTACCTAGGAGCTGTGACTGAAGCTGGCCCAGACCCGAGGTTGCCAGCGCCAGGTGCAGATGAATTCTTCCCGGGGCGCCACCCACCTGCGACCAGTCGGTGATTCGCCCGTCGAGAATTCCCGAAACCTGCGTTTGATCAAGCGAATCGATCGTGTTGGCCGCGTTGACGATTACAGTTGCCGCTTGCAAGGCCACTACGAATTCCTGGTCGGGCGACCGCACGCGCCCTAGCTGCCAGCCGGCATCAAGTTCTTCCGCGGTTGGCGCCCTTGACATCATCGCCAACTCGGCATTGCCATCGACGAGATCCTGGAAACCTGGCGTGCTGCCGATGCCAGCGATTTCAACCACGACGCTTTCGCCATCGCGCTCGCCTTTGATTGCGCGTATACCGTCAACCTGGCGTACGTCGCCAGTCTGCCGGTAGCCGATCTGGCGCATCCAGCCGCCGACCAAGATCGGCACGATCCGATCTCCCATCGCATTGGACCCGCGGATTCGG
>JBBSAA010000208.1:0-4857 GCA_038252715.1 Lysobacterales bacterium | reverse complement strand
GAGCTGCCACTGGTCGCCGGGGTGATCGTGGGCGCAAGCCACGCCGGTCACCTGGAAGACACCATTCGACTGGGCACGCTCAAGCTGACCGCGCAGGACCGCCAGGCCATTGAGCTGATCCTCGCCCAGCGCCAGGGCCCGGAGGGAGAGGTCTACGGACTGGAGCGCGATCGCAACGGGCCGCACGGCGCCATCATGAAGTACAACCTCGGCGATACGCCGGCTTCAAATCCTGCGAGGAAGGCGTAATGCAAGTTGACTCAGCTCGCGTTGCGCCGACGGGCCTGCTTGATGCATGAGCTGCAACCACCGCGTGCGCGTCGAAATCCTTGCGTCAGCCGACTGGTCTGAGCAGCCCCTTTTTTCCTGCTGCCGGCATGGTTCAGTTCATCGGGTTTGAAGGCGTACCAAACGGGGTCTACCGAACGGGGTCAGCTTGAGATGGCCCTGTTCCTCACGTTGCATGGCAACCGCCACACAAGTGGCACTTTTCAGCCGCACGCACTAATTTGCAAAGGTCGCTGAGACGCCACTGGGGCCCAACATGCTGCTATCCCGCTCAACCCGCTCAACGCCGGCCCTGCGCCATGCGCTGATCGGCCTGTTCACCATTGTCTTGCTGACGCTCACCGCCGGCAGGGCGCTTGCAGACTCTGCCGACGCGCAGATCCCTCCGCCACAGGATCTGCCCTACCCCGGCACCATCCAGATCCATGTGGATGCGACCCATACGGCACAGGGCATCTTCAACATTCACGAGAGCATTCCCGTGACACCCGGGAAACTCACCCTGTTCTACCCGCAATGGATTCCGGGTACGCATTCGACGACCGACTCCATCGACATGCTGGCCGGCCTGACCATCACCGCCAACGGCATGCGCGTGCCCTGGACGCGCAACGAGTACAACGTATACGCATTCCAGATGGATATACCGCAAGGCGTGTCGACGATTGACGTGGACTTCCAGTCACTGTCGGGCCCCGGAGGCTCGCCGTTCGTCACCATGACCGACAAGATGCTGCAGGTCGCGTGGAACATGGTGTCACTGTATCCGGCGGGGTATTACACGCGCGGTATCCCGGTGACAGCGAGCCTGGCGCTTCCTGATGGCTGGCAGTTCGGCACCGCACTCGACACCCAGGCGCAGTCCGGCGGTGTCGTGACCTTCAGGCCGACCACCTACAACACGCTGGTGGACTCACCCGTCTTTGCAGGAAAGTATTTCAAACGCATCGACCTCGACCCGGGCGCCAGGGTGCCGGTCCACATGGACCTGTTCGCGGACACGCCCGAATACCTCGCGATCACACCCGAGGTAGTGCAGCTGCACCGCAACATCGTGACCCAGGCCTACCTGCTGTTCGGAGCGCATCACTACGCGCACTACAACTGGCTGATCGCGCTGTCGAATGAGCTGGAGCCTGACGCGCATGAGCAACATCAGTCGGTCGGCGGTACCTGGCCCGCGGACTATTTCAGCAAGTGGGACGCCAACGTTCCAAACCGGGATATCTTCGCGCACGAGTACATCCATTCGTGGGACGGCAAGTTCCGCCGTCCCGCGGATTTGTGGAAGCCGAACTTCAACCTGCCGGAGGGTGGCTCCCTGCTGTGGCTGTACGAGGGCCAGACCCAGTACTGGGGCTTTGTCGTCACGGCGCGCGCCGGCATCTGGACCCCGGAACAATTCCGCGGCGCCCTCGCCATGGTGGTGGCCAACTACGATCGCAACCGCCCGGGACTGCAATGGCGCCCGATTCAAGACACCACCAACGACACAACCATCGCGCGCCGCCGGATGCTTCCCTATCGCAGCTGGCAGATGAGTGAGGATTACTACAGCGGAGGGCAACTGATGTGGCTCGCGGCCGATGCCAGGATCCGCGAACTCACCCATGGCAAGAAATCGCTGGACACGTTCGCGAAGAATTTCTACGGCATGGACAACGGCAGCTACGTCACCAGGACGTACACCATGGACGACGTGGTGAACACGCTGGACCATGTGGTGAAGTACGACTGGCGTGGCTTCCTCAACCGCAATCTGCGCTCACCCGCGCCTCCGCTGGCGAACGAAATCGAGGCGGCCGGCTGGAAACTCGTCTACACCGATACCGAAAGCGAATACGAACAGGCATACAACGCCAGCTCGCAATCGCCGCGACACATCTTCAACTTTGCCTGGTCCATCGGCCTGACCATGAACAGCGACGGCACCATCAACGACGTGCGCTGGAACGGCCCTGCCTTCAAGACCGGCATCGGCAGCGGCGGTCGGCTCATGGCGGTGAACGGCCACGCGTACACGAGTCAGGTGCTCAAGGACGCCATTGCCGCGGCCAAGGACGGCGCCGCACCCATTGAATTGCTGATACGCCGATTCGGCACCGACCACATGTTTGCCGTCGACTATCACGGCGGCCTGCAATATCCGCATCTGGTTCGGATCCCGGGCACTCCGAACTATCTGGACGAAATCATCACGGCACGGAAATAGCGGCACAAGCCAAACAAGAACAAACAAAGGGATCAGGTTCATTTACGAAACAAATTTGAATGGACCTGACGGCTTTTCCCCAGGCTTTCAAGGAGAAAACGTGACGATCTGGATCGTAATGATCGCTGGAATCATCGCTTACACCACCTGGTGGTTCCATCGAACCCGCACCATGGTCAACCGTTGGGCCGAGCACAACGGTCTGAAGCTGCTCGATTACAGCATCATGCCCTTTCCACCCTATCCGCCCATCATGGTCACGTTGACCACCAGCAGAAACCAGTTGATCGTGCGCATGCGCGTCTATGACGACAGCATCCGTCGCATCCGCACTGGCTGGCTGCGACTGGGCACCTTCTGGTGGGGGCTGACGAATATCGATGCCGTCGAAGCGTTCTGGGCCGGCCACGACAGCTAAAGCGGGTCAGAGCCCGTTCCGTCAGACTCACTGCTGCGGCCAGGGCGGTGCGCAGGGCGGACGCTGGCGCAACGGCCAATTATCGCCTCTATCTCGCGCTGGAATCGCGGCGAACCAAGCACGCGTTGCTGTTGGACATAGGCACGAATCTCGGCGAGGCGATCCGCGCTCAACGCTTCCTTGAATAGTGCCCGATAGGCGACGCAACGTTCCGCCGCATCAGCGCCAAGACGCAGGTATTCCGCGTGTGGGACAACTACCGTGTCTGGCAGCCATTGCGCATTGGCGCGATAGCTCGACCACGCATAGTGCCCCGGGTCAGCCACCATGGCGGCACGGACCGGGTTCAACTCGATATAGCGATAGCAGGCAAGCAGGTAGCGCTCGGTATCCACCAGACATGACTTGTAGCGGCCTTCCCACAACGTGCCGGTTCGTCGATACCGCCCGTTGATGTAACCCACGTATTGCCGACCGAGCCACTGCATCATCCGGGACACCGCGCCAGCCGATGAGGGCGTCACCAGCAAATGCACGTGATTGGTCATCAACACATACGCGTGCACCACACAGCCGTAACGGATGGCGGACTCCCGCAACCCGGCGAGGTAACGACGATAGTCGTCCTCCACGTAGAAACAAGGCTGTCGATCGTTCCCTCGCTGCACGACATGCTGCGGCACGTCCGCGAGATCTGGCCTGGGTTGACGAGGCATTCGGCATCTCCGTGGCAATCACCACGCCAGCCTGCCGACCCATCGTCGCCACGCCCATCAGGCTTCCTCCTTCCCCACGTCAGCCCGACCAAACATCCTTCGTAAGGGGCTCTGACCCGGTTAGCTGTAGCTGTAAGGGGCTCTGACCGAGTTAGCTTGGGGGCGCCGGGCAACCGGCGTCCCTACCGCAACCGATAGACGAGCGCTGTCCAGCGACGTATGCTTTCCAAGCTAGTCAACGCCGGTGGCCTTTAGGGGGTGCGGAAATGAGTGACGGTCAGACAAAGCTGCTACGTGACGGGAAACGCCACTTTCTCGAAAACAATGCGATCACGTACCCCAACGATTCGTCGAAGATGCCGCAGCAAGCGGGGCTGTGTCGGATCGACGTCGCATACAAGAAATATGGCCGGACGCCGGCGTTCGTCCACGAGATCACGGCCTATGCCTCGCGGAACAAGGCCGCCAGCAGTTCGGCGACGAAGCTGTACGCCTATTGGTTGCCGTGGGAAAGTAAGAAGACGGTCCATGTCGACCTCGATGACAATGCGTCGATGTTCCTGACCAGCGAGGTCAACGGCTGCACGGTCCGTGTCGGCGAGGCGACAAACGGAAACACGGTCGTGCCGCTACGCATCGCGCATATCGCCGGCGACAGCAACAACAGCGCGACTTCCATCGGATCGAAATGGCGCAATCAACAGGGCGAGGCTGTTGGTTTCGGTAAAAATTCGCTGCGCTTCTCAAGTGGCGGCAAGATGGGGAAGGACCTCGCGTCGCCGACAGGCTTCGACAAAGCCTCGGGCACGCTTGTCGGCTATGGCGATACCGACGACGCCACATATTCATGGCATAACGTCATCGGCTTCAATGACGGCCAAGGCCGCTGGGAAATCTACGCGCAAAGCGTCCGCTTCGACGACGCCAACGGCATCCTGGTGCCGACGGTCCAGCAACTCTGGCCACCGGCGTTGTAATACAAAGGGGACGGAGGCAATTAACCCGCTTTAATTCCCTCCGTCCCCTTATCTCCGTTTCGCCATGATCGAAGCCAAGACCCAACGCTTCGCCAGCGTGCGGCCCGCTCATCGCCCACCTCGCGACAATTCAAACGGTTGTAAGTGAACCTGACCCTGAGGTTTCCCCACGAACATCCTCGTTCAATCAATAACTTGCGGGCTGACTGAGGAACGGTGCACGCATGAAGCGGTCTTACCTCACGG
>JBBSAA010000207.1:0-4859 GCA_038252715.1 Lysobacterales bacterium | reverse complement strand
GAGCCGAGGGCCGGGCGACTTGGCGGGGCCAGGATGGCCGCGCTTAGTCGCGGACCGGACCGGCAAACGAGGAAGTGGTAATGACGGCACACAACAAATTCGACGTGATCGTGATCGGTGGCGGACAGGCTGGGCGAGGTGCCGCGTTTGCGATCCATCGGATCGCGCTGCGCCGAGCGCCCGAGGCAGGAGCCGAGGGCCGGGCGACTTGGCGGGGCCAGGATGGCCGCGCTTAGTCGCGGACCGGACCGGCAAACGAGGAAGTGGTAATGACGGCACACAACAAATTCGACGTGATCGTGATCGGTGGCGGACATGCCGGGACGGAAGCCGCCCTAGCCGCCGCTCGCGCCGGCGCGCGCACCTTGCTGCTGACCCACAGCATCGAGACCATCGGCCAGATGAGCTGCAACCCGGCGATCGGCGGCATCGGCAAAGGTCACTTGGTTAAGGAAATCGACGCACTCGGCGGCGCGATGGCGCGGGCGGCCGATCGCGCTGGCATCCAGTGGCGCACCTTGAACGCTTCCAAAGGCCCGGCGGTGCGCGCGACCCGCGCCCAAGCCGACCGCGTACTGTACAAGGCCGCGATCCGCCGCCTCGTCGAAGCGCAGCCGAACCTGTCGCTGTTTCAGCAGGCGGTCGATGACATCGTCATTGAGAACGGCAGCGTGCGCGGCGTGCTTACGCAATCGGGCCTGCGTTTTGACGCGCCGGCCGTGGTGCTGACTGCCGGCACCTTCCTCGCCGGAAAAATCCATGTCGGCCTGACCAACTATGCCGGTGGCCGCGCCGGTGATCCGCCGGCGACCACGCTGGCGCAGCGCCTGCGCGAGGGGCCCTTCGTCGTTGATCGCCTCAAGACCGGGACGCCGCCGCGCATCGACGCGCGCAGCATCGACTTCACCGGCCTCGACGAGCAACCCGGCGACGACCCCATCCCAACTTTTAGTTTCGTGGGCGCGGCAAGCGAACATCCGCGCCAAGTCTCGTGCTGGATCACGCATACGTCCGAGCGCACGCACGACATCATTCGCGGCAGCCTGGATCGGTCGCCGATGTACTCCGGCGTGATCGAAGGCATCGGCCCGCGCTACTGTCCATCGATCGAAGACAAGGTGGTGCGCTTTGCCGACAAGGCCTCGCACCAGATCTTCATCGAGCCCGAGGGCCTGGACACCTACGAAATTTATCCGAACGGCATCTCGACCTCCTTGCCGTTCGACGTGCAGCTGGCCTTGGTGCAGTCGATCAAGGGCTTCGAAAACGCGCATATCACGCGTCCAGGTTATGCCATTGAATATGACTACTTCGACCCGCGCGGGCTGAAGTCCTCGCTGGAGACAAAGAGTGTGGCCGGGCTGTTTTTCGCCGGGCAAATCAATGGCACCACCGGCTATGAGGAAGCCGCTGCGCAAGGGCTGGTGGCCGGCCTGAACGCCGCGCGCTTTACACAATCGCGCGCGCCGTGGTCACCGCGCCGCGACGAGGCCTATATCGGCGTCTTGATTGATGACTTGATCACCCACGGCACCACCGAGCCCTACCGCATGTTCACCTCGCGCGCCGAATATCGCCTGCAGCTGAGGGAAGATAATGCCGACGCGCGGCTCACGCCGATCGGTTACGAAATGGGACTGGTCGACGAGGCGCGCTGGGCGGCGTTCTCCAAAAAATCCGATGCCGTTGCCGTCGAAACCATGCGCTTGTCCACGCTCTGGGCCGGGCCGAACAATCCACTTGGCCGCGAGCTTGAGCAGCATGCCGGCGTCACCCTCAGCCGCGAATGCACGGCGCTCGACTTGATGAAGCGCCCCGAGATTACATACGCAACCTTGATTGGCCTGCCAGCGCTGGCGCCCGGCGTCGACGACCCGAAGGTGGCCGAACAGGTCGAGATCGGAGTGAAGTATTCGGGTTATTTGGAACGCCAGCGCGAGGACATCGAGCGCCAGCGCCGCAACGAAGACGCGCGGTTCCCGGAGGACTTCCGCTTTGAGGGCATTCCGGGCCTGTCGGCGGAGCTGCAAGCCAAGCTGACCGGGGTGCGGCCGGAAACCGTGGGCCAAGCCCAGCGGATCCCCGGTATGACCCCAGCGGCGATCTCGCTGCTGCTGGTGCAGCTGGCTAAACGCCGCCGCGTCGCCTGAGGGAAGGCGCGGAGGCGCGCTGGGGTTAGGCTGCTGGCCCGCCGCTGACACAGCCTGTCCGCCCTCCATTTGGGTGGTTTACTCCATTCCCTGTGGTACGGAACCGGGGATTGGTTTAATGTGTTCTTTACATCCGGCAGCCAAGACCTGCCGGGGTGGGCCGCATTGGCCAGGGGAGGGGGAAGCGACTGGCTTGATGCCGGGCCGCGCTTCAATCGCCTGGTGCGAACGGCTTCTAGTCCAACCGCCTCCAGGAGTTCCACCATGCCCCGCATCCATAAACTGGCCACCGCGCTCACGCTCGCGTTTGCCGGCATCGGCGCCGCCCAGGCCCAGCAATTCTCCGGTGTCATCTCGTTCGGTGACAGCCTCTCCGACGCAGGCAATATCGCCCAGTCGCAGGGCTTGCCGCCCGGCAACAGCTTCACCACCAATCCCGATCCGGTTGCCTCGCAGCTCGTGGCGCAGGCCTTCCTCGGATCGAGCTACAACCAGACCAACTCTCTCGCCGGCGGCACCAACTACGCTTGGGGCGGCGCCTGCGCCAATGCCGCGGGACCGTGCATCAACCCGCTCGCTCCGCGTTTGGGCCAGCAAATCGGCCAATACCTATCGCCGCGCCCGATGGGCAAGGCTGACGGCAACGCGCTCTACACCGTTTGGATGGGCGCGAACGACATCTTCGCCAACCTCCAAGGTGGCGTTTGGACCACCCAACCGCAGATTCAGGCGGGCAGTGCCGTCGTCGCTTCCTCGGTGATCGGCAACGTACTGGCGCTGCAGAACGCCGGTGCGAACTACATCGTCGTGTTCAACCTGCCCGACTTGGGCGGCACGCCGCAGTTTGTTGGCTTGGGCGCAACCGCGTCAGGCGGAGCGAGCTTGGCCACCGTCACCTACAACTCTGCCTTGAGCCAAGGCTTGGCCCAGACCCGTGTCGGAATCATTCCGATCAACACGTTTGCCTTGGTCAATGAGGTGATCGCCAACCCCGGCGCCTACGGCTTCACCAATGTCACCGGCACCGCCTGCAGCGGCTCTTCGGTCGCCTGCGGCCCGGTTGGCTCGGGCCTGCCGTTTACCTATGCCGCTGGCACCAACCAAACCTATCTGTTCGCCGATGGCGTGCACCCCACCGGCGCCGCGCACGCGCTGCTGGCCAAGGTCGTGATCGCCACGATCCAAGCCCCGGGCCAGATCTCCTTGGCCGGCGAAGTGCCGCTGCAGGTTTACGAAGAGCATAGCGGCGCGATCAACAAGCAGCTGTTCAGCCAGCGCGGCAGCGACCGCGCCGTGGGCGACACCGGCGGCTATGCCAGCCTGCGCTTCGGCAACCAGACCTATGACGGCACGGCAAACTCGCCCGAGCTCGACAGCAACCTGGCCACACTGACCGCCGGTGCCGACTTCCGCTACAGCGACACCTACACCTTTGGTGGTGCGCTCACGCTCGGTCGTTCCAACGGTGACTCCGCCGCCAGCAGCCTCGACGGCACCGAGTTCTTGGCCTCCGCGTACGCCTTGGCCCAGTACGGCAATGGCTACTTCGACGCCATCGTGTCTGGCGGCAGCAACCGCTTGGATATCAACCGCAAGCTGCAGCTCGGTCCGACCACGCGCGTCGAAGAAGGCAAGACCGATGCCCAGCACCTCGCGTTTGAATTAGGCGGTGGTTACGACTTCGGCACCGGCGACCTGCATCACGGCGTTTACGCCAATGCGATCTGGCAGAAGGTGTCGGTAAACGGCTATTCGGAAGAGACCAACTTCTCGAGCTCGATGCGTTTCAGCGATTTCGAGCGCAAGTCCTTGTCGTGGCGCATCGGTTACCAGATCGAAGGCCAAGCCGGTAAGTTCCAACCGTACGCTCGCATCGCCTATGCCCGCGAAACCAAGGACGACATCAGCAACGTCATCGCCGGCTCGACCTCAATGAACGGCACGTTCTCGCTGCCGGGCGTTGCCCCGTCGGATCATTGGATTGAAGCTGACATCGGCGTGCAGATGAACATCAACGACACCTCGTCGGCGTTCCTCGGTTACCAAGGCCACCTCAACGACGACGCGCTTAACCGCAACTCGCTGACGCTGGGCTACCGCACCTCGTTCTAAGTCGCTGCACGGAAGCGGCATAAGAAAGCGCAAGCGATCGACATTGCCTGGCAACAAAACGCCGCCTTCGGGCGGCGTTTTTTATGGGGGCTGCTGGCGAGCCTGATGCCGTCGGCAAATAGAACGCCACCCGCTGACGCGGCCACTGGCTGATCGCGATCAAATCAAGCCACTCTATGACTAGGCGCCGCAGCCAGTCGTTCCCGGGGTGCGCTCGCTAACCGCCTTCACCAATGACGGCTCAGACGCGCTTCTATCGCCGTCGGCGCTTTGCCCAGCATGCGGCGCGATAGAGAACGAATAAGGTGCCTGGCGTCGCGGCAACCAGCGCAAGCGCTGTCGCGGAAAACGCATCCTCATACCGTCCGGGAAAGTAATAGTCTTGAAAGTTGAGCCAATACCAAATTACTGCCGCGACCAAGGGCAGCATCGATATCCAAGCGGTGAGCATCAATCTCTTCAACGGAGCCTAACCTTGAGTTAAGGTGCCGCCAACTGCGGGCGGGTGGGCGAAGCACCGTGCAATGACGATTTGACCGCGCCCCGCGTTAGGCAATCACCTCGAACGATTGGTACGGCACTATTTTTTTGGGTTCT
>JBBSAA010000206.1:0-4899 GCA_038252715.1 Lysobacterales bacterium | reverse complement strand
TAGTGCGTTCCGTTAGTGCGTTGGTTGTTGCTGATATCGAAAACAATTTTTGACGCTGCTGCATGAGCGAACCAGCCTGCCTTGTTAGCCATGAACCAGACTGTGCTCTTCCAGTCGAACCAGAACATCGCCACGACACTGAATCAGAACATCGTCATCCCATCCCAAACAAAGCATCGTCATCCCAGCGCAAGCTGGGATCCAGCATTTCGCTACTCTGCCGCCGCCGCTTGGATCCCAGCGTTCGCTGGGATGATGGTCTACAGTTTTAGCGCGAACGCCGCAATCTGCCGTTGCCTAAGTCTGTCGTTGCCTAAGTCTGTCGTTGCCGAACTTTGCCCGCGCCTTACTCCGCCCACGCCTTCTTCTTCCGCTCGCCCTGCTCCTGCTTGGGCTCGACGAGCTTGAAATCGATGCGCTTGTCTTCGACGCTGGCCTTCATCACCACCACGCGCACGGCATCGCCCAAGCGGTAACTGGTGCCTTTGCGTTCGCCCTTGAGCGATTTGCGCAGCGGATCGAAATGGTAGTAATCGTGCGGCAGTTGCGTCACGTGAACCAGACCGTTGACCTTGGACTGCACCAGTTCGACGAACAAACCAAATGAGGTCACGCCGCTAATCACACCGTCGAATTCGCTGCCGACGTGTTTTTCCATCCAGGCACTGCGGTACCGCTCGTCGACCTCACGCGAGGCCTCATCGGCACGGCGCTCTTTCTCGGAACACTGCACGCAAAGCACGGCCATTTCCGCGCCGCTGTAGCCAAAGCCGTCTTCGCTGCCCTTGATTAGCGCATGCTTGATTGAACGGTGCAGCAGCAGGTCGGGATAGCGACGAATCGGCGAGGTGAAGTGCCCGTACGCCTCCAGCGCCAGCCCGAAGTGGCCCTTGTTCTCGGTCGAATACACCGCCATCGACTGCGAGCGCAGCAGCACCGTCTCGAGCAAGGCCGCGTCAGGCCGCTCGCGGATTTTCTTGAGCAAGGTAGTGAAATCCTTCGGCTGCACCGAACCCCACGGCGGCAAACGCAGCCCAAACTCGCTGAGGTACTCCAGCAAGTCGGCGTACTTCGACTCCGGTGGCCGATCATGCACGCGGAACGGCGCCGGCACTTTCTTGGCCAAGATAAACCGTGCGGCCTCGACGTTGGCCGCGATCATGCATTCCTCGATCAGCTTGTGCGCGTCATTGCGCTCGAGCATGCCGGCCTGGATGACTTCACCGGCATCGTCGAGCACGAAACGCGTCTCGGCCGAATCGAACTCGATCGCACCGCGCTTGCTGCGCGCTTTCTTCAGCACTTGGTAAAGCTGGTGCAGGCGCTCAATGTTCGGCATCAGCGCACCAACCGTGGCCAGTGCCTCTTCGTCCTTCTCAATCGCCTTCCAGACCTGGGTATAAGTCAGGCGCGCGTGCGAGTTCATTACCGCTTCGTAAAATTTCGAGCCGCTGACCTGGCCCTCGAAATCGATATGCATGTCGCAGACGAAGCATAGGCGATCGACCTTGGGCTTGAGCGAGCAAATGCCGTTCGACAGCGTCTCGGGCAGCATCGGCACCACGAAGCCCGGGAAATACACCGAGGTGCTGCGCAGCACGGCTTCGTCATCGAGCGCGGTGCCTGGATGTACGTAGTGCGAGACGTCGGCAATGGCGACGATCAAGCGGAAGCCGGTCGCTTCGGTTTCGCAATACACCGCGTCATCGAAGTCCTTGGCATCTTCGCCGTCAATCGTGACCAAGGGCAGCTTGCGCAGGTCCACGCGTGTACGCGCGACCTCGGCCGGCACATCGACCGCGACCGCCGCAGCTTCAGCCAGGGTTTCCTTGTTGAATTCGTGCGGCAGGTTATGGCCGTGGATCGCCATTTCCACCACGCGCGAGGGCGTGAGCTTGTCGCCCAGCACGACCAGCACCTTGCCGATGGGCTGGCGGCCGCGTTCGGGCGGCGTGGTGATTTCGCAGACGACCAGCTGGCCTTCCTTGGCACCGTTGCGATCATCGGTCGGGATCAGCAGCTCGATCAGCACGCGCCTATCGTCCGGGATCACGGTGCCGATGCCGGCGCGTTCGCTGTAGCGGCCAACCACGCGGGTCAAACGCCGTTCAAGCACTTCCACAATCGCGCCTTCACGGCGGCCGCGATGGTCGACATTGGTCACGCTACCGAGCACGCGATCACCGTGCATCACCTTGCGCATCTCGCTCGGCGGCAGGAACAGGTCGTCGCCGCCCTTTTCCGGCTTCAGGAAACCGAAACCTTCGGGATTGGCGATGACCACGCCGGCGATCAAGTCGAGCTGCTCGGCGACGGCGAAACCGCCGCGACGATTCATCAACAGTTGACCGTCGCGCAGCATCGCGTTGAGCCGGCGCGACAGCGCCTCGAAACGGTCCGGCGCGGTCAAGGACAGCGAACGCGCCATTTCCTCGGCGGTCAGCGGGCCCGGCGCATCACTGAGGAATTGCATCAGCGCTTCGCGGCTGATGATCGGCTGCGCATATTTGCCCGCTTCCCGGTCGGCATGCGGATCCGACGAACGCGGACCGGAGGGGCGTGGGCCCGCAAACTTAGGCAGCTTGCCCGAGCGACCCGGTTTTCCGCCGCCACCGGGCGCGGAGGCCTTGCTGGCGCCGCCGGGCTTGCCGGCTTTGGCCGTGCGGGGCTTGCCCGGGCCAGAGGGTTTCGCGCCCGACGGCTGGCTGAGCTTCATCGAATCGGGCATCCACGGCGGACGCTTGGCGTCGCCGGTCTTCTTGGGTGGTTTTGTCATGCGTACATGGTACACCGCCGCCTGCTCAGACCGGCCCCAAACCGCGCTCTCCACCCCTGTATTCATTGACAAACCCGGCCATTGCCATTAACTTACGCGGCTCTTTCGTTGCTTTTATCCGCACCGAAAGACTTGCCCTGGTGGCGGAATTGGTAGACGCACTAGTTTCAGGTACTAGCGGGTAAAACCGTGGAGGTTCGAGTCCTCTCCTGGGCACCAAATTGAAGACCCCCTGAGAAATCAGGGGGTTTTTTGTTTCCCGGCCACGCCCACACCGGCATCATGGGCCGCCTGCCCCGCCGCATGGATGCCCATGACCGACCCTGCCCTGCCCCCTTCCGCGAAGGCCGCTGCCCTGCAGGCGGCGATGGCGAACCTGCGGCAAGGACGCCTAGCCGACGCTGAAGCGATTTACCGCCGCTTGCTGGCCGATTCGCCGGACAACGCCGAACTGCTGCACCTGCTGGGCGTGAGCGTGCTGCATCAAGGCGACGCGACCCAGGCAGCGGACTTGATCGCACGCGCCATTGCCGGCAACCCGTCCTTGCCGGCGCCGCATTCGAATCTCGGCATTGCGCTGCTGCGGCTGCAGCGCGCTGACGATGCGCTGGCGGCGTTCGACCGCGCGCTGCAGATCAAGCCTGACTATGCCGACGCTTGGAACAACCGCGGCAATGCGCTGCGCATGCTGCAGCGGCTGCCAGACGCGATTGCCGATTTCTCTCGCACGCTCGACCTAGCGCCCGAGCACATCGGCGCGCGCATCAATCGCGCCAACACACTGCGCGAACAGCAACGGCTGGAAGAAGCGCTGGTGGATTTCGAGCACGTGTTGGCGCAGTGGCCCGATCATGTCGAAGCCCTCGTTGGCCGCGGCATTACGCGGCAACGACTCAAGCGGCCGGCCGAGGCGCTCAGCGATTACGACCGCGCGCTGCAGCTGCGTCCGGGCATGCAGGCGATCCACAATAACCGTGGCGCTGCCTTGCGCGACCTCAAGCGCTACGACGAGGCGGCCGCGGCCTTCGCGGCCCTCGCAAGCGCGCTGCCGACCTACGAGCACGCGCAAAGTAACCGGCTGCATTCTCAGCTGTATGCCTGCGATTGGCGTGACTACAGCGCGCTGGTGGAGGCCACCGTTACCGACGTGTTGGCCGGGCGTTCGGCCGATGTGCCGTTTTCGTTCTTGGCGATCTGCGATTCGCCCGCCGCGCAGTTGGCCTGCGCACGCGACTATGTCGCCCAGCGTCATCCCGCGCAGCCCTTCGCGGCCTTCCCGGCGCCACGCAATGAGGCGCGGATCCGCATTGCCTACCTGTCGGCTGATTTCCACGAGCACGCTACCGCCTATTTGATGGCCGGCCTGTTTGAAGGCCATGACCGCTCGCGTTTTGAAACGTTTGCGATCTCATTCGGGCCGCAAACCCACGACGCGATGCAGCAGCGCTTGCGCGGCGCGTTCGAACATTTTATCGACGTCACCGCACGCAGCGATGCCGAGGTGGCACAACTGCTGCGTGATCGCGGCATCGACATCGCGATTGACCTCAAGGGCTTCACCGCCGACAACCGTGCCGGCATCCTGGCCCGCCGCGGTGCGCCGATCCAGGTCAACTACCTCGGGTATCCGGGCACGATGGGCGCGTCCTATATTGATTACTTGATCGCCGATCCGCAGGTGCTGCCGCCTGAACAAGATCAGTTCTACAGCGAAGCGGTGATCCGCCTGCCCGACTGTTACCAAGTCAACGACGCACAGCGGCAAATAGCCGCGCGCCAGCCAAGCCGCGTCGAATTGGGCCTGCCGCCCGAGGGCATGGTGTTTTGCTGCTTCAACAACAACTACAAAATCTCGCCGGCGATGTTCGCGAGCTGGATGCGCATCCTTGGGCGCGTGGAAGGCAGCGTGCTGTGGCTGTTCGAAGACAATGCCGTCGCGGCCGGCAACCTGCGTCGTGAGGCAGAAAAAAACAGCATCGCCAGCACGCGCTTGGTCTTTGCACCGCGCCTGCCGCCGGCAGAGCATCTGGCACGCCACGCCTGCGCCGATCTATTCCTCGACACTCTGCCCTACAACGCCCACACCACCGCCAGCGATGCGCTGTGGGCCGGCCTGCCGGTAC
>JBBSAA010000205.1:0-4932 GCA_038252715.1 Lysobacterales bacterium | reverse complement strand
GTCGGTGCCGGTGTCCACTTGCGCCGTGCCGTTGTAAACCAGTCGCGGCGTACCGGCGATACCTTCGCCTTTGAAACTGCCTTCGCGTTCGCCGCCAGGAATAGCGCCCGCCACCGCGCGATAGAACGAGGTGCCGTTGACGGGGTCAATCACCGGCGGGCCAAATGGGTCGACATAGGTCACGCCACCACCGCGAAAACCGCGGCGGCTGGCATCGACGGAGTTGCCGCCCATGGTCAAGGTTCCGGCAACCTGTAGCGCCGCAACGCCGCCAGTTGCACCGTTCCATGGCGCCGCCGTGACGGCGCCGGCCAAGGTCGCCGAGCTGTATTGCGGCACGCGAATGACTTGATAACGATACGCGCCGCTTGTCGCATTCGCGGCGGTCGCCGCGTACGAATTCACCGTACCGGCGCCGCCAGCGCAGCGGACGGCGACAGAACCCGCGGCCGGGCCAATCGCCGTGCAATATTCCCAATTGCCGGCCAGATAGTTGGTTGCCGTATTGCCGCCAGCGTAACTTGAGGTTGACGTAACACGCGTTGCGCAGCCGGCGGCGCCGGAACCATCGCCATAGCAATCGCTATTGCTGCTATCAATTTGCGCGCCCTGCATTTGCATCACGATCAGCAAATCGCCGGTGGCAATGGCCGTGGCCGCGCCGCCGCTGGAGGTGTCGATGGCGCCAACCGGAATCGAGGTGCTGCCGACGCCGACGCTGGCGCCGGTGCCGGGGTAATAGCTATTTAGCGTGCCCGACAAACTCGCGTTTGGGCCCGACAATCCCGGTGTGGCACAGACTTGCGCGTTCGAGGTGGCCGAGAACAAGGCAGCGATCAGAAACCCGGTCTGGATCGCGAGAAGTTGCTGGAGCTTCATAGTCGGCCACTTTTGAGCGCTAATTGGCCAGCGTATCGGCAAGTAGGGCGCAAGTCGAGGCGGAAAACCGAGGGCCAATACGCAGTTCTAACGAATTTCAATCATTCGCGCCCCAAACCGCTGAGTTCAAGCTTTCAATGCTGTCTACGGCCGTGATCTTGGAATGCTGCGGCGCAACTCGGATTATTCCTACTTCAGATACAGAATCGCCGCATTGTCCTCGGCTCACTTGAGCCTTAGGGTTTTCCGGGACATTGGGGAGAGTTGCCATGATTCGAGTTTTCCTGCTGGACGACCATGCGTTGGTGCGGACCGGGTATCGGTTGATCTTCGAACCGCAGTTGGATATCGAGGTAGTGGGGGAGGCGGGTTCAGGCGAAGAAGGCATGCCGCTGATTCGCAGATCCAAGCCCGATGTTGTCATTTGCGATCTGCATTTGCCCGGCATCAGTGGCTTGGATATCACCGAGCGACTGGTCAAGGGTGAAGTCGCCAAGGTGGTCATCGTTTCCGTGCACGAAGATGGGCCCATGCCCAAGCGCCTGCTCGACGCCGGTGCCAGCGGCTATCTCGGCAAAGGCTGTGAAGCCGAGGAATTGTTGCGTGCGGTGCGTGAGGCAGCGCGGGGACGACGCTACCTTGGCAACAGCATCGCGCAGAAACTGGCCTTGGATGGCGGTTTGCGTTCGCCCTTCGACCAGCTGTCGCCGCGTGAGTTAGAAATCTCAATGTTGTTCTGCCAGGGCCTGCGTGCAGAAGAAATCGCGCGTCGGCTCAGCTTAAGCGGCAAGACCGTGGCAACACATAAATACCGGCTGTTCGAAAAGCTGGGCATCAAGGACACAATTGCGTTGTCTCGAATGGCAATGCAGCACGGCATTAGCGATCCGGTGCTGGCGTTCTGAGTCAGCGCTTAAAAAAAGTAAGGCACCCGAAGGTGCCTTACTTTCAAACGTTAGCGGCGCAAGCCGAGGGTCTTAGACCAGCGGCTTGTCGCGGCTATCGTCTTTCGGCGGAAACATCGCTGGCTCGGGTGCCAACGGTTCGCCATGGAGCACGGCGTCGACCTCTGCCGGCGTCATAGTGGCGGTCGTCGCGCTCGGAACATCAACCGCAACTGTCGTCGGAGCCGGCGCCGGAACGCTTGCCAGCGGCGCAGCTGCCGAGGCAGGTGCGGTCGCCGCAGCTGAAACTTCAGCGGCCTGCGTGGGCGTTGAGGCCGGTGCT
Organism: Lysobacterales bacterium; assembly: GCA_038252715.1. Classification (GTDB taxonomy): domain Bacteria; phylum Pseudomonadota; class Gammaproteobacteria; order Xanthomonadales; family Xanthomonadaceae; genus Arenimonas. The sequence continues at coordinate 2,826 of JBBSAA010000205.1, read as the reverse complement.
TGCGCTAATGCCGAGGTTGGCGAGGGCGCCGGAACGGCCGGATCTACCGGTTCTGAGACAACGGCGTGATTGCTGACGACGTCGGACAGGACCGAACTGCCGGGTACCGTTTCCACAATCGGCGTGGGCGTTGACATCGGGGCCACCGCTGCCACCGGTGTCGGTGTCGGTGAGGGCACAACGAACAGCGATTGCGTGGTGGGTACGAGCGCAGCTGGTGCAGGCGTCGGAGCTGGTGCTGGTGCTGGTGCCGCAACCGCAGCCGTATTCATCGGCATTACCGGGGACTCAAAGCGTTCCGGCGTTTGAGCAACAACCGTTACGGTGGCTGCAACCGACGCTGGAGCTTCCGTGACCTCGGCGTTTGGCGCTGCTGCGACCGGCGCTGGAGCAACGGGGGCGACGTACGCGGCCACCGGCGCTACGGCCATGGGCGGCGCTGGGCGAACTGCTTGCGCTGGCTTCGGCGCCGCTTCGGTCTCGTCCGTGCCCAAGTCGTCAAAATCCGATTCGGCCGCCGTTACCGGCAGCGACGAAGCGAAGGTCGGCGCGTGGTGTTGGCGCATCGGCGGCGAGGGCTCATCGCCTTCGCGATAATCGTCCGTGCCTTCACCTTCTTCGTCTTCGAAATCGATTTCCGACTGCGAGTTCGACACTGCATTGGACTCGCCGGCGACACCCTCGGCACCCTCGACGCCTTCGGCACCTTCTGGACGACGACGACGACGGCCACCGCGACGACCGCGGCGACGGCGACTGCCGTCGGCCGTGGCGGCGTCAACTGTGCCAGCGCCTTCGACACCATCTACGCCGGCAGCGGCGAGGTTGGCTTCGTTGTCATCGGCAATGGCGGCTTCAGCGTCTTCGCTAGACGCCGTGCCCGCGACTTGCCCCGCGTCACGCGCGGCACGACGTTCTGCTTCGCGCTTGATGTTTTCTTGACGCTGGGCTTCACGCCGCTCGAGGTCCTTGCGCTGCTGCTCTTCACGACGCTGCTGCTGTTCGACCTTGCGTGCTTCGTCCAGACGCATTTGCTCTTCGGTACGCTCGGACTTTGGCTGCTGCGAGGCTTGACCTTGCTTGGCCTGGTTGCCGTTCTGCGCGGGCTTGCCACCGGCAGCTTGTTGCTGCTTGGGCTGGCCTTGACCACGTTCCGGACGATTTCCGCCTTGACCCTGCGAGCCACGACCTTGGCCGCGGCCTTCGCCACGACCACCTTCGCTGCGGCCATCACGGTTGCCGCGATCGCGGCGAACTTCTTGGCCACGAGCTGGACGTTCGCCACGCGATTCACCGCGATCATTGCGCGGCTTCGCCGTCGGAGTGGGTTCGTCACCAACAAAGAAGGCCTTGAGACGCGAGAACAGGCCGGGCTTCGCTGCGGACGCGGCGACCGGTGCGGCAGCGATAGCGGCAGCCATCGGTGCATCGTCATCGCGCGGTTCGCGCTGCGGAGCCGGCTGGGTCGGACGCACATGAGTGACGGCCGGCATGTCCGGCACGTTCAAATGCGTCTTGGTCAGCGCATGCGTTTCGAGCTTGCGCGGTGAAGTGCGGTGATAGCTGGGCTTGGTTGATTCTTCGCCCAGCTCGCCATCGCGCAGGCGGCTGACGCTGAAATGCGGGGTTTCGAGCTGGTCGTCGGCGACGATGATGATCGGCGACTCGTGGCGCGTCTCGATTTCCATCAGCGCGCGGCGCTTTTCGTTCAGCAGGTAATTGGCGATCTCCGGCGGGGCCTGTACCAGCACCTGCCCGGTGTTTTCCTTCATCGCATGCTCTTCGGCCAGGCGCAGGATCGACAGCGACAGCGACTCAACGCTGCGCATGCGGCCGTGGCCGTCGCAACGCGGGCAGATGATCTGGCTCGACTCGCCGAGGCTCGGACGCAGGCGCTGGCGCGACAGTTCCAACAGGCCAAAGCGCGAGATCTTGCCAATCTGTACGCGGGCACGGTCTTGGCGCAGCGCCTGCTGCAGGCGGTCTTCCACCTGACGCTGGTGCTTACCCGAACCCATGTCGATGAAGTCGATCACCACCAAGCCGCCCAAGTCACGCAGGCGCATCTGGCGGGCGACTTCTTCGGCCGCTTCGAGGTTGGTGTTGAACGCCGTTTCCTCGATGTCGCTGCCTTTGGTGGCGCGCGAGGAGTTGACGTCGATCGCGGTCAGCGCTTCGGTCTGGTCAACCACGATCGAGCCGCCGGACGGCAGGCGAACCTGGCGTTCGTAAGCGCCCTCGATCTGCGATTCAATCTGGAAGCGATTGAACAGCGGGATATCGTCGGTGTAGTGCTTGAGCTTGCGCAGGTTGTGCGGCATCACCGACTGCATGAAGTCTTTGGCTTCTTCATACATTTGCGGCGTGTCGACGAGGATCTCGCCAACGTCGGCGCGCAGGTAGTCGCGCAGGGCGCGGATGATCAGGCGCGATTCTTGGTAAATCAGGAACGAGGCCGGCTTGGCCAGCGCGGCGTCGGTGATCGACTTCCAGACCTGCAACAGGTAGTCGAGGTCCCACTGCAGCTCTTCGGCATCGCGGCCGACGCCGGCGGTGCGGATGATGACGCCCATGTCCTCGGGAATGTTCAGCGCGTCCATGGCCTCTTTCAGGGCCTGGCGGTCGTCGCCCTCGATGCGGCGCGAGACGCCACCGGCGGTGGGCGAGTTCGGCATCAGCACCATGTAGCGACCGGCCAGTGAGATGAACGTGGTCAGGGCCGCGCCCTTGTTGCCGCGCTCTTCTTTATCGACCTGAACAACGACTTCCTGGCCTTCGCGCAGGATTTCCTTCAGGCCGGCCTTGTTCGGGTCGACGCCGGGGACG
>JBBSAA010000204.1:0-4960 GCA_038252715.1 Lysobacterales bacterium | reverse complement strand
TGGTGACGAAAATGCCCTCCGGCAGGCGCGTGCCGTAATCGTGCGAGAACTTCGCCGCCGGAATGATCTTGCCGCGCGCAATGCCAGTAATGTCGGGTACCAGGCATTCAACCTCAGTGATACGCCGATCCTTGAGCCAGCGCAGCAGCGAGCTTTCCTGAGCCTCGGGGGTCGCTGCCTTTGCCTTTTTACTAGCCTTGCTATCGGATTTCTTCGCAGCTTTCTTAGCTGCCTTGGACTTTTCGGTCTTGAGCTTGTCGCTCTTGGAATTTGCCAGCGACGGCGTTCTCGTCGCTTCTTTGCTGGTAATTTTTTTCTTGGCCATGGTCATGCTCTTTGTCTTGCCCGCGCCCGGCAAGCGTCGCCAAACGCCTGGAAGGTGCGCAGATAGAAGGGATTTTCGCGAACTTTCCACTCCGGATGCCACTGCATCGCGAGGAAAAATGTCGTGCTCGATTCCAGCGAAACGGCCTCGATCAAACCATCGGGTGCGGTTGCTTCGATCCGCAGACCGCGTCCAAGCGTACGGATGCCCTGCCCGTGCAGAGAATTCACCGTGGCCTGTCGCGAACCGGCAATTTCAGCGAGCATGCCACCCTCGGCAAGCGCCACCGAATGCGCCGGGCCGTACTGAACATCGAGCGGCGCCGACAGGTCCTCGCGGTGATCTGTAAACCCGGGGGCGTCATGCACCTTCTGGTGCAAACTGCCGCCGAGCGCCACATTGACTTCCTGCAGACCGCGGCAAACCGCCAATACCGGCACCTGCATTTCGATCGCCAGCGAGACTAAGGGCAAGGTGGTGGCGTCCCGCGCCGGATCGTGGTCATTTCCTTGGTAGCTGGGTTCGTCGCCGTAATGATGCGGCTCGATATTGCTGTAAGCGCCAGTGAGCAACAGGCCATCCAAGCGCGTCAGCAGGTCGCGCAGTTCAAGGCCAGGGCTGAGCGATGGAATCATCAGCGGCAAACAGTCGGCGCCGTCGACCACGGCACGCAGGTACTTCTCGCCCACGGCTTGGAAGGCGTGGTGCCCGATTTGCTTGCGGTCGGAAGGAAGCCCGACTAGCGGCGCTGCTGGCATGGGGCCTCAACAAACGGGTGGTGGCCTCGTTCGAACACTACCCCGGCCGTTTGATTTTATCAACGCCCTACCCCGGCATTCCGCAGTGGGATTCGTTGTTGCGACGCACCATTTCGGCCAAGGATGGCCCTCACAGCCACTTGGTCAATTCCCAGCGATAGGCGACGTGTTGAGGATTTTTTACAGTTTGTGCGGCAATGCTAGACTCCCGCGAGTCCATCGCCCGCCGCAGTGAAGCCCTATGACCACCACGCCCCTGATGCCCGACGACGATGCCGCCGAACTCCAGCAGATTGCCGGCTGCGAGATGATCGACCTGCTGCTGCCCGACATGAACGGGCTGCTGCGGGGCAAGCGAATCACCCGCGATGCGCTCGAGAAGGTATATGCCAACGGTGTCTGCCTGCCGATGTCTCTTATAGCCACCGATATCACCGGCAATACCGTTGAGGAAACTGGCCTGGGTTATGACATCGGTGATGAAGACCGTATTTGTCGCCCCATCGCTGGCACCTTGAAGGTTGTGCCTTGGCAGCGGCGCCCGATGGCGCAAGTGCTGTTGGAAATGGAAGATGGAAAGGGCGGCCTGTTTGCCGCGAATCCGCGCGAAGTGCTCAAGCGAGTGCTGGCGCGGTATGCGGAGAAAGGCCTGACCCCGGTGGTCGCGGTGGAGCTAGAGTTTTATCTGCTCGACATGCAAATGGATGAGTCCGGGCGGCCGCAGACGTCCATCAATCCCGCGACCGGCGTGCGCAACACCAGCACGCAGGTCTATTACATGGAAGACCTCAACGATTACCAAGGCTTTACCGATGCCGTCACCGAAGCCTGCCGCGCACAGCATATTCCGGCCGACACCGCGGTCGCCGAGTACGCGCCCGGGCAGTTCGAGATCAACCTCAAGCATCGCAAGGACGCGCTGCTGGCCTGCGACGATGCCATCTTGCTCAAGCGCGTAATCAAGTCGTGTGCGGCCGATGAGGGCCTGCTGGCGAGTTTTATGGCCAAACCCTTCGTCGACCAGGCCGGCAGCGGCACCCATATCCACGTCAGCGTCCTAGACAAGGCCGGCCAGAACATTTTCGCCGGTACGCCCGAAGCCCCGGCTGACGCCCTGCGCCACGGCGTGTTCGGCCTGCAGCAGGCGTCGAGCGCCTGCATGCTGATGTTCGCACCGCACGCCAACAGCTATCGCCGCTTTGTGCTGAACGCGTTTGTTCCGCTCAACGATTGCTGGGGTTTCAACAACCGCACTGTCGCAATGCGCATTCCGCACAGCGACCCCGACAATACCCGCATCGAACATCGCATTGCCGGCGCGGACGCCAATCCCTACCTCGTGACCGCAGCCGTACTCGCCGGCATCCTCGATGGCTTGGAACGCAAGGGTGATCCTGGCCCAGCCATTGTCGGCAATGCCTATGCGCAGACCGAGCCACGCCAGCTGTTCTGGCGCGACACGATCAATGATTTCATGGCCAGCGATTTCGTCGCGACAGCCTTTGGCAGCGAGTTCCGTCATATCTATGGCCAGCAGAAGCTCAAGGAAATGCGCAGCTTTTACGCAGAAGTGACCACGCTTGAGATCGAGTGGTATTTGCGCCAGGTGTGATTTTCCTGAACCGTCTTGGAAGAGACAGCGTCATCCAAGCGAAAGCTCGGATCCAGTTTTTCTCGCACTTTGATCCATGAATCCCAGCGATCGCTGGGATGATGACGATTATTGGCTGGCGGCTCGTCACCGACCGCATGACATGAGCAAGCACCCCGTGACCTCAACTCATATTCCCTCCTACTACACCCTTAGCGCCCCACCTTTCCCCGCCCAAGCGCCACTGCAAGAGCGCCTGCGCGCCGATGTTTGCATCATTGGCGCCGGCCTCACCGGCTTGTCGACGGCCATTGAACTGGCCGAGGCCGGCTATCAGGTCGTGGTCCTAGAGGCAGAACGGATCGGCTGGGGTGCGTCTGGACGCAGCGGTGGCCAGGCAATTTTCGGGTACGGATGCGACCAATCTAAAATTACTTCCCTGATTGGACTAGACGATTCTCGCAAGCTCTTCGACTGGTCGCTGGAAGGCATGCGCATGCTGCGCGAGCGCCGCGAAAAGTTCGCAATTGACTGTGACTGGCGCGATGGCCACGCGCACGTACCGATCAAGCCGAGGCAAGTGGATGAACTCAAACACTGGCAGCGCGACCTCGCCGATAATTTCGGGTACGCGGTTGACTGGTGGGATCGTGAGCAAATGCGTGCGAGCTTGGCCAGCGACCGTTACCTCGGCGCGCTCTATGACCGACACAGTGGCCATCTGCATCCCCTGAAGTACACGCAAGGCCTCGCCTGGGCCGCGCTGTCGCTGGGGGTGCGCATCTTCGAGCAGTCGAAGGTGACGTCGCTGATGCGAGGTGACCAGCCGATAGTGCGCACCGCCTCAGGCGAGGTCGCCTGCGATTTCGCCGTACTGGCCGGCAACGCCTACATCAAGGGCCTCGCGCCTGAGCTCGACAGCAAGATCATGCCCGTTGGCACCTATATCGGTGCAACGACCTCGCTGGGCGCAGACCGTGCCAAGGCCCTGATCAGCAACGGCATGGCCGTCGCCGATATCAACTGGGCCTTGGATTATTTCCGACTCAGCGCCGATCATCGACTGCTGTTTGGCGGCCGCGCCAGCTATTCGACCTTGCCGCCGCCGAACTTGGCCGGCACGATGCGCTGGCGCATGACGCGAGTATTCCCGCAGTTGGCCGACGTCAAGTTTGAGCAGGTCTGGGGCGGCTATGTCGATATCAGCCTCAATCGCGCGCCGCATTGGGGCCGGCTGGGCGCCAACCTCTATTTTGCCCAAGGTTTTTCCGGCCACGGCATTGCCAACACCGGACTCGCCGGGCGGCTAATCGCCGAGTCGGTACGCGGTCAAGCCGAACGTCTAGACGTATTCGCCAAGATCAACCACCTGCCCTTTCCGGGTGGGCGCACTTTCCGCACACCGATGCTTGTTGCGGCAATGAGCTGGTACAAGCTGCGCGACGCACTGTTCTGAGCCCAGCGAGAATCCACCTCGTTTAATTAGGCAGCCTCGAGCGGCCGCCGTTCAAGGCTATGCTGGTTGCCGTTTCCTTATCCAATACCGCGCGTATGCCGCCACTTCGAATCTTCGGACTGACCGTCACGGCCATGTTGGCGTTCGCCGCCAACTCGCTGCTGTGTCGCGCTGCGTTGCGCGACACCGTGATCGATCCCGCGACGTTTACGCTGTTGCGGCTCGCATCGGGAGCGATCGTGCTGTGGGCCGTGGTCAAGTTCCGGAACACGTCATCGCCAGCCAGCTCAACCGGAAGCAGTTGGGGATCGGCGCTGGCGCTGTTCGGCTATGCGGCTGCGTTCTCATTGGCTTATGCATCGCTATCGGCGGGCACCGGTGCGCTGCTGCTGTTCGGCGCCGTGCAAGTGACGATGGTTTGCGGAGCCTGGCGCGCTGGCGAACGACCCACGCTTTGGCAGGCCCTGGGTTTGACGCTAGCGTTCGCCGGCTTGATCGCCCTGGTGCTACCGGGACTCAACGCGCCGCCATGGCAGGGCGCGGCGTTAATGTTGTTAGCGGGGATCGCTTGGGGGGTTTACTCGCTGCGCGGGCGCGGCGTCGCCGACGCGACCGCGGCGACGGCGGGCAATTTTCTAAGGGCAACGCCGATGGCCCTTGCCTTGAGCTTGGGCATGCTTGGATCGCTAAGGGTTGATCTGCGCGGTGTGATCTATGCGACTGCCTCAGGTGCACTCGCGTCGGGACTAGGTTACGCGATTTGGTACACCGCATTGCGCGGGTTGCGCGCCACGGGTGCGGCCTCAGTGCAGTTGAGCGTGCCGATTATC
>JBBSAA010000203.1:0-5013 GCA_038252715.1 Lysobacterales bacterium | reverse complement strand
GGCGGAGCCCCGTGATTATCGGGTTCGCAAAGGCGATACATTAGCGTCGATCGCACGCGCGAATCGCTGTGATATCAGCGCGCTGGCGAAGGCCAATCATGTCAAGGCGCCCAACTACCCGATCCGGCCCGGCCAACGGCTCAAGCTCGACGGCTGCGGGGACTAACTGCGCATGATGTCGGCCCAAATCGAGTCGACGCGAACGATTGTGCTGCGGCTATTCCGGCGTGTTTTGCTGGGCTTGTTATTGCTGGCAGTGCTCGGCTACCTCGCGGTTGCCGCCTTGCTCTATCAGCAGCAGCGATCCCTGATGTACTTCCCGCGGCCCTTGGCCAGCACGGTGCCAGCCGACGTAATTTTTCTCGTCGGCGATCGCAAAGCGCCGGCGTGGATCGCCAATCCGGGTCAACGCGACGCGGTGCTGTACTTCGGTGGCAATGGTGAGTCGGTTGAAGCCGAGGTAGAGTTTTTCCGCGACATGCTGCCCGGGCGCAGCGTTTACCTGGTGCCGTATCGCGGCTACAGCGGCACGGCCGGGCTGCCGACCGAAGCGGGTTTGTACGCCGATGCGTTGGTCGAATACGACCAGATCCGAACAAAACATGGTTCCGTGGCCTTGGTCGGGCGCAGCCTCGGCACGGGCATTGCAACCTATGTCGCTTCAAAACGCCCGGTCGAACGCGTGGTGCTGGTAACGCCGTATGACAGCCTGCAAAACGTCGCCCAGGAAAAATATCCGTGGATGCCGATTGGCCTGTTGCTGGACGACAAGTATGAAAGCTGGCGCCGCGCGCCGACGCTGACGATGCCGGTGACTTTGCTAGTCGCCGCGCAGGATCGGCTCATTCCGCCCGCGCACGCCGAGGCGTTCGCGCGACAGCTGCCAAAGCCGCCGACGATCGTCTTGGTTGATGGGGCAGGGCACAACGATATTTCGAATCGACCCGAGTATCGCTCCGCGCTGCGTTCGGCCTTGTCTTCGAAGTGATTTGCCGGTGCCGCACCACTTACCAGGGCCGGCAGTAGCGAGTGGCCTTCAGTCCGCGAACCGCCGTCAACCTAGCCAGAGTGAAGTCTCAGGCTAGAGCGGTGGTCTCGGGCTAGGCGAAGATTGTCAGTGCAGCGGGCGGTGCACTTGCCACCGATAGCGTCCCGGCCAGCAGGGCGAGCATCAGCAGCTGCGCCGCGCTCATAGGGCGTCCCAACCCGGTCGGGGCGAGAATCGGCCGCCATAGCGCGTGGCCAATACCTCCAAGCGTGCCTTGAGTTTGTCGGCGCCTACCGTTTTGATGTGTTCGATCGGACCCCCGCGAAACGGCGCGAAGCCCGTGCCGAAAATCACGCCGGCATCGAGCAGGTCCGCATCAGCAACGACCCCATCATGTAGGCAGGACACCGCTTCGTTAAGCAGTGAAAGCACCAGCCGATCTTCAAGGTCTTCCGGCGGCTGGTAACCCGCCGGCACTTCGGGCTTCACCGCCCGTCCGTTTTCCCACTTGTACAGACCCTGACCGTCTTTCTTGCCGCGTTTCCCCGGCTCGACGGTAAACGCGTCCGGCAGCGTTTGGCCGTGGAAATCGGCCATGATCTTGCCAACGCTGGCTGCGACGTCGAGGCCAACGGTGTCCACCAATTCGATCGGACCCATCGGCATTCCGAACTTCAGCGCGGCCTTGTCGATCACGGCGCCGGGAATGCCTTCGCTGAAGGCGATGATTGCTTCTTGCATGTAGGGCGCAAGGATGCGATTGACCAAGAAACCCGGCGTTCCGGCGACCGGCACCGGCAGTTTGTCGATGGCACGGCAAAATGCAGCTAGGCGCTTTTCAACTTCGGGCGCCATGAAATCATGGCGAACAATTTCAACCAAGGGCATCGATGCGACTGGGTTGAAGTAGTGCAGACCGGCGAAGTTCGACTGCTTCTTGAGGTTGGCGCGCAACTCGGTCAGCGGGATCGAACTGGTATTCGATACCAGCAAGGCGTCGGGTTTCATCGACTCCTCGACCTTGGCGTACAGCGCGCGCTTAGCGTCGAGATTTTCAAAAATGGCTTCGATGATCAAGTCCGCTTTCGCTACACCCGAGCCCTCAACATCGGCAAGCAAGCGCGCACTGGTCTCGGCACGCTTGGATGGGTCTTTTACTTTCTTCTCGAACAAGACCGCAGCCCGGTCCATGGCCGGCTGCACGAATTTCATCTCGCGGTCTTGCAAGGTCACGTCGAATCCGCGCAGCGCGCACCACGCGGCGATATCGCCGCCCATGACGCCGGCGCCGATCACATGGACGTGCGCGATGCCGTGATCTTTTCCGCCTAAACCCTTCAGGCGTTCCATCAAGAAGAACACGCGGACCAAGTTGCGTGCCGTAGGCGTGGCGGCGAGTTTCGTCACCGAACGCCCTTCGGCCCGCAGCGCCGCCGGGATCGGTTGGCCGCCGGTACGTTGCCACGTGCTGATCAGCAGGTAAGGCGCCGGATAATGTTCTTTGCGCGCTTTGCGGGCGACCTGCTTGGCCATTTGCGGCGCCAGGATTTGGCGCGCCAGCCAGGTATTCGTGGCCCATGCCGTTAGTCTTTGCTTGAACGGTCGCTGGACACCGCGCTGTACCAGCGCGATGGCTGCTTCAAGCAACATCGCCGGCTCAACCACTTTGTCGACCAAGCCGATGGCTTTTGCAGCGGCGCCAGACAGGCCGCGCCCGGTCAACATCATGTCCATTGCCGCGGGTGCACCCACCAAGCGCGGCAGGCGCACGCTGCCGCCCCAGCCTGGGTAAATGCCCAAATTCACTTCTGGCAGGCCAATACGCGTCTTCGGGTCATTGCTCGCCACGCGATAGCGACACGCCAGCGCCAGTTCGGTGCCGCCGCCCATGCAGTGGCCGTGGATAGCGGCTACCGTGGGGCAGCGCAGCTTAGACAAGCGCTGGTAAATGTTCTGACCGCGGCTGATCCAGTCCTCGACCATGCCTTTGGCGGCAATCTCCTCGAAGCCCTTGATGTCGGCGCCAGGAATGAAGCCCGCGGCCTTGCCGGATCGGATCACGATGCCCTTGGGCAACTCGAGTTCGATTCGCTCCAGCATCGCGTCGAGCTCATCGATCACCGCTCGCGACAGCGCATTGACGTTTTCGCCATCGCGATCGAGGGTAAGGACGAGCACGCCGTCGGCGCGCGACTCGGGTTTCCAGTGAATCAGGCGAAGACCGTCGAACATGGCGGTTCCATACGTCAGGGTAGGGTGGTGAGGGTATCATCGGGGCTGGTGATGAGGCCGGTCAACGAGTTTGCGCGCGACACTGAACTTTTTCCGGCATTCCCGGTCATTTCTAGCGGCCCCGTCGGCCGCATGGAGCAGCGGCCCTGATGGGCGAGAACGAACACGACCTGGAACTGGTCAAGCGTGTGCAGCGTGGAGACAAGACGGCTTTCGACTTGCTGGTGCTCAAGTACCAGCATCGCATCGGCGCCGTTATTGGCCGCTTTGTGCCCGATTATGCGGAAAGCCAGGACATCGCGCAGGAAAGTTTCATCCGTGCCTATCGCGCCCTCGGCAATTTCCGCGGCGACAGCCAGTTCTACACCTGGCTGTACCGAATCGCAGTGAACACCGCTAAAAACCATCTGGTGGCCATGAAACGGCGACCGCCAACCTCGGATATCGAGGCGGACGAGGCTGAGCACTATTCCGGTGCCCAGCGCCTGCACGACCACGACACGCCGGAACACGAAATGCTTCGCGGGGAGATTGCCCGAGAAGTCAGCGACACCGTTGCGCAGCTGCCGGAAGAATTGCGGCAGGCGATCACCCTGCGCGAAATGGATGGTTTGAGTTACGAAGAAATCGCCGAGACCATGGATTGCCCTATCGGCACCGTGCGATCGCGGATTTTCCGAGCACGCGAGGCGATCGACGCCCGCTTGCGCCCCTTGATGGACAGTGACCGAGTACGCCCATGACTACCCTCGACGAAAAAATCTGCGAACAGCTCAGTGCCTGGATGGACGGCGAGTTGCCGGCCGACGAGGCGCGTTTCTTGGAGCGACGCTTGGCCAATGAGCCGGAATTGCGCAAACGCTGGGAACGCATGCAGCTGGCCGCGTCTTGCCTAAAGGGCCACACGATCCGACCGATGCCGGCGACGCTGGCCACCCGGGTCGCGGCAGCGATCGCCGAGCCGACCGTCCCCACGCGAACCCGTCGCCCTTGGCTCGGTTGGGCTGTCGCGGCCTCTGTCGCCTTGCTGGCGGTGGTTTTTGTGCCCGACTGGACCGGCGGCGCCGAGCGTGGCGGAACGGTGGTCGCGCAGACGGCGCCCGAAGGCACGGGCCCAGTGGATGCGGTGCCGGTGTTCGTACCGAACCCGTCGTCGGCCGACTTGATTGCTCGCGCCGACAATGGCGCAGCCTTGCCCAACGCGGCGCCTGCCCGCGCCTCGCGTTCCGATACTGCGCCGGAGCTGCCCACGCCGGCATCGAATGGCGCGCAATCGCCGGCCGATTTCCCGCTGGTCGCTGCCAGCGACGGCAAGGCTTGGCCGCGCTCGCCGCTGTCAGCGGGCGGGAACGATCCTGCATTGGAGGCCTATCTGATTCGACACGACCAGATGATGGGTGACGCCGGACTCAACGCGTTCGTGCCGTACGTAGATGTTGTGACCAATGAATCGGGCGCGGCCGACGCCAACAGCGACGAGGAGGTCAACCGGTGAGAGTGCGCTTGCTGCCGCTAATGCTGGGCTTGGCGTTTAGTCAGTCGGTCTGGGCGGCTTCGCCGCCGACGCCTTCTGCGCCTGCGCGCTGGTATCAGGAGGCGAAGTCCTGGGTCACTGGCCTGTGGGGAAAGAATGCCGAGGACTGGCTCGAGCGCATCGGCCCAGCGCTGTCCAAGCTCAACTACCAAGGCACCTTGGTGATGGTGTCGGGTGCGCATGTAGAGAGTCTGAGCATCTATCACGGTTATGAAGGCGGTCGCGAACGCTTGCGCTTGGTGACACTGACGGGCGCCCG
>JBBSAA010000202.1:0-5050 GCA_038252715.1 Lysobacterales bacterium | reverse complement strand
GTTCGTCGTGTTGACCTTGGCCGCGATGTGGCTGTATCCGGGCGGCGCAGTATTCGACCAAGGTAGCGACCACTACCAGTTCCTCGGCAACTTCTTCAGTGACCTCGGCGCAACGCAAACCCCCTCGGGCCGAAGCAATACCGTCTCGATGATCCTGTTCGTCATCGCCTTGGGCGGCACCGGCTTGGCGCTGATCAACTTCAGCGGCAGTTGGCGCGCAATCTACGCGCGTCGTCGCAAGGCCCGTCGCGCGGCGCGCGGCTCGCAAGCTTTCCTCGTGCTCAGCGGCCTATGCTTCATCGGCATCGCCGCGACGCCCTGGAACCACTTGCTGGCCGTGCACAACGTGTTCGTGCAAGCGGCGTTTGTATTGTTGGTTGGCTACCTGCTGTGCCTGATGCGAGTACAGGACAAGAACCATTGGCCGCGGCGCTTCATCGCCTTTAATGCGCTGTATCTGTTTGTGTTGCTGGCCTACGTTGCGATCTTGTTCCTCGGTCCCACGCTCGACACCGTCGGCGGCCTCGGCTTCCAGGCCAGCGCGCAGAAAATCATCGTTTATGCATCAATGATCAATATCGGCCTGCAGGCGCTCGGCGTCCGCGGCCACCTCAGCGCGCTGTAGCGCATCGTTCTCAAGCCAGTCGAACCAGGAGCCCCCGATCCATGCGACACACTCTAATTTCCCTGCTAATTGCCGGTGCGATGTCGGCGCCCGCGGTCGCCGCTAGCTCGACACCGGTGGTGGTTCCCGGCGTTGACCAAGTGGCTACCAAAACCCTGGCTAACGGCCTAAAGATTGTCGTCTGGCCCGATCACGACATTCCCAACGTCGCGCTGTACAACTGGTATCGCGTGGGCAGCCGCAACGAGCGCGCGGGCATCACCGGCATCTCGCATTTCTTCGAACACATGATGTTCAACGGCACGAGCACGCGCGAACCCGGCGAGTTCGACCGCACGATGGAGGCCAATGGCGGCTCCAACAATGCCTACACCAGCTCCGACGTCACCGTGTACCAAGATTGGTTCCCGCGCAGCGCGCTGGAGGTCATCTTTGATCTTGAAGGCGACCGCATGGCGAACCTGTCCTTCGACCCGAAAGTCGTCGAAAGCGAACGCGGCGTGGTGTATTCAGAACGGCGCTCGTCGGTGGACAACAACAATTTGGGCGCCTTGGTCGAACAAATGGACGCCACCGCCTATCTCGCCCACCCGTATCAGATCCCGACTATTGGCTGGCCGTCGGACATTGAGGGCTGGACGCAGCAAGACCTGAAAAATTATTACAAAACCTATTACGCGCCGAACAACGCGGTAATGTTCGTCGTTGGCGACGTTGAGCCGGCCGAAGTGTTTGCATTGGCGGAAAAAACCATCGGTAAGATCCCGGCGCAGCCGGCGCCAGTGGCGGTGACGACGAAGGAACCCGAACAGCAAGGTGAGCGTCGTATCGATCTCAAGCGCCCTGCGCAGACGCCGTTGCTGGTGTTCGCGCATCACGCGCTAGCCGGCAGTGATGCCGATATGCCGGCATTGCAGCTGCTGATGTCGATCCTGACTGACGGCGATTCGTCTCGCCTGCACCAGGAGTTAGTCGAACAGCAATTGGCGGTCGATGTCGGCGACCAAGTGGCCAGTGGCTTTGATCCAGGCTTGGTTTATATCTACGCAACCTTGCCGCCGGGCGGCGACCTCGCAAAGACCGAAGCGGCGCTGGATTCGTCGCTGGCAAAGTTGGTTAAAGACGGCGTTTCCCAAGCCGAACTCGACAAGGCGCGCACGCAAAAGCTGGCGGCGTTCTGGCGCTCGATGGCCACCATTTCTGGCAAGGCGCAGGCCATGGGTGGCTACGAGGTATTCAACGGCGATTACCGCAAACTGTTCGACGCGCCCGCCGCCTACGACCGCGTTACTACCGCCGACGTACAGCGCATCGCTGCCAAAATCTTCCGCCGCGACAACCGCACCGTGGGTACGGTCGCGCAGTCGCCGGCCAAGTAAGGAATCTACGCATGAACCTCTTCACCCGAATCACCGGCGCTGTCTTATTGGCTGCCGTTCCGGCATTCGCCCTGGCCCAAGGGCTGGCGCTGCCGCCGTATGAAACCATCACGCTTAGTAACGGCGCGACCTTGCTGCTGATGGAAAAACATGATGTTCCGCTGATTGCAATGAATGCCCGCATCGCCGGCGGTGCACTGGCTGATCCAGCCGGCAAGGAAGGCAGCGCCGCGCTGCTCGCTGAGCTGATGCAGAAAGGCGCAGGGACGCGCGACGCCAAGGCGTTTGCCGATGCCGTTGATAGCGCCGGTGGCAGGCTGTCCATCGGCAGCGATATGGAAACGCTGCAGCTAGATGCCGAATTCCTTGCGGGCGACGCGCAGTTAATGGTGGACCTAAGCGCCGATGCCCTGTTGCGCCCGACGCTGGATCCGGTCGAGTTCGGCAAAGTGCGCGACCGCTCGGTGCAATCGCTAGTGGCCGCCAAGGACGGTGACCCCCGGCAGTTGGTCAGCTCCTATGGCCGCGCTTGGCTGTTCCGGGGCACACCTTACGGACGCGCCGTCGACGGCGATGAGACTAGCCTCGCGAAATTGACGCTCGATGATTTGCGCGCGTATAGAAATGGCTTGGGCGGCGACCGCCTGATCATCGCCGTGGTCGGTGATTTCAAGAGCGCGGAAATGAAGAAGTCACTCGAAGCGGCGTTCGGAAGCTGGGGCAAGTCCCAAGGCACGTTGCCGACAATCACTGCGAAGGCAGCTGAAACCGGCCGCCGCGTCTTGCTGGTCGACAAACCCGGCGCGACGCAAAGCTATTTCTGGCTGGGCAATGTCGGCGTAGATCGCCGCGACCCCGAGCTGCCGGCGCAAAACTTGGTCAACACCGTGTTTGGCGGCCGCTTCACCTCAATGATCAATACCGAACTGCGCATCAAGTCGGGCTTGAGCTACGGTGCAAATTCGGGACTGTCACGGTACAGCAAGCCCGGCGCAGCGCAGATCACTTCGTTCACGCGCACTGAAACCACGGGCAAAGCGCTCGACTTGGCCTTGGTCACCCTGGATCGTTTGCATGCCGAGGGCATCAGCCCGGAAATGCGCGAGTCCGCGAAAAACTACGTGCTCGGCCAGTATCCGCCCAACTTGGAGACGAACCCGGCGCTCGCCAACCGCATCGCCGAGATTGCGTTTTATGGCCTCGATCGCAGCGACGTCGACACCTATGGCAGCCGCATCAAGGCTGTCACGCCCGAACAGCTGACCAAGGCCGTCGCGGTCTATCCAACTACCGCTAACTTAGCCATCGTCGTCATCGGCGATGCGGCGAAGCTGCGCGACCAAATCAAGAAATTCGGCCCAGTGACCGAGATGAAGATTTCCGACCCGCGTTTCTCGCCCTGAGTACCGAGGCATTCCCATGAGACTGCGAGACGCCCCAATGCATTGGGGCGTTTTTTTTGACCGCTATTTTTTACAACCGTCAGTAGCAGCGTAGACAAGCGACCGTTGTCGTTGAACATTGATGGGGCCTCCCTGCCCCGACGCTGCGCAAGTGCGGTCGAACACGATGTAGGGCCACGGGCCCCTGTGGTGCCTACGTATCTTTGTCAGCTGCCTGAGGTAGGGCTTGCCGCAATCTTCAACCACACCAAGGCTTTGTTCACACTCGCGCAGCAGCTTGGGAACTACCCGCGTCCGCCCGGTAGCTGTCAGTAATTCCGGACGCGTGCGACCGTCGCGCACTCATCAGCATGAAAAAGCCGGGGAAATCCCCGGCTTCTATTTTCGCTTTCATGACCCCGAGCAAGCTTTGCCGCGCGACGTCAGTCGTCGACACCCATTTCCTTGAGCAGCCGCGGCGCCGGATACACCTTGTCCATGATCCAGGTCATGTAGCGACTGTCGAGAGAAATCATGCGGGTCATCGTGGCATCGAACACGGAGTTCGAGCTGACGCTCTCCCAATTCATATCGAAGGCCAAGCCAACCAGTTCGCCCTTGGCATTCATCACCGGTGAACCCGAGTTGCCGCCGGTGATGTCGAGGTTCGAAGTGAAGTTCACCGGCAATGTGCCGAGATCGCTATCGGCATAGCGGCCATAGTTTTTCGCCTTGACCGCGTCAAGCAAGGACTGCGGGGCATCAAACGGCGCCGTGCCAGTGGCCTTGGCGGCCATGCCCTCGGCGGTCGTAAACGGCTTGGCCGTCTCGCTGCCTGCGGCGCCGTAACCCATGACGTTGCCATAGGTGATGCGCAAGCTGCCATTGGCATCGGGGTACACACCCTGCCCTTGGCTGCGCTTGTAATCCTGCACGGCGGCGAGATACACCGGGCGGTAGCGCAGGCTGTCGCCGGCGCGCACCTTGCCTTCCTCTTCTATCGTCATCAAGGTCGGCGTCAGCGCGACCGCGAGCTTCACCATCGGATCGGTGCTGGCTTCAAACGCCTTGCGATCCGCTGTGAACCAAGCCTGCCGTTGCGCGACCTCGCCCATCTTCGAGCCGGCGTAAAGCCCGTCCAGCGCTTGGTTGATGGCGGCCATGCTGTTGTCGCCGAGCCAACTGTCGAGCGCTTTGATGTGCTGTGTGGCCGGCAGTTTCACGTACTGCTCGAGCCAGTAAGCCATCAATTGTTTTTCCATGCCCGCGTCATAGCGCTGCTGCAGTTCCTTCAAGCCGCCTTCAATGCGCGGCAGGTCGCGATCCTGGTAACCGGGCGCACGTTCGGCATTGGGCTTCGCCTTTTCAATCGATAGTCGGTACAGGCTGCGCGCTGAGCCCAAGGTACCCAAGCCACTGAGCTGCCCGAGGATCAAATCGCGGTCGCGCATCGCGCGGTTTTGCCCCGCTAACGCCACCAATTTGTCATGCGCGACCAAGGCGGGCTTGCCGGCTTCGCCCTGCGCCTTCAGCCAGGTAATCACCGCCGCTTCTTCGCGATGCTTGGTCGCCGAGGCACCAATGCGCTGGAAGCCGGCAATCTGGCCGTCGTAGTTCTTGAAGGTATTTTCCCAGCCCTTTACCGTGCTGGCGTACTTAATCGC
>JBBSAA010000201.1:0-5074 GCA_038252715.1 Lysobacterales bacterium | reverse complement strand
CGGATTGCTGCGCGAATTCTTGTTGGCGCTGTTGACTGGGGGGTTCGCCAGCATGCGGGCTCCTACGTCCGCCCCTGTAGGAACCTGCTTGCTGGCGACCGCACGAGAACCGCTCTCGTAGGAGCCAGCTTGCTGGCGACCCGCCCGCTCAGCGCAGCGTGCTACTTGAACCGCCGCAGCTCGGCTTTGATCGCGATGCCGTCGGAATGCAGGTAGTCGCGCTCGTCGTGCCAGTGGGGCCAATACTTCTCCACTTCGCGCCAGAAGCGACGGGAGTGGTCGCGGTGGACCAAGTGGCAGAGTTCATGCACCAGCACGTATTCGAAGGCGCTAGCTCGACCCAGAACCAGCGACAGGTCGAGTGACAGCGCGTCATCGGGCGCCAGTGAGCCCCACAGCGAGGACAGCGGCCGCAGCTTGAAGCTCATCGGCGGTCTGGGCAGGGTAGGCAAATATTTCGGTAGCCAATGGCCAATGTCGGCGCGGGCCTGCTGCGCGTAGAAGTCACGAACGGCGGCGCGGATTTGTTTGTCGCCGGCACGCGAGGACACGGTAATCGTCGCACCGTGATCGCCCATCTCGACGCGCGTGTAGCGGCCTTCGGCCCATTCGATCGGCAGCCGTTCGCTACGCAGCACTAGCTCGGTATCGAGCTCGCGTTCGAACGGCCGGGTCTCAAACTTTGGCAGGCGACCGAGCTGCGACTGCAACCAATCGCGATGCTCAAACAAAAAGTGCTCCGCCATCTTGATTGAGGCACTGCGCGGCAGGGTCAGGCGGACGCCTTTTTCACCGACGATCAGCCGTAGGCGGCGCGCGCGCGCATCGCGCACCCAACGTACTGGCACCGCATCGCCGCCGCGCAGCACCAGCGCACGAACTTCCTCGGCGGGCTTGGGCTCTAGGAAGCGCAGCCAAGATTTCATGCCGTGGCGCGGGACAGGTAGGCCTGCAGGTTTGCCGCCGCCTGCGTGCGCACCTTCTTGCGCAGCAAGGCAGTCCGCCCTAGGAATAAGCCCGGCAAGCCCAAGGCCTGCCGCGACCAGCGATGGAAATCAAAATGATCGTGGTGGTCGACGATCAGGCCATCACGAAACACAAATTCGCCGTCGATGATGTTGTGAACCAAGCGGCCGGTGGCGCTGAAGCGATAGGTTGCTTCCCAATGCGCCTTGCCGGTCGTGGCGTCCGCTTGAATATCGCGAAAATCTAGCTTCCAGTCGGCGCGGCTCTTGGCTTTGACTGCGTCACACAACATCCGCCACATGCCGTCGACTTCATTGCGGCCGCGCAGCGAAAACACCTCGTCTTCGAAGCGCGAGTCGGGCGCGTAGCAATCGACCATCGCCTCGGCGTCCAGCGCCGCGAACGCAGTGTAGAAGCGAGTCAGCAGCAGGATGTTGTCGGACATGGCGAGGCTCCCGGGGGCTCACACGATTCTAGCGCTGTCAGTAGTGGGCACGGCAAAAACAATTGCGCCCGGCTCGACCACCTTTCGAGCGCTGGCAGAGTTAAGGGCCTGAACGTCGGCCCGGCCCTCACCGCCAATCGTAGCCCGTCCTCGTCACGCAGCAAGTTAGCAGTTCCGAGTCGCAACGCCGCCCTAGAAAGGCAACGGCCTGCTGCCAACGCCGCCCGGCCGCGGCGACCCGAATGGCCGCCTGGCCGGCCTCACTCTTCGGGCTTGCTCAGCTTCAGCGCTTTTTCCAGCGCCTCGAACAGTCGCGACAATTCACCTGACATCAGCGCGAAACGCGCGTCGAGCTCGGCGTGCAGGGAATCGCGCTCGGTGTTCTCAAGCTGGTCCACGGCGCCGTCGAGGAACTTGAGCTTGCGCAGCACCAAGTCTTCACCGAGTACGAAGCTGACGTGGTCGTGGAAAACGAGCGCCAAGCGCGTGACCTGTTTGCCTGAATCCAAGTGTTTCTTGATCTCGTCACTGAGCAGCTCTTGGTTCTGGCACTTAACCACCGCGCCGCCGTCAATCGTGTCCTTGAGTTCACATTCCTCACCCAGCGAAAATCCGTCCGGCAATGGCTCGCCGGAAATCCAGGCGGTCATCACCGAGCGGGCCGAGACTTCGGCATTGAGCGGCAGAGCGGCGAAACTGCCCAACGCGTGGCGCAGCTCAGTGACAAACCCCTCGGCCGACTTACGCGATGAGGTATCGATCGCGATGAAGCCAATCTTCAGATCCAAGCTGGCATCCAGGCGCATCGGCTTGACGAACGCGCGCGGCAGCAGCTCGTGCACCAGGTCTTCTTTCAGGCGTTTGCGCGCCTTGCCGCCGAGCTTGCGGCCTTCCTTATTTTCGAATTCGGCAATCTTCTTGCCTAGCGCGTCGTTAACCACGGCCGCCGGCAGGATCTTGTCTTCGCCGCCCAAGGTCAGCCAAAGCGCTGGACCGACGCTGTGTGACATCGCCATCTCGCTGCGGCCAAACGGCGACACAAAGCCGCGCGATTGCATCTCCAGCACGCCGACCGGCTTGAGCGCCGCCTCAGTGAGCGCGTCGTCGACCTTGTCGAAGGACTTTTTCAGGGAAACAGGAAAGCGGAAAAACGTCAGGTTGCGGAAGAACATGGAATTCCTATCAATGGTTCATCGAGATCATGCCGGCCAAGGTGTTGCCAGCGAAGCTTGCGGGCGCCGACGGTCATTTGATCGCGGGGAACGGCGCTTTTTTGAGCGCGTTCTCATCAATCAGACGACTACCGAAGTCGTTTTTGTTGCGGCAAACATAGCCTGCACCGGAATCCCGATCGGTGTGAGGGTGAGCAGGGGTTTGCGAGGACCCGTACGCACGCTTGAGCGCGTCGGGCATGCCTGTAGTTTACCCTCTGTCGCGCCGCCCGCGGCAGCGCTACAGTAGACCGTATGTCCACGCCGCCCGATCCTGCCAAGCTCTCCAGTCAGCTCGTTGAGCTGCGCACCGAGCATCGCGACCTCGACGACGCGATTGCGCGCTTGGCCGCCAGCATCCAAGCCGATGAGCTCGCGGTCAAACGCCTCAAGAAACGCAAGCTGCGGATCAAGGACATGATCGCCTACCTCGAAAACCAGCTAATCCCGGATCTAGACGCCTAACCCCTTCGTAAGAGCCCGCTTGCTAGCGAAATGCGGATCGGCGCGGCTCCGCCCTCACTGCGTTCGAGAGCTGTTGACTCGCATGTGGTCGAGATAGGGCGAGGACGGGTGGGTGGTCCGCTGTAAATGGATGCCGATTCGACCGTGTCGCCAGCAAGCTGGCTTCTACGCGATGGTGAAATCGCTACAACCTGGTCGCCAGCAAACTGGCTGCTACGGGGTGGGGGGCGTCGCGACAACCTTGCTGACGGCTTCAGGCGAAATTTTGGTGATCATTTGCCGAAGTTCTCGACTGAGGACGAGTTTGGCGTCTTTTTCCCAGGTGTTGAGACGCTCGTCAAAATCGAGCTTGCCTTCCGGCGACAACCACACCAGCTTCAGCTCGCGCAGCTTGCCGATGAAGCCGCGGAATAGGGATTTATCAAAGAATTCCGGCGCCGCCGGGGCGTACAGCAGCGACAGCCGCTGCGCGGCAAGGTGGCACAGGGTCTCGAGTTCGCCCGACGACAAGGTGCGCGGTCCGTTCTTTACCAAGGTGGTAATCGCGATGAAGTAGCGCTCGAACGCCTGCTGCAGGCTGTGTGCGATCGCACGCAGGCGGAACACTTCGTCAGTTTGGCCGGGCCCGCGCGAGAGGTAGCCATCATCGTCGTCGTTGACGGACGACAGCAGGCCCTCGGCAATGAACAACTCAATGGTCGCGTCGAGGCGTTCGGCAAAGCCGTCCTCGGTCCAGGGCAGGAACAGCTCGTCTTGGATAAACGGGTAGATCGTCTTGCCCAAGCGCAACAGCCCGGCGCGCGACATCCGGCGATTGTTCTGGAAGCACAGCGCAACCCAGGCCGCAGCGGCGAACAGATGCAGCACATTATTGCGGAAGTAGCTCTGCAGCACCGCTGTTTCGCCCTCGACGCTGATCACATCGCCTAACGGATGGTCACGCCGGGTCAAGACGCCGATTTTTTCGCCGTAAGCGATGATTTCCGGCGGCGTCTTGGCCGTCACCGTCATGCGCTCGGAGTACGGCAGCGCCGCCAGCAGTTTCTTCGACAGCGACAACTGCGCCAGCAGGTCCGACTCGGCCATCGCGTGTTTGGGGGTGGATAGCAGTGCAATGGCCAACAAGTTGATTGGATTGGCGTCGGCAGCGCGGTTGATGTTGACGTGGATCTGGTGCGCAAGTTCGTCCACGGTATCGTTGAACCACGCCGGCTTGTCGTCGGAGTCGGCGGCCTGTTCGCGCCAGTCGGGGGCGTTCTTGGCCAGCATCGCGTCCATGAACACCGGTTCGCCGAAGTTCACCGTCACCTTGCCGTAATTTTCGCGCAGCACTTCGAACACGCTGCGGATCAGCGCCCAGATGGTTTCTTTTTGTTTTGGGCGCCCGGTTAGTTCGTCGAGGTAGCTTTTGCCCTCGATGACTTTTTCGTAGCCGATGTAAACCGGCTGGAACACCACCGGCCGCCGGGGCGCACGCAAGAACGCCTTGAGCGTCATCGCGATCATCCCGCCCTTGGGCGCGAGCAAGCGGCCAGTCCGCGAGCGACCACCCTCGATGAAGTATTCGATCGAGAAGCCCTCACCGACCAGCTGCGCCACGTATTCACCCAACACCACCGCATACAGCGCGTTGCCGCGGATGCTACGGCGGATGAAGAACGCGCCGCCGCGGCGCAGGATCGAACCAATCACCGGCATGTTGAGGTTGATGCCGGCGACGATATGCGGCGGCACGATGCCGTGCGTGTAGAGCAAATAGCTCAGCAGCAAGTAGTCCATGTGGCTGCGATGGCAGGGCACGTAAACCACTTCATGGCCGGGGGCGACGGCCTTGAGCTTGTCGAGGTGATGCAGTTCGACGCCGTCGTAAATCCGGTTCCAGAAACCGGTGAGTGCGAACGAGGCCGACCGCACCACGGGGTTGGAATAGTCGGCGGCGATTTCCCAAGCAAAACCGTGGGCTTTTTTCCACGCTTCCAAATACTCG
>JBBSAA010000200.1:0-5082 GCA_038252715.1 Lysobacterales bacterium | reverse complement strand
GCTCCTACGACAGGCACGCACCACCCACGTAGGAGCCAGCTTGCTGGCGAGAAAACCCTACAGAAACGCCGACGCCTGTGCGCATCGAACGCGGCCTTGTCGCCAGCGAGCTGGCTCCTACGACAGGCACGCACCCACGCACGTAGGAGCCAGCTTGCTGGCGAGAAAACCCTACAGAAACGCCGACGCCTGTGCGCATCGAACGCGGCCTTGTCGCCAGCGAGCTGGCTCCTACGACAGGCACGCACCACCCACGTAGGAGCCAGCTTGCTGGCGAGAAAGCCCCACAGAAACACCAATAGCCTGTGCGTGTTAACCGCGAGCTTGTCGCCAGCGAGCTGGCTCCTACGGCAGGAGGGCTGCTACGGATGGCGCGGTCGCTTCGGTCCGGGTGCGGAATGAAGTCCGGTCGCTGCGTCCAGTGCATCAATCCAACCGGCCCGCGAATCGGGAAACGAATCGGCATACGGCACGTAGGGCTTGATATCGAGAATCGGTGTCCCGTCGAGCAAATCGACGCCGCGGACGCGCAAACCAGCGGCCTCGACGGCGACCAACTGCACCGCCGACAATCCAAGCGCGTTTGGGCGGTGCGGTGACCGAGTCGCCAGCACGCTGCGTTTGCCGCCGCCGCGTGGCGGCCGCACTTTAGGCTTCCAGCCTTCGCTGCGGTCGAAGACGAACACCAGCCACAAGCGATCAAAACCTTCTAAATCGCGGAATGCCGTTGCTGGAAAACCTGGGACGAATTCAATCACCGCGTCAGCGACCTCACCAGTTTCTGTGCCTTCAATGACGGTCGACTGGTGCGGCGCATCGATGCGCCGCGAATACGGTGAGCGAACGTGGGCGATCGCGCGAAACTCGAAAGGTAGGTCGGACGCTGGAATATCGGGCATCGGGCTGCAACCCTACGGCGGGAAAGCGCTATTGTGCGGCACACCCACTGGATTTACCCGCAGCGTGGAAACGGCATGTGCGCTAAAACCCACAATTGCCTCAGTGAATTTTCCCCAGCCTTTGAAACACGCTCCCATCGTCGTTCGCCAACGCTTGTTCCGGCACTGAATGACTAGCGCACCCGACTCCCGAATTGTCGTCAGCGTGGCAATTCTGCCGAGACGTCGAAACGCTCAACCCGTTCGCCCAGCCACCACACGGCAGCCGCCAGTTGGACCACCAGCACTAGGCCGCCGAAAATCGCCGCAAGCACGAGCGCCAGCTGCAGGTTGATCAGCCAATGGCCGACCACGAACGCGATGGCGCCGACCGCCGCCGCGGGCACGAGCGCAATACCCAAGACAATGACGTAGGCGGCGAAGAAGATCAGGCGCTGACCCATCACTTCAAAACCGGCACCAGCGCTATTGCCCGAGCCGCCACTCCAGGCCGGGAATACCAACATGCCGGCAAACGGTACGCACAGCATGATCCCGCACAGCGGTGGCGCGATCAGGGCCACGCCTATCGCTGCGGTCACCAAGTTTCCTGCTGTCAGCGCAAGGTCGGTCTCGCCGGAGCCAAACGCGATCGCTGCGACCAAGAGCAACAGCCATTGCGCGAACGTCATCAAGGTCATGGGCGTAAATAATTCGCCCAATACGATTTGCCAGCCGGTCAGTGGGCTGGCCTTGAGTATGTCCATGTGTTTGATCGTCTGGCGCAAGCCGCGCTGCATGAACATCGGCCCCGCAAAAAACAGCCAGCCCCCGAGTCCGAGGGCAATGCCGCCGAGGATATGGAGCAACGGCAGGCGCGTCGGATCGGCACCCATCCATAGGCCGCCAACGACGATCACGGCACTCGCTATCAACCACGTGCGCAGGCGATAAAATGGACCCAGCGCAATCAAATTTTTCCATAAGAAGGCCACGGGAACAAAACCCTGGGTTGCGAGCTTGAACGGCGCCGAGCGTGCCTTCGCCTGCTGCTTTCCGAATCGGAGTTTGCCCTCGCGCATCGCGCTGACACGGTCGGCGCGCTCGCGAGACGCCTCAATCGACGCCTCTTCAAACGCCACGTCAGCATGGACCACCCATAAGTAGTGACCCAGGATCAGCAGGGACACCGGCAGCAGCGCGAGGGCAAAACTGGCGAGATCGGTTGCGAACAGCGGCGCCACGGCCCACTTGAACGGCAATAGCAGCCAGCCCAAGGGCGGCGCCCTAAGCACGCTGCCCACGTAGTGCAACACCGCCGTGCCGCTGGCGGTGTCGGCCGTCGTCGGCATGGCCAGGGAGGCCCGCAGCCACCACGCACAAACCGCGCCCACGGCCACCAACGCCACGCCGACAAAAAGGCGGCGTCGCCAAGGACTCACGCCCACATAAAGCAGCTTTTCGCGCGCAAACGAGGCGCTTAGGAAATGTAAGTTGAGCGTGGAAAGGATCAACCACCAGCCCATTGCGTGCAGCACTGGGTTCCCGGGCAGGAAACTAGCGCGTCGAAACAGCAAGGACATAATGAAGGCGGTCAGGAAGATACCCAACTGTGCCTGCAGCAGCTTGAGATGGATCAAGGTTCGGCGCGTTACCGGCGCCGGAAACAGGAATGCGACCTCCGGCTGGGAAAACTGCAGCGATGCACGTGCGCTGGGCAAGACCCACGAGCCCAGCGCAAAGATGAAAACGACAAAGGCAGCGATGGCCATCAGGTCCGGCGCCAGTTCCGGCGACAGGCCGGGTAGGCCGCGAGTCCCGTCGTTGCCTACACCACGGAACATATGACGGAAGAAGAAAAAATACATGTAGGCGGCCGCGGCCACGGCACCAAACAGGTATTTGGGCTGCTTGAGTCGCTTCACACGCTGCACAATAAGATTGCGCGCCGACACCAGCTTGAGCCAAACATAGGCTTGGGCAACGCCCGAGGTGGTGGTCACGGCGCCGAGCTGCCTTCGGCATCGCCGGTCGCCCGAAAGAACACGTCCTCCAGGCTCAGGGTCGTGCCATCGGAGAATTGCGCGTGCACCTCCGCAACTGTGCCAAGCGCAATCTTCTCGCCGTTCTTGAGAATCAGCAGATGCGTGCAGACTTCCTCGAGCAGGCTCAATAAGTGCGAGCTAAGAATGATTGCCACGCCATCGCGCGACAGGTTGCGCATCACGTCCTTCATCCGTCGGATGCCGCCGGGATCGAGTCCGGTCAGCGGCTCGTCGAAGATGACGACTTTCGGCTGGTGTAGAAGGCCGCAGGCGATCGCGAGCTTTTGTTTCATGCCGCGCGAGAGTTCACCGGGCAGCAGTAGCTTTTTGTCGGTCATCTCCAACTGCGCCAGCAACGCCTCGGCGCGCGGCGCGAAATCAGCGACCCCGTACAGGCGCGCGACGAAATTCATGTGCTGCCACACGGTGAGGTAGTCGAACAAGCGTGGCTCATCGGGAATGAAGGCCATCTGCCGCTTTGCGCCAATGGGGTCTTCAACCAAGTCGATGCCACACAGCCGCACCTGGCCTTCGGTGGCCGGAATGATGCCGGTGGCACAGCGCAATGTCGTGGTCTTACCGGCGCCATTGGGGCCAACCAGGCCCATGACCTCGCCCGGGCGAACGGAAAACGACACGTCACGGACGGCCGTGAATTGGTCGTAGCGTTTGGTTAGATGGGAAACTTCAATCATCGGGGCGGCGTCTGCGATTGGATTCGGAACGAAGTCCCGAATTTAGCGCAAGCGCTGCCGGCGTGCATGGCCGATTGGTAGGGGTGGCTCGATAGCGCTGCCCCTCTGCGCTTCCGATCCTCCCCCCGGAGATCGGAAGCGCTTGGGCGCGGTGAACGCTACAGTCATGGCGAGAACGTAGCGACTCCGGCCACCGTCTTCGCATCAAAGATTGTGACCATTCTCCCAAGTGCGGCGCGGGCGCCGGTCGACGGCGGCGCGACGCGTTTTCTGCATTCTTGCCAGCTGTCGGCGATCAGCCGTGGCTCGGCGATCACCCCGATCACGCGTGTTGGGATGGAACACTGCGCGGCCGGTGCTGGGCATTACGCCGTCAAGGGGAACCAAGGACAGGCAGTAGTCGGGAATGAGCGGGGAATCAGCGGTCATCAGGGCCTCGGGGGAGGAGGACGCGGGTTGCGTCCATTAATCCAACGCAGCGACGAAACACGAACGGCCACGATGACGGTGTAGGCTTTGCCATCGCCCCTACCTTGTCCGCAACCACGCCGATGATTCGTTCCGCCCAAGCCAAGGACCATGCCGCGATCCTCGCCTTGAATGCCGAATCGGTGCAGTACTTGAGCGCGCTAGATGCGGCAGGCCTTGCCCGCCTCGATGCACAAGCCATCTATCACCGCGTCGTTGAGCTCGATGGCGAAGTCGCGGCGTTCCTACTGGTCTTGCGCGAAGGCAGCGACTACGCCAGTCCCAACTACCGCTGGTTTGCCGATCACTTCGATGCGTTTCTTTACGTGGATCGAGTCGTGGTGTCGGCCGCACACCAAGGCCGTGGTCTTGGCGCGCGTTTGTACGATGACCTGTTCGCGTTTGCACGCAGCAACGGTGCTACCCGCATCACCTGCGAATACGACCTAGCCCCGCCCAATCCAGCGTCGGCGACATTCCATACGCGCTACGGCTTCCGGGAAATCGCCACGCAGTGGCTTGGCGGCGGCAAGCAGGTGTCGCTGCAAGTGGCCGAGGTCTCGGGAACGCCCGAGTTCGTCGCAGCGAAGCGTTGATAGGTGCTCGTGCCGCGGCGGGTCCCGCCTGAGAGCCCAGTCGGCGTCTATCGCCCTGCCCTCGATTCGGGCGATGAAGCCCGAGGATCTCTCCCGTTCGAAGTGCCTGTAACGGTCCGGCGACCGCGCAGATAGGCGCGCACCTCTGGGCGGCCGCAAAGGTCGATTGGATGGACTACGGAGTGGCGCGTGGACGCCCCTGTCTTTCGGCCCATGTGGTTTAGTGTGTTGGTTCGGTACATTACCAGCACAAGACGGAGAGCCCCGTCTGCGAGCCCAGATCGGAACCTCATGACAGCCTGCGAACTTTCACTTAAATCAGTGTCTTACAACTACCCAGGCGGTCACACGGCGGTTTCCGACCTCAGTCTCGACCTCGGGCCCGGCATCATGGGCCTGC
>JBBSAA010000199.1:0-5140 GCA_038252715.1 Lysobacterales bacterium | reverse complement strand
CGTGCCGTAGGAGCGGCGTAAGCCCGCGACCATGCTTGCCTCAGCCGCCGCTACCCCAGAGCTTATCTGATTGCCGGAACGCGCTCCGTCGACGCAGTCGCGCGCTTACGGCGCTCCTACAAAATGCGCTCCGTCGACGCAGTCGCGCGCTTACGGCGCTCCTACAAAATCCGCCCTGTCGACGCAGTCGCGCGCTTACGGCGCTCCTACAAAATTGGCCCTGTCGACGCAGTCGCGCGCTTGCGGCGCTCCTACAAAATGCGCCCTGTCGACGCAGTCGCGCGCTTGCGGCGCTCCTACAAAATCCGCCCTGTCGACGCAGTCGCGCGCTTACGGCGCTCCTACACGACAACCTATAAGCCGCGGGCGGCGCGGATTTGGGCTTCTACAGCGGCGATGGCGGTCATGTTGACGACGCGACGCACCGTGGCGGACGGCGTCAGTACGTGTGCCGGTTGCGCCATGCCCATCAACACCGGACCAATGCCGATGCCATCGGTCATCACTCGCGTGAGGTTGTAGGCGGTATTGGCGGCGTCGAGGTTGGGCAGCACCAATAAATTGGCGCGACCGGTCAGACGCGAGTCCGGGAACATGCGTTCGCGCACATCCGGCAACAGCGCCGCGTCGACATGCATCTCGCCCTCCACCTCGAGCTTGGGGTTGCGCTCGAGGATGATTTCGCGCGCGCGGCGCATCTTCACCGCGCTCGGCGAATCGTTCGAGCCGAAATTGGAATGGCTGATCAGGCCAATCTTTGGCGTGATACCGAACAATTTCAGGCGATACGCCGCCTGCAGCGTGCATTCGGCGATTTGTTCCGGGGTCGGGTCGTATTGCACATGGGTATCGGCAAAGAAGAACGGCCCTTTATCCGAGATCACCACCGACAGCGCCGACAAGGTCGTGACGCCAGGATCGAGCCCAATGACGTCAACGACATGCTTGAGCTTGCCGTTGTATTTACCCACCAAGCCACACAGCATGGCGTCGGCTTCGCCGCGTTTGACCATCAGCGCGGCAATCACCGTGCTGCGCGAACGCACGATGGCCTTGGCCGCCGATGGCGACACGCCGCGACGCGCCATAATCTGCAGGTACAGCTGCCAGTAATCGTTGAAGCGCGGGTCGTCGTCGGGATTGGTCAGGTCGAAATCGCGACCGGCCTGCAGGCGTAGGCCCAAACGCTCGATACGCTTATCAATCACCGACGGTCGACCGATCAAGATCGGGCGCGCCAAGCCTTCATCCACCACCGTTTGCACGGCGCGTAGCGTGGTTTCTTCCTCGCCTTCGGCGTAGACAACGCGCTTGAGGTCGGCGCGCGCGCGCTCGAACATCGGCTTCATCACCAAGCCGGTGCGGAAGACAAACTGCGACAGCTGCTCGGTATACGCGGCCAAATCGCCGATGGGCCGCGTCGCGACGCCCGACAGCATTGCCGCTTTCGCAACGGCCGGGGCCAGCGAAATCAGCAGGCGCGGGTCGAACGGGCGCGGGATGAGGTACTCAGCACCGAAGCGCGGCGTCTCACCGCTGTAGGCGCTGCCCAAGTCCGAGGCTTCCTTGCGCGCAAGCTCGGCGATCGCGTACACGCAGGCGCGCTTCATTTCTTCGTTGATGGTGGTTGCGCCCACGTCCAGCGCGCCGCGGAAAATATATGGGAAACACAGGGCGTTATTGACTTGGTTCGGGAAATCGGAGCGGCCGGTGGCAATGATCGCGGTCGGCACCACCGATTTGACGAGCGCGGGGTCAATTTCCGGCGTCGGATTCGCCAGTGCAAAAATCACCGGACGCTCAACCATGGTCAGCAACATTTCTGGCTTGAGCACGCCGCCGGCCGACAGGCCCAGGAATACATCGGCACCGGCGACGATATCGGCCAAAGTGCGTGCGCTGGTGTCGCGCGCGTAGCGAGCAATCGCCGGATCGAGATTGGGCCGGCCGAGGTAGAGCACGCCGTCCTTGTCACACACCAGGATGTTTTCCGGCTTCACACCGAGCGCAACCAGCATGTCGAGGCAGGCGATGCCGGCCGCACCGGCGCCGCTGGTAGCGAGCTTGATGCTGCCGATGTCCTTTCCGAGCACATGCAGTGCGTTGAGCATGGCCGCGCCAACAATGATCGACGTGCCGTGCTGGTCATCGTGGAACACCGGGATGCCCATGCGTTCGCGCAGCTTGCGCTCGACTTCAAAACACTCCGGCGCCTTGATGTCTTCCAAGTTGATGCCGCCGAAAGTCGGCTCGAGGCTGGCGATGATCTCGACCAGTTTGTCGGGATCGTTCTCGTTGATCTCCAGGTCAAACACATCGATGCCGGCGAATTTCTGGAACAGCACGCCCTTGCCTTCCATCACTGGCTTGCCCGCCAGCGGGCCGATGTTGCCCAAGCCCAAGACGGCGGTGCCATTGGTGATCACTGCGACGAGGTTGCCGCGCGCGGTCAGCGCCGACGCTTGGCGCGGATCGGCGACGATGGCTTCACACGCGAACGCAACGCCCGGCGAATACGCCAAGGCCAGATCGCGCTGGGTCACCATGGGCTTGGTCGCGCCGACCTTGATCTTGCCCGGCGGCGAAAGCCGGTGGTAGTCGAGGGCGGCTTGTTTGAAATCTTCGTGTTCGGACATGGGCGGTTTCCGGGAAATCGGGTGCGCGAGGCGCAGGGCACCATTCTAAAGCCTCCGACCGGACCGCGCCGAATCCCCGTTTTCTGGCTCTGTAGGAGCGGCGTAAGCCCGCGACAAGTCCTTCGGTGCACCGTGGCCGACCTGTCGCAGACTTACGCCGCTCCTACCAAAGCAGGGCTATAGGCCTAAAAACAAATCGTCGGCGTCGACGTTGTCGAGGCGGATGCGGTTGGCGAACAGGGAAAACGCCAGCATGCCGGCCAAGCCATTGGCGCGCTGCGCCCACGGCGGCAGATACAGGGGTTCGGCCAAGATGCCAGCGTCAAACATGGGTTCCAGGTCGAATACGTCGTGCAGGCTCATCTTGCCGGCGAACAACACCCGCGTCAGACGCAGGCGTCGATGCCGCAGGCACCATCGGAAAAACGTGTGCACCGACAGCAAGCCGTGCAGGTAGACGGTGTCCTTGGTAAACGCCGCACCGCCGGTCACCGGCACGCCGCGGAACACGCGCTGCGCGGACGCGAAACTGTCGGACTCGGCCTGACCGGCGTCCATGAAGAACCGGAACACCTCGATGAAATCGGCGCCGTGCAGCGCCTTGTCGATCGCCAAGATACGCAGGCTGATGCGCTTCATGCGTTCGATATCGATGGTGCCGGTGATCAACTCGGCGAACGTCGCCAAGCCTTCTTGTGTGGCGGTGACGCGCGGTGAATTGCGCCCCAGGCTCTTGAACAGCGGCTGCTCGCGGCCGTTGAGCGCGGTCAAGGTATGCACAAACGCCTCGTGCTCCAGCAGCTGGTGGCGGTCGTATTCGCTGAAGGCCGCGCCGCTGCGCAGGCGAATGCGCGTGGGTCCCGCGGCGGCTTTCGCAATCAGGTCCGGATCAAGCTCGACGCTGACCTTGTGGTGCACGAAGAATTTATCCAGCGCGACCTGAATTTCTTCCTGCATCGTCGTGGCCGACAAGCAATAGTCGGCTTCGACCACGGCCAACTCGCCATCCAGCTCGTTGGCCAAAGCAATGAAATGCTGCGCCGCCTCGATATTGGTCGGACCGTCGCCGGGCAAGTGATCGCCGGGGCGGCCATACAGCCGGATCGAATGCTCGGTTACCGCGTTTGTACCCAGCGATTCCAGCAACTGCGTTGCCACGATCCAACTTTGCGAGGTGCGTTGAAGGTACGCGCCCAGCGGATGCGAGCCGTCCGCTTCCGCAATAATCGCGTCCAGTTCGCGGCGGGTCTCGCTGTGGTCTTGGGGTGGGTAATTCACGACGGGCAATGTCGCCGCGCCGCGCTGCCAGCCTGCCAAGAATTGCTGCTGCACCGACTGCGGCCAGCTCACCGATTCCAGCAAGCGGAGGCTGCGCACCGCCCGGTCCATGCGGGCGTCCAGCGCGGCGTGGTGCAGAATTTCCGGCGCTAGCGCTTTAGCGACGTCCAAGCTTGTCTTTCGCGCGTTTATGCACGGTTTTTTGCAGGTCGCGCGCTTCCGCCCGACGCTGCGCCAGCGTCACCGCGGCGGCGTCGCGCTCATCGCGCAACTTCACGTAACTGGCATAACGCACTTCATCGAGCTCGCCCGATTCCAGCGCAGCGCGGATCGCACAACCGGGCTCGTTGGTGTGGCCGCAATCGCTGAATCGGCACTGCCCCGACAAGGCCTCGATGTCTTCAAAGCCACCGTCGGCAAACACTTCCTCACCGCTCAGCTTGAGCTCGCGCATGCCGGGCGTGTCGATCAAACAGCCGCCCTGCGGCAGCGGGATCAGCACGCGGTGCGTGGTGGTGTGGCGGCCGCGCTGATCGTTCGACCGCACTTCCTTGGTCTTCATTCGCTCGGTGCCGAGCAAGGTATTGGTCAGCGTGGATTTGCCGGCGCCGGACGAACCTACCAAGACCGCGCTTTTACCGGGCCCAAGGAAGGGATGGAGCACCAGCAGGCTATCGGCATCCTTGGAATTGACCGGGAACACGGGAATGCCGGTCAGGCGCTCGTTCTCCAGCACTTCCAACACATCGTCGAGGATCTCGCACTGGTCGGCCTTGGTCAGTACGAGCACCGGCGCCGCGCCACTGGCTTGGATGATCAATAAGTAGCGTTCGATCCGGCGCGGGTTGAAGTCAGCGTCGAGGCCGCTGACCACCAACACGTGATCGATATTGGCGGCAATCAGCTGCTGCTTGTAGTGCTCGCCGGCGGCAGCGCGCTTGAGCAGGGCCCGGCGCGGCAGCAGGGCGGCGATGTTTTTGCCCTCGGCATCCAACGCCACCCAATCCCCGACCACGGCGCGCAGTTCGGGGTCGCCGCGCGGGCGCGTCCAAGGCGCGGGCGGCTGCACGCGGCGCAAGTCGCCAGCGAACTCCGCCACGTCATACCCGCTGCGGTGCTGGCCGATGACGCGGGCCACGCGGGAGTCGCCAGCGGCGGCGACCAGAACCGGGTCGTCGGGCCAGCCAATCACGCGGAGTTTGTCGAAGCGGTCGGAAACGTGGGCG
>JBBSAA010000198.1:0-5170 GCA_038252715.1 Lysobacterales bacterium | reverse complement strand
GTCTGCTGCGGCGGCGCGCCAATTTGCCCGGAAATGGACTGAATGGCACTCGGGCCGACCGCGCCCAGAATCTGACTGATGAGATCGTCGTTGCTCATGATAGCGCCCGAGGTTGTCCTAGAAGTCGTTACGTTAACACCAAGGTTTCACAGCTGCTTGAGCCGGTAAAGCGCCTCTAGCGCCTGCTTGGGCGTCAGCTCATCGGGTTCGATCGCGGCCAGCGCATCCATGGCCGGCGTCGGCGCGGGCGCAGCGAAAAGCCCAAACTGCTGCGGCTGATCCAAAGCCATCGGCGTCATTGCTTGCGCGTGCGAAGACCCACGTTTTTCCAGCTCGGCCAAGGTGCGTCGGGCTTGGTTCACCACGGTGCGCGGCAAGCCGGCGAGGGCGGCGACCTGCAGTCCGAAACTGCGGTTTGCCGGGCCGTCCTTGACCGCATGCATGAAGACCAGTTTGTCGCCGTGTTCGATCGCATCGAGATGGACATTGGCGATGCCGCTGCCCGGTTCGGCCAAAGCGGTCAGTTCGAAATAATGCGTGGCAAACAAGGTGTAGGCACGGTTGGTTTCGGCCAAGTGACGCGCGCAGGCCTCGGCCAGCGCTAGGCCGTCGTAGGTAGACGTGCCACGGCCAATCTCGTCCATCAACACCAGCGATTGATCGGTCGCGTGATGAAGGATATAGCTCGTTTCAGCCATCTCGACCATGAAAGTCGACTGGCCGCGTGCAAGGTCGTCGCCGGCGCCGATTCGGGTGAGGATGCGATCGGTCGGGCCGATCCGCGCGCTGGCCGCCGGCACGAAACTGCCGATGTGGGCGAGCAAAACAATCAGCGCGTTTTGCCGCATGTACGTCGACTTGCCGCCCATGTTTGGGCCGGTAATCACCAACATGCGACGGTCGGGATCGAGCACGAGGTCGTTGGGTTCGAAGGGCTCGTTGCGAACTGCTTCGACCACGGGGTGCCGTCCGCGATCGATATGGATTCCCGGCGACTCGGTCAGTTCCGGGCGTGACCAGTCGAGCGCGCGCGCGCGTTCCGCAAAGCCGGCGAGAACATCGATTTCAGACAGCGACAGTGCGCAACGTTTGAGCGATTCCAGTTGCTCGTTCAGGCTGTCTAGCAATTGTTCGTACAGCAAGCGTTCGCGCGACAAGGAGCGTTCGCGCGCCGACAACACCTTGTCTTCGAACGACTTCAACTCTTCAGTGATGTAGCGCTCGGCGCCGGTCAGGGTTTGCCGTCGCGTGTAGTGGGTCGGCGCTTTCTCGGCCTGGCCTTTGCTGATCTCGATGTAATAGCCATGCACGCGGTTGTAACCGACCTTGAGCGTCCCAATTCCCGATGACGCGCGTTCACGCGCCTCCAAGTCGACGAGGAACTGGTCGGCATTCGTCGACAGTTCACGCAACTCGTCGAGTTCGGCGTCATGGCCGCTGGCAATGACGCCACCGTCGCGCAGCAGCACCGGCGGCTGTTCGTTGATCGCGGCGCGCAGCAGCGCCGCGGTGGCACCGTGTTCGCCCAAGGATTCTGACAGCGTGCCCAAGCGTGGCGAATCAAGCTCGGCCAGTTTGTCGCGCAGCGCCGGCAATGCCAGCAGCGCATCGCGCAGTGTCGAAAGATCGCGCGGCCGCGCCGACCGCAACGCCACGCGGGTCAGGATGCGTTCCACGTCGCCAATACCGCGGAAATCGTCGCGCAGACTTTCGTCCATGGCAGCATCGATGAAGGCCTGGACGGCGTGATGTCGCTCACTGAGCACGCGGCGGTCACGCAAGGGTCGGTTCAGCCAGCGGCGCAGCAGCCGGCCCCCCATCGGACTGATCGTACTGTCCAACACGCCGAGCAGCGTGTGTTCGATGCGGCCGTCGGTGCGCGCGTCAAGCTCGAGGTGTCGTCGCGTCGCCGCGTTCAGCGCGATGGCCTCGTCGGCCGCCTCGAACGCAATCGCAGTGAGGTGCGGTAGTCGCTGCTTTTGTGTTTCCTCGACATAACCCAGCAAGGCACCCGCGGCGGCGACCGCCAGCGCTTTGTCCTCCAGCCCAAAGCCAGTCAGATCGTGCAGACCGAAGAACTTCAGCAACTGGCGACGACAAGTTTCGGCATCGAAATACCAGGCCGCACGTCGGCGCAAACCGGTGGCGGCCAGCACGGGTGGCGGCCAGCCATCTTCATCGGCAATCAATACTTCTGCGGGCGAAAGACGCGCCAATTCAGCGGCCAGTGCGTCATCGTTGGCGACATCGCAGACCAGGAAGCGGCCCGCAGATAGATCCGCCCAAGCCAGCCCATAGCCGTTTCGGCCACGTGCGATCGAGAGCAACAGCGTGTCGCGGCGCTCGTCGAGCAGGGCTTCGTCGGTGACCGTGCCCGGCGTAACGATGCGCACCACTTTCCGTTCGACCAAACCTTTGGCCAAGGCCGGGTCGCCAATTTGTTCGCAGATCGCCACCGACTCGCCCAGCGCGACCAAGCGCGCGAGATAGCCCTCG
Source organism: Lysobacterales bacterium (assembly GCA_038252715.1). Classification (GTDB taxonomy): domain Bacteria; phylum Pseudomonadota; class Gammaproteobacteria; order Xanthomonadales; family Xanthomonadaceae; genus Arenimonas. The sequence goes on along the minus strand of JBBSAA010000198.1, from coordinate 2,674 downwards.
ATGGAATGGACCGGCACGCCGGCCATCGGGATGGGTTGCCCAGCTGAATTGCCGCGTTGAGTCAGTGTGATGTCGAGCAGGCGCGCGGCTTTTCGCGCGTCGTCGTAGAACAATTCGTAAAAATCGCCCATGCGGAACAGCAGCAGGATGTCCGGATGGTCGGCCTTGGCGGCGAAGAATTGCCGCATCAACGGCGTGTGCTGGGCGGTTTCGGTCGAGGACATCGTGACAGGCGGCAAGGCGGCCCTATAGTCTAGGGCAACACCCCCCGGACTGCCGCCCCATGACTGTTAGTGATGACGCCACACTGCATCGCCTGGCCGAGGACGTCGGCGCGGCTTTGCGCGCCAAGCGCCAGATGCTGTGCACCGCCGAAAGCTGCACGGGGGGTTGGATTGCCAAGATGATTACGGACGTGCCTGGTTGTTCAGACTGGTTCGACTGCGGCTTGGCCTGTTACAGCTATGAAGCCAAGCAGGCGTTGTTGGGCGTGCGCTCGGAAACACTGACGCAGTTTGGCGCGGTCAGCCGCGAAACCGTGCTGGAAATGGTGTCTGGCGCCCTGGTCACCTCGGGCGCCAGCGTGGCCGTTGCCGTCACCGGTATCGCGGGCCCCAGCGGCGGCACGGCCGATAAGCCAGTGGGCACGGTTTGGATTGGCTGGAAGCGTCGCGGCGGCTATCCGCAGGCCGAAGTGTTCCATTTTGGTGGCGACCGCGAATCGGTGCGACGTCAGACCGTGGCTGAATCCCTGCAGGGCCTGCTCAAGCTCATTACATCGTCGGACTGATCGGCACGCCGGGGCAACGGCGGGCTCAACGTGTTTAAAGGAACCGGTACGACATGGCCAAGAAACTACGCTACCGCCTCCGCGAGAAAATGCAGCGCATGGCGCGGAAACTGCCGTTCCTAGGTCCGCTACTGGTCGCGGTGGACCAACAGAATTTGCACTTGCTGCAGCTGCAGGGCGCGCTGGCCAGCCAAATCAATCAGCAGGCATTTGTTGCCCGTGAGCAGCTGCGCATGGCCAGCCCGCGCTGCGCCGAGCCGCTGCGCCTGTGCGCGCACGAGGCTAGCGTCAATTCGCAAAACGGGGAGGACGGCATCCTCGCAGAAATTTTCAATCGCATTGGTGAGACGGACCGCGTGTTTGTCGAGATTGGTGTCGGCGATGGCTTGGAAAACAACTCAGCCTTCCTGCTTGCCCAAGGCTGGCGCGGCTTTTGGGTGGATGGCAGCGCAAACTTTCTTCCCATCGCGCAACGTGTCCTTGCCCGCGGCGTGGATCGACTGCGCTGGCACGTGGGATTCGTAGATCGTGAAACCATTGCACCGATTCTTAGTGAGTTGGGCGTACCGACCGAATTCGACCTGCTCTCGCTCGATATCGATCAAAACACCTATCACGTGTGGGATGGGCTGCGTTCCTTGCGCCCACGCGTGGTCGCCATCGAATACAACGCGGCGATTCCCGCCTCGGTGGACTGGAAGGTCAACTACTCGCCCGACCGTGTTTGGGCGGCCGGCCAAAACTATGGCGCCAGCCTCAAAGCGCTGGAGCGCCTCGGTGCGGAGATGGGCTATCGCCTCGTCGGCTGCGACTTCAACGGCATCAATGCGTTTTTCGTGCGCAATGACTTGGTCGATTCGCATTTCGCCGAGCCGTATACGGCTGAAAATCACTATGAGCCGTGCCGGCACCTGTTAGTGCACCAGACGCTGCACAGCCGCGATCTGTTAGATAGCCCTGACTAATCCACCCGGCTCAGGCGGGCACAAGCCAGTCATTTGGCGCTGGCAGGGCTTGCGCTGCCGATTCGTTAGTAGTATTACTACTAACCATGGATCTCTCCCGTAATCAGCTCGCCATCCTTGACCTCATCACCCAACGCATCGAAGCGCAGGGTGTGCCCCCGTCACAGGCCGAAATTGCCTCGGCGTTGGGCTTCAAGGGCGTCCGGGCCGCGCAATACCATCTTGATATCCTCGAGCAGGCCGGCCGAATTCGGCGTATCCCAGGCCAAGCGCGCGGCATCCGCCTGTGCCCGCCGCCCGAAAACGACGACGACCTGCCGACGCGATTGACCGCCCCGGTCATCGTCGGTGAGGAAGTGTTGCGCCTGCCGGTGCTCGGCCGGGTCGCTGCCGGCACGCCCATCGGCGCTGATATCGGCTCGGACGACGTAGTGCTCATGGATCGCAGCTTTTTCTTCCCGTCGCCTGATTACCTGCTCAAGGTGAAGGGCGACTCCATGCGCGATGAGGGCATTTTCGACGGTGATTTGATCGGAGTGCACCGTACCCAAGAAGCTCGTTCCGGCGAGATCGTCATTGCCCGTATCGACGACGAAATCACGGTCAAGCTGCTAAAAATTGGCAAGGACGGTATTCGCTTGCTGCCGCGAAACCCGGATTACGCGCCGATCGTCGTTACCGCCGATCAGGACTTTGCAATTGAGGGTCTTTACTGCGGTTTGGTGCGACCGAGCCGATGAGTAAGCCGATTCCTGACAAGGCGAAGGGCGGTTTGCCGCTGACATCGAAAGGCCGCAAAGCGCGATATTCCAAAGCAAGCGACGCAGTCTCAGCTTCTGCGATACCCGACCCCCAGACTTACCAGCACCAGACAACGACACCGAGGACTTCCACGATGGACGAGAACAAGAAACGCGCC
>JBBSAA010000197.1:0-5193 GCA_038252715.1 Lysobacterales bacterium | reverse complement strand
GCACAGACGATGGACGTGCAGCGCTACCGCGAGATCATCATGACCCGCGCCACGGTCAGCGTCGGCGAGGACATCGGTTTCCTGCCCGGCACCGAGGAAGAAAAGATGACGCCGTGGATGGGCGCATTGACCGACAACTTGGAAGTGCTCACCCACACCGACGACCACGGCGCCTGGGGCCGCGGCGCCACCAATGACCTGCTGGCGTCGCGCATTAAAATCCGCTCGATGAATTTCATGCGCGGACGCACCTTCCTCAGCCGCTGGGTCATCGTTGATGAGGCGCAAAACCTCACGCCCAAGCAGATGAAGACCCTGATCACGCGCGCCGGTCCGGGCACAAAGATCATCTGCATGGGCAACGTCGAGCAGATCGACACGCCCTACCTCACGGAGACAACCTCAGGCCTGACCTACGCGGTGGATCGCTTCAAGAACTGGGCGCACAGCGCGCACATCACCCTGCGTCGCGGCGAACGTTCGCGTCTGGCGGACTATGCGTCGGAAGTGTTGTGAGTTGCCGTCGTGGCTGATTTTTACTGCTCGATGGCAAGTTCTGGGGTGCTGATCAGCCCGGTGACCCATCCCCTCCCCGGCCCTCCCCTTGAAGGGGAGGGAGTCATTGCGGCTTTGATTGGGTCCAGTGGCGATCAAGTTTCCTACCACCCGCTCGAGCTTTAAGACGCAAGAACTCCGCCCCGACACTCGCTCAAACAGACATTGAGTTCTGCTTGGCCATCGTCGGCAAGCGAACCGAGGTACGCCGTCGCGTCTAGCGTTGGCAGAGCGGCTTCGTGAGAGACTGGATTTGCACCGAACATCGGCAACGCCGAACAGCACTCCCCCTCGCCTCGCCCTTACGCGACAATACCAACATGAATTCGCTCCGCCACTCATTCGCGCCCACGAAACCGTTACGCATCGTCGGCGCGGTGCGCTGAGCCGTGCACGATAAACTTCCGACGTGGATCTGGACTGGCGCGTTTGTGCTCGCTGGCATTGCCGGCATGGTCAACGTCGTGGGTTTCTTGGGCTTCGAGCATCAAGCGATTACCCACCTCACCGGCACCACCAGTTTGCTGTCCGCGGCCACGGTCGCCGGCGACGGACGCTCAATCGGCGCTTTGCTTGGCGTCATTGCTGCCTTCGTCGGTGGCGCCGTCATCAGCGGCCTGATCATCCAAGACAGCACCCTGAAACTGGGCCGTCGCTACGGCGTCGTGCTCGTGCTGGAATCAATGCTCTTGGTCGCGGCCGTGCCTCTGTTTGAACAGGGCTGGCTGCTCGGCCCGTTTTGCGCTGCGATGGCCTGCGGCCTGCAGAACGCGATGGCGACCACGTACAGCGGCGCAGTCATTCGCACCTCGCACTTAAGCGGCATGTTCACCGACCTCGGCATCATGCTGGGCCACGCGATCCGCGGCCTGCCCGTCGCACATCGGCGGCTGGGCCTGTGCCTGGTGATCATTTGCGGCTTCTTCATCGGCGGCATGGTGGGCGCGCTGGCGTTTGGCGTCTTGCGGTATAGCGCGCTGTACTTGCCTGCGGCCCTCACCGGCTTGGTTGGTCTGGGTTACACCATCTATCGCCACCTGACGCCTAAAGACGGAAACGACACGCCATGAGCCCTGCCCCGCGTCCAGTTTGCGCCCTGACCATCGCCGGCTCTGATTCCGGTGGTGGCGCGGGTATTCAGGCCGACCTGAAAACCTTCGCCGCTCACGGCGTGTTCGGCCTGAGCGCGATCGCTGCGTTGACTGCTCAAAACACCCGCGGCGTCAGCGCCGTGCACGCACCACCGGTCGAGTTCCTGCGCGCGCAAATCGACGCCTGCTTTGATGATTTCGACATTCATGCCGTCAAGATCGGCATGCTCGCCAACGCCGACGTCATTGCCACCGTGGCCGAGTCACTGACCCGCTATCGTCCAGACCACATCGTGCTCGACCCGGTGATGGTTGCTACCAGCGGCGCAAAACTGCTGGAGGATTCCGCGCTCAGCGCGCTGCGCACGCAGCTGCTGCCGCTGGCGACGCTGATCACCCCCAATATTCCCGAAGCCGAACTCTTGCTCGGTCGCGCCATCGTGTCTGAGGCCGATGCCGATGCCGCGGTGGACGCGTTGCTGTCGCTCGGCGCCGGTGCGGTCTTGCTCAAGGGCGGGCATCTACCCGGAACCGGCGACATGGTTGATCGACTCGGCATCGGTGCGTCGCGTCATCGTTTCGTGCACGCGCGCCTTGCGCTCGAGGGCCACGGCACCGGCTGCACCATGGCGTCCGCGATCGCGGCAAACCTGTGCTTGGGCCTGACGCTGGAGCGCGCCTGCGCCGCGGCGGCCGACTACGTGCACGGCGCACTCCGGCACGGCATCCGGCCGGGCAAGGGCGAGGTCGTCGTGCTGGCGCACTTCTGGCGCAGCGAGAACCCTTGATGTCGCGGCAAGGCGACCCCGTCCAAGGCGCCACACTGTCCGAGCCTGCGTTCCGCGGGTAAAGTGACTGCAGTTTTCCACCTTGAGGTCCCCATGATTCGCAGCGCAAACCCCGCCCTCGGCGATAAGACTTTCCAAGATCTGAGAGTCACCGATTCTGACCAAAGAATGACCCTCAATGGCACCGTGCATCGCACCGGCGTCATGCTGGTGCTGCTGACGATTTCGGCGATGTACACCTGGAGCCGTTTTTACAGCATTGACGGCCCCTCGACGGTCATGCCCCTGCTGATCATTGGCGTGGTCGGCGGCTTGATCCTATCGCTCGCGACGATCTTTAAGAAAACTTGGTCCCCCATCACCGCGCCTTTGTACGCCTTGTTCGAAGGCTTGGCGCTGGGCGGCATCTCGGCATTCTTCGAAATTCGTTTCCCCGGCATCGTCATCCAAGCCGTTGGCCTGACCTTGGGGACGCTGGCGGCACTGCTGATGGCCTATCGCAGCGGGCTAATCAAGCCGACCGAGAATTTCAAGCTCGGCATCGTTGCTGCCACCGGCGGCATCGCAATTTTGTACGTCGTCAATATCATCATGGGCTTTTTCGGCCACTCAATTGGCTTCATTCACGATAGCAGCCCGATCGGCATCGCCTTCAGTGGGTTCGTGGTGGTGATCGCCGCGCTGAACCTGGTGCTGGATTTCGACTTCATTGAAAACGGCGTCGAACAAGGAGCGCCGAAATACATGGAGTGGTACGCGGCCTTTGGCTTGGTCCTGACCTTGGTGTGGCTGTACCTTGAAATCCTGCGCCTACTGTCGAAACTGCGCAGCCGCTGATCGCGAATGCCGTATAAGAAAAGGGCGCCGACGGCGCCCTTTTTTTTGCACTCGCTTGCGTCAGAGCGGAGCGCAACTGCCGTCATCCCGGCGAAGGCCAGCGCCAGCGCCCTGCCCGCGTACGCGTACGCCGAGTTTTACAACCCCGTCGCGGTCACGGTCGCGGTCACGGTAAACGTCAGCGACCCGCCCGAGGGCAAGGTCGAAATCACGATACCGCTGCCTTGAAGCAGCGCCACACTGATGGATGCCGGACATACCGCGCCGCCCGTGACCGTAGTGCACGCCACCGCCGTGACGTTCAAGCCGGCAACCACTGGATCCGTCAAAACGGCATTGTTAGCCGCGCTCGGCCCGTTGTTGGTAACGACGAGCGTGTAGGTATTGATCGTGCCGGCCACCGTCGAAAGCTTGCCGTCGGTCTTGGTGATTTGCACATCAGCGCTGGACACCACGCGTACTCGGGTGGTGTCGGGCGTGACCGTGCCGTCTTCAGGCTGCGCAAGCGTATCGCCGGGGATCGTGCCGCTGTCATTGTCGGTGGCCAAGGCCGCGCCCAGGCCAGTCGCGGTTGCGCTAGCTTGGTTGTCGAGGTTGCCTGACACGTTGGCCGCCACCGTCGCATTGATAGTCGCGGTGATGTTGCTGCCTGCGGCGAGGGTTTGCGCGGCCGCGAGCAAATTGCCGCTGCCGGCATAAGCGCCGTTGGCCGTCGCGCCGCTGACACTAAGACTGGCAAAGGTCAGGCCCGGCGGCAAAGTATCAGCGATCTGGAACGCGGCAAGCGCGCTGGCTGCTACCGGCAAGGAATACGTCAACGAATACCGCAACGTGTCGCCACTCGAAGGTCCCGTAGGCGCCAGATCGGTCAGCACGCTGACCGTCTTGACCGGGCACAGCACCGCCACACTTGCCGTCGCGGCATTGGGCTGGAACACGTAGGCCGCATTGCCCTGAACGCTGCTGCCCTCGACCAGCGGCTCGGCCGAGGTGCCGCTGGCGGTCGCGGCGATGGTCGCGGCATTGCTTGCCAGGGTCTGACAGTTCGCAGCGGCAGAGGGCAAACTGCTGTTGATCGAATAAGTCAGAGCACCACCCACGGGCAGGATCGCTGCGGTGGGTAACGCGCCTGAGCCGTTTGCCGCTGAACACGTGGCGGCGCCGGTGGCGGTACACGTCCAAGCACCGATCACCAGCCCAGCGGACGGCGTGTCGGTGACCGCCACCGTGCTGACGTCGTGCGCGGTCAACGGCGCCACCGTCAGCACTGCCGGCGTGACATTGCTATAGATCAGCGTAAATGGCGCTGCGCCGCCGAGACCGCCGGCAGCAACGCCCGCGGACTTGGTGACCTTGAGGTCGATGTCATCATCGATGATCGTATAGGTCGTCGATGCTCGGCCCACGCCGCCGCAGCTTGCGATGGAGTTGATGTTGTACGCGGCGTTGGCGGTCAGCGAGAAGGCAATAGTTTTGTTGTCTTCAACGATGGCATCGTTAGCCACCGTGATTGGCAGTGCGAACGAGCTGGCGGTGACGCCATCGTAATTGCCGGCCGGAATGACGAACGTAAACGCGGCCAAGCCCGTCGGCGTCGTGAAGTCGGTGCCCAGCGTGGCCGTGCCACCCGTCACCGACACCAGCACCGTCAATCCGCCCGCCGGCACGGTGCCGGACACGTTGACACGCGGCAGGTTGGCGATGCTGCTTTCGCGACCGGCGCTGGCGGCCAGTTCAAATTCAATCACTGGCCGCAGGATGACCACGAATTCATCGATGAAGTTGCCCGAGGACGTGCCACCGGCTGCGGACACCGCACTCAGTGCCAAGCGGCGACTGCCGCCGGCGCCGGTGTAAACGAAGGTACCGGTGTAACGACGCCAGCCACTGCCGGCCGCGCTGTTGGCGCCCAACACCGTACT
>JBBSAA010000196.1:0-5268 GCA_038252715.1 Lysobacterales bacterium | reverse complement strand
CTTCGTCCGCCCTGACGGCAGCGGCTATACCGAACTGGCCGGCGCCGGGATGCGCGTACTTGACCGCCGCATTCGCGGCGGAGTGATCGGATTGCTAGTGCAGACGGGCAGCCGCGTTAGCTACCGTCGCTACGCAATTGCCGACTTCAAGCAGCTCTCAGATACCGCGGTGGCCGACCTGCGCCGTTAAGCGCAGGCGGGCGGGCAATCAGCCCGGCTTCACCAAGGACGTCACCTTGCGCGCGAAGCGCTTGAAGAACGACTCCTTGGACACCGTCTGCGCGGGAGCCGCCGGCGCCGGACCCGTGGTCTTGGCAGCGAGGTTTTCCGAGCCGGGCGGACGCGGGCCACGACGGCGACGCGAATCACCTTCACCGGCTTCGCGCGGCGCCGCGTTGGGATCACGCGGCGGTCGCGGCGGAGCATTCGGATCCCGCGGCGGACGCGGCGCACGCGGCGGTGCATTGGGATCCCGCGGCGGCCGGGCGTCGCCCGACGAGGACGAGGAAGACCCTTCACGACGGGGGCCGCGCGACGACGAACCGGCACTGTCGCGACGCGGGCCGGAGCCCGAACCACTGCGACCGCCGCTGCTGCCGCCTTTTTTCGGGCCACGGCCGCTGGCTTCGAGTTCAGCCCGGGCTTCGCGGAAAATATCGGAAATCGACTCTTCCTTCTCACCGTCGGCGCCAATCAAACGCTCGCGCGGCGCGCGCGGGATCGCGGTCAGGGCGTCGGTGGTCACCGGCACCACCGGGATCTTCTGTTCGATATAAGCCTCGATCGCCGGCAGGCCCTGCGCATAGATCTCGCAGGCGAAGCTGATCGCGTCACCTTCCGCGCCCAGGCGCGCGGTGCGGCCAATGCGGTGCACATAGTCCTCGGCCTCGAACGGCAGATCGAAGTTGTACACGTGGCTGACGTTGTCGATATGCAGGCCGCGGGCGGCGACGTCGGTCGCGACCAGGATTTCAAGCTCACCACGCTGGAATTTCGCCAGCAGGCTTTGGCGCTTCTTCTGCGGCACGTCGCCCGACAGCACGCCCACCCGGTAGTGCGCGCGCTCCAAGGCGCGGGCGACCTTCTCGACCCAAGCCTTGGTGTTGACGAACACCATGGTGCGATTGGCCTCGGTGCGCGACAGCAGGCCGATCAGCAGCGGCAGTTTTTCTTCGTTGGCCGGGAAGTAAATCTTCTGGCGGACGCGCGCGGCGGTGATGAATTCGGCCTCGACGACGACCTTTTCCGGCTCGTTCATGTGCTCATACGCCAGCTCGAGCACGCGATGGCTGAGGGTGGCCGAGAACATCAGGGTCTGGCGCTCTTCGCGACGCGGCAGCTTGCGCAGCAAGAAACGCAGGTCCTTGATGAAGCCCAAGTCGAACATGCGATCGGCTTCGTCGAGGATGCAGACCTCGCAGGCGTGCAGGTGCACGACGCCCTGGCGGACGTAATCGATCAAGCGACCCGGGGTCGCGATGATGACGTCACAACCCGATTGCAGCTGCTGTTTTTGCTTGTCGTAATCGACGCCGCCGTAGATCAGGGCGAACTTCAGGCCCATCGCGCCACAGAACTTCTCGGCGTCCTTGTGGATCTGGATCGCCAGCTCGCGAGTCGGTGCCAAGATCATTGCGCGAGGGTCGGCCGGACCGCGATTGGCCAAGGCCGGGCGCGTCATCAGGCGATTTACGAGGGTGACTAAGAAGGCGAGGGTCTTGCCGGTGCCGGTCTGGGCTTGGCCGGCGACATCGCCGCCCTTCAGGGCAATGGGTAGGGTCAGCGCTTGGATCGGGGTGCAGCGGGTAAAGCCGGCGGCTTCGAGGCCGGCGAGAACTTGCGGGTGCAAATCGAAGTTCGAAAAAGCGATATCTGTCAGTGGCTTATCAGTCATTTCTTCTCTTTCGCGCGGTCTGGCCGCGCTTGCGCCGAGGGCGCTGGGGTCGCACACTGCATCAGTGATGCGGGACGGAGTGCCGGTTGGTTTTCGGCAAGTGGAACCCCAGTTTAACGCAATCGGCGGTTCTGCCCGACCGCCACCCCTCAAGAATCAGGAGTGTCCCCGTGAACGATCAGGTAACCCATGTCGGCGACGACGATTTCGACCTTCAAGTTCTCCAGTCCGACACCCCGGTACTGGTCGATTTCTGGGCCGAATGGTGCGGGCCGTGCAAGATGATCGGACCGGTTGTGGACGAGCTCGCTACCACCTTCGCCGGCAAGGTGAAGGTCGTGAAGATCAACATCGATAACAACCCGAAGATCCCGCGTCAGTACGCCGTCCGCGGCATCCCGACCTTGATGATGTTCAAGGACGGCGCCGTGTTTTCGACCCAGGTCGGCGCGGTCGGTAAGGCCCAGCTGACTCAATTCGTCGAAAAAGCCGTTGCCTGATCCGGGCGGCCGGCGCGCCCTGCGCCGGCCCCGTTGAAGTTCCGGTCGGCGTCCTGTCGGCCAGAACGCTTGTAGTGAGCCTGCAGGCGGTGTTAGCGTAATACCCAGCTAGGCGCTTACGGCGCCGCTCTTCTGCAAGCCTCCCCTCTTTCCCAAACTCGCCATCCGCGAGGAACCCCGTGTCCGAAAACGATTCCGAAACCGGCGTCACCGCCGAGAAGCGTCCGCGCAAGCCGCGCGCGACCACCAAAACCACCGACGCCGCCAAGACGCCCGCGCCCGACGCTCCCGCGCCGACTGCCGCTGCGCCCGAGCGTGAGTCGCGCCCCGCCCAGCCGTCGCCGGCCGAACACGCCGAGCCACGCGCTGCCGCGCCACGCAACGAACCGCGCGAGCCTCGCGAGCCTCGTGAGCCGCGTGAACCGCGTGAAGCGCAGGGCGAACACCGGCAGGGTCAACAAGCGCCGCGTGAAAGTGGTGGCGACAACCCTCATGACGGCGGCGGCGGTGACAATCACCACGCGGACGGCGGCCAGAGCCAGAATCAAGGCCAAGGCCAGGGTCAAAACCAGAACCCGAACCAGAACCAGAATAGCGAGGGTGGCGGTGAGAACCGCAATCGCAATCGCCGTGACCGGTTCCGTGACCGTTTCAAGGATCGTGACCGCAATCGCCAAGGTGGCGAAGACGGCGGCGGCGGTGAAAATCAGAACGGCGGCGGCAATAACGACCGTGGCGAACGGCAGCAGAATTATCAGCCGCCGCAGCTGCCGCCCGATTTCCCCAGCTACACGCTGACCGAACTCAAGCGGATGCCCGCGCACAAACTGCTGGAGATGGCGGAAACGCTGAACCTGCACGAAGGCGTGGCGCGTATGCGCAAGCAGGACGTCACTTTCGCCCTGCTCAAGGTGCTGACCCGCCATCCGAACGGCGTCGCCGGCGACGGCGTGCTGGAAATCCTGCCCGATGGCTACGGTTTCCTGCGCAGCGCCGATGCCAGTTATCTCGCCGGCCCGGACGATGTTTATATTTCGCCCAGCCAGATTCGGCGCTTCAACCTGCGCACCGGCGATGAAATTTCCGGCCGTATCCGCAGCCCGAAAGACGGCGAACGCTACGTCGCGCTCAACATCGTCGACACCATCAATGGCGAGCCGCCGGAAGCCTCCAAGGGCAAGGTGCTGTTCGAGAACCTGACCCCGCTGTTCCCGCGCAAGGCGTTCACGCTTGAGCGCGGCAATGGTTCGTCCGAAGATATCACCGGTCGCGTCATGGACTTGATGGCGCCGCAGGGCAAGGGCCAGCGCGCGCTGATCGTCTCGCCGCCAAAAGCCGGCAAGACGATGCTGATGCAAAACGTCGCCCAGGCCATCATCCATAACCATCCAGAAACGCATTTGATCGTGCTGCTGATCGACGAGCGTCCGGAAGAAGTGACGGAAATGCAGCGCACCGTGCGCGGCGAAGTCATTTCGTCCACGTTCGACGAGCCAGCCGCGCGCCACGTGCAGGTCGCCGAGATGGTGATCGAGCGCGCCACGCGCCTGGTAGAGCACAAGAAAGACGTGGTGATCATGCTCGACTCGATCACCCGCCTCGCCCGCGCCTACAACATGGTCGTGCCCAGCTCGGGCAAGGTCCTGTCCGGCGGCGTCGACGCCAACGCGCTGCACCGTCCGAAGCGTTTCTTCGGCGCGGCCCGCAACGTCGAGGAAGGTGGCTCGCTGACGATCATCGCCACCGCGCTGGTCGACACCGGCTCGAAGATGGACGAGGTGATTTACGAAGAGTTCAAGGGCACGGGCAACTCGGAAGTGCACCTGGATCGTCGCATCGCCGAAAAACGCATCTACCCCGCGATCAACATCAACCGCTCCGGCACCCGCCGCGAAGAGCTGCTGATTGAGCCGGACATGCTGCAGAAGATCTGGATCCTGCGAAAGCTCCTGCACCCGATGGACGAGCTGTCCGCGATGGAATTCCTGCTCGACAAGATGAAAACGACCAAGTCGAACGATGAGTTCTTCAGTTCGATGAAGCGCTGATCAGCGCCGATTTCGGAAACAAAAAACGCCAGTGAAAGCTGGCGTTTTTTATCGGGTGCGCCATCAATTCGCTCACGGCCGAGGTGAATTTCGCTCTCTAGCAAATGCGTCTCTCAATGCGGCCGGGCTCGGCATTCCAGGCTGCGGATCGTAGCCCAAGGGCGGCAGGCCACGACGCTGGCGTCGCTGGTTTAAGTCCTGAAGAATCTGCTGCGCATAGAACTCCGAGACAATGGTGTCGGCTGAGTCCAATGGTGCCCGCATGTTGGAGAAGGCCGTGCCCCAATCACCGCGCGCAATCGCCACCCGCGCGTAGGCTTCGCTCAGGACGGGATCGTGGATGCCTTGGGGGCTGATGAAGGAATAGACACTCGACAATTCCTCCAACGCACTCAATGACCCAGCCGCCGCGGATGCCTTCAGGAATTCCAGCGCGCGCGCACGTTGCTCGGCCGATATCATCGCCAAGTGGCCCGCGTGCCTGATGCTAACCGGCGAGCACAAATCCTCTGTTTGCAAAGGTTGCCGGGCGTTGATCCGATCGTCGGCCATTTGCCGTTGCGCCATCGAGACGTAGCAATTTCGTAAACGCCAGGCTACGTCTTCGGGCGACTTCGGCTGGTACAACTCGTCGCCGATTTTAATCCGTGCATCCGTTTCTCTTTGGCGCTCGATATCGGCGGACATCCTTGGCCGTGGCGTGGCCACTGTCATCGACGGCGGCGGCGTCGGCACAATCGTCAACTCAGCGATCGCTGGAGGTTGGGCGTCACCACCGGCGGCCGGTGCCGATGGCTGGCGCACATACCAAAGGCCAGCCAAGCCG
>JBBSAA010000195.1:0-5280 GCA_038252715.1 Lysobacterales bacterium | reverse complement strand
GTGATGTCGCGAAAGACGAAATAGCGCGGTGAAATCATGCAGCGCTCCCCGCTCATCGCGCCGTAATTGACCAGTACGCCACTGAGCGCCAGGCAACGCGCCAAGTTTTCAGTCGACACGCCGCCAACGCAGTCCACTGCCAAGCGAATCGCGGCGTCACCCGTGGCCTCGCGCACGCGCGCAGGCAGGTCCTCACCGTCTACAAGCACCACCTCGGCGCCGGCCGCTTTCAATCCCGCCACCGCCGATTCACGGCGCACGACGTTCACGACCTTCAGCCCGCGCAGGGTCGCCAATTGGCTGAGATAGCCGCCAACGGCGGAATTGGCGGCGTTCTGTATCACCCATTCACCAGCGGCCAGATCGACAAACTCCGACAGCATCAGCATCGCCGTCGGTGGATTGACGGTCAGCATGGCCAGCTGCTTTGGATCGGCGTCATTAGGCAGGGGTACCAGCGTCTTGGCCGGCAGATTGAGATGCGTCGTCCACGTGCCGCAGCCCACCGGCAGCAGCACGGTCTGGCCAACCGCCAGACCGGTCACATCGGCGGCAATCGCCACTACGCGTCCCACGCCTTCATTACCGCCCACGGCCGGTAGCGGCGGCAGGATTCCGTATTCACCGGTCAAGGTCAGCACATCGGAAGGATTGATCGGCGCGGCCAGCACCTCAACCTGCGCTTGCCCCGCAGCGGGCGCCGGCAGGTCAAAATCGACCGCGGCGATCACGTCCTGCGGCACCGGGCCGCGCTGCTCGTACTGGGCCTTCTTCATGATGAACTCCTGAGGATGTTGGCGGCATTGTGACCCGGACCGGGCCGCGGGTGGCGGCGAATTGCCACCGGCCAGATCAGGAAGCCGGAAAATTCCGGCTCCGCGGGGTGGCTCCATCGGATAATCATGGCTTTCGTCGCAGACCGCTGGCCTTCCCTGGCGCGCATCCTATGCTGGTTTCAACCCCGTCAACGGCTCCTCCCCCATGACTAGCTTGTTCTTTGTTTTCCGCCTCGCCTTGGCTTGGGCTTTCAGCCTGGTCGTGGCGTTATTCCTGCTTTCGAGCCTGATAGACGAGAACGACGGTCCAAATCTGTTCTTCTTCCTGCTGTTTCTCGCGGTATTTGCCTATGTCATGAGTGGCGTGTTCTCGCATTTGCGTCGCGTGCGCTTGATCGCCGGCCGCGTCGATTCAGACACCTTGGCCAACCGCCAGCGCCGGCACATTGAGGTGCCTTTCGAAGCGGGCGAAACCTTCGACCTGCTCGATGCCGCAATCCGGGAGTTACCCCGAGCAGAAGAAGCTGAAAGCGCCCGCGATAGCCTGCAGGTGCGCTCGAAACTGCTGCGCGTTGACCCCTATGGCAAGAAACCGCCAGGCCGTTTCAACCCACTGCGCTGGCTCACGGCGCGCCGCAACCAGATCTTGGCCACCGTCACGCCGGTCGACGGCACCGGCAGCATCACCTTGATCTGCGAACCCGAGGGCGCCGCATGGAAGGACCTGTTCCGCGTGGACGACGGCAGCAACTATGAAAATGCGGAAGCGGTGACCCGGGCAATCACTCGACGCGTGGCTGATCGCCGTCGCAGCGAGCAGGCTTCAGCGCAGCAGACAGTGACGGAAAAAGAGCTCACCGTCGCTAAATTGAGCCTGCTGCACGCGCAAGTGGAACCGCATTTCCTCTACAACACCCTGGCCAGTGCGCAATTGCTGACCCGCAGTGATCCGCCGCTGGCCGACCAAATGCTCGGGAACTTGATTTCCTACCTACGCCATTCTCTACCCCGCAGCCATGACTCGGCGTCCTCGCTCGGGGAAGAACTCGAACGCGCCCGCGCCTATCTCGACATCCTGCGCATCCGGATGGGCGCTCGATTAGCGCTGCAAATAGACGTCGCAGACGAGCTGAAGCTGCAGCCGTTTCCGGCAATGATGCTGCAAACCTTGGTCGAAAACGCGATCAAACACGGCCTTGAGCCCAAGCCTGGCGGCGGTACGATTTGGATCTTGGCGCGCAGCGACGGCAAGACCCTGTCGGTGACCGTCGCTGATGATGGCAAGGGCTTTCAGGAAGCCAGTAGCGGCACCGGCATCGGCCTCAAGAATGTCCGTGAACGCCTGCAGCTTTCGTACGGCGACGCGGCCACCTTCACTATCGTCGCCAATTTCCCGAGCGGCGTCGCCGCTACCATCGCCCTACCGCTTGCCACCAAGGAGAACGCGCGTGGTTAAGTGCGTCGTTGCCGAAGATGAAAGCCTTCTGAGGGAAGCCTTGGTTGCGCACTTGCGAGCGGCGTGGCCTGAGTTGGACATCGTCGCCGAGTGCGAAGACGGCGGCACGGCGCTGGAGGCGATTGCTGAATTCCAACCGGAGGTCGCGTTCCTCGACATCCGGATGCCCGGACTCACCGGGCTGGAAGTGGCAGCAGCGGCCGCCGAAGCCAGCGCCAAAACCCAAGTCGTCTTCGTCACTGCCTACGATCAATATGCAGTCGACGCCTTCGACCAAGGCGCCGTTGACTACCTGCTCAAGCCCATTTCAACCGAGCGCCTGGCCGCCACCGTGCAGCGCGTGCAAGCAAGACTGGCGGCCGGCGACACTGATTCAGGCCTGCTAGCCGCGCTGCTGCAGCGGCTGAGCAGCGCGCTGCCGCGCACCACCGCGCAACCGCCCCTGGCTTGGATTACGGCCAGTCTTGGTCAAGAAACGCGGCTGATTATGGTCGACGACGTGGCCTACTTCCGTGCCGACAATAAGTACACCGCTGTCGTAACGGCCGCCGGTGAGGCTTTAGTGCGAACGCCGATTCGAGATCTACTGCAGGTGCTGGACCCGATACATTTCAAGCAAATCCACCGGGCCACCATCGTCAACCTGCGCGCCATTGCCGCTATCACCCGCGATGACACCGGCAAAGGCCTGATTCGCCTGAAAAATCGCCCAGAAATGTTGAGCGTGAGCCAGCCTTACATGCCGCTGTTCCGGCATATGTAGCTCCGTGGCTATTGTCGCCTCGGAAGAGGCCGCCTCGAGAGAACTGCCGCTTTTGCTTCTTCTTCCGCTGTGCGTGCTGTTTATTTGCTTGTCGCCAGCGAATTGGCCCACACGTTGGGGTTCGTTTCGCCAGCAAGCTGGCTCCTACGTTAAGGTTCATCTCGCCAGCAAGCTGGCTCCTACATGCTTTGTAGGAGCCAGCTTGCTGGCGAAAAATCTTGCCGAATGCGCCGGCTCAGCGCGCAGCTCCCATCTGCTGCAGGAAGCGAATCAAATGCTCGCGCTGGTTCGGCGTTAACAGGCGAAAAAGTGGCAGCAGGCGATTGAGCAGCAGTGGCATTTTCTCAACCGCTGAACGAGTCTGGCCCAGCTTGATGTCGTCAAGATAGGGATCAATCAAGATCGGCGGCAGGACCACGGCCGGCGTCACCGGCAGCGCCGCCGACTCCTTGGTCGCGGAGGCTGTCGGGATCGGGGCATGTTCAGGCGGCTCAGCCGCAACTGCGGCTGCGACGACGGCGGCAGGCAACGTTTGCGTGGGAGCCAAGGCTGCCGGGGTCTGAAGCGTCACGCTGCCTGCCCCCGCGAGCAGGGACTGGCATTGTTCGAGGGCCTCAAGAGCCGGCACTCCGGACTGCACATCCGGGTTGGACACCGCTGCGCTCAATGAAATCGTCAATGCCGCGCCCGGGAACGACATCGCCGCGACTTCCGCGCGCAGGCGCTCAACCATGCCAACCACACCATCCGACTTGCCAGCTGGCAAGGACACGGCGAACCCGCCCAAGCCAATTCGCGCGCCGGTGTCTTCCCGACGGATACGACCACGGATGGCCTGTGCGACATCAACGACTAGGCTTTCCGCGACCTCTTTGCCATGGCGCAGGAAGATCGCGCGGAAATCATCGATCTCCAACCGGACCAGGGTGAGATCCTGCTGGTGTCGGCGCGCATAGGCGATGTCCTGCTGCAGCCGTTCCAGGAAACCCAGTTTGTTTGCTAGGCCCGTCAACACATCGCGGGTGGCCTGCGCCTGCAACTCGCGGGTGATGCGACGATGGTTGGCATGCGCGCGTGCGCGTGCCAGCAGGTCAATCGTTGTGAACGGCTTGGTAATGAAGTCAGTGGCACCTAGTTCAAGTGCACGCAGGCGCGCGCTCTCATCATTGTCGGCGCCGGTCACCACGATGACGGGCAGGTTCGACACGGCAGCGTCCGACGCGCCGCGCACTGCCTGCAAGAATTCGTACCCGTCCATACGCGGCATCGACAGGTCGGTAAATACCACTTGGATGCTTGGGTCCGCCTGCAGCTTGGCCCAGCCGTCAGCGCCGTCATCGGCGGTGATGACATCAAACTCAACGCCCAGCATCTTGAGCGCCGCCTTCTGCATTAGGCGCGAGTCATCGACCATCAGTACGCGAACCTTGGACTCGCCCTCAGCGCTCATGGCGACAGCCGATTTTTGATCTGAGTAAAAGCTGACATGCTGCCCGCCATTGCACTTCGCCCGGCACGTGCCGGAAAGCACAATTTAGCCCAATGCCGGCCCGACGTCAGCGGGGCTTGATTGAAAACTGCCGTACTTGTCTCATTACTCGGCGAAGTTCGCGTTTTGAATGATGAAACTGTGCGCCCTGCCCCGTTTTCCAACGACAGGCGCCGCAGGGTGAGGTAAGCAAGTCGCACCCCGCTAGTTTCGCTCACCAGACCGGCGCACTTACCGCGCTATTGCGGCTGATCAGCGTGAATACAGGTCAATAATCGTGCTGACTGCTTGGCGACACACCGAACACAGTGCGCCCGAGCGATCGAACATCAGGCACTGCATCTGCGGACGAAAATAGCCCTTGGCCTCGTAGTTGGCCCCTTCGAAAGCGCCCACACGGTCAAAATTCGGATCCGCCGACAACAGCCCATCGGTGAATTTGCGCTCTCGATTGAACAAGGCGCTCATCTCCGACTCGGGCCGCTGCGCCTTGCGCAAGGCAGCGCGCTCGGCTTGATAGTCATGTTGAAAGGCCTCGTACGCCGCTTTCGGCCATGGGGTCGGCAGCGCCGTGCCCGGCGTGACACTTGCGCCCCACTTCAGCCGCTTCGGATCACGCAAAGTAGTGACATTGGGCTCCCACGGCTCGGGACGAACGGTGCCGGTTTCATACGCGACGTCAGAGGTGTAGTACTCGTCGGCTAGCCCGGCAAAATGGTGGCCGAATTCGTGCACAAACAAGTAATCGGCCCAGTCATTGCTGGCTGCCGCAGTACTGAACTGACCAAAAATACCG
>JBBSAA010000194.1:0-5303 GCA_038252715.1 Lysobacterales bacterium | reverse complement strand
GCTATACCTACACCTCGCTGACCACCCCGAGGACAACCTACGAAATCAACATGCGCACTGGCGAGCGCAAGCTGCTCAAGCGCGAACCGGTCTTGGGCGGCTACGATCCGGCGAACTACGTCACTGAGCGCCTCTGGGCAACGGCGCGCGATGGCATCAAGGTGCCGGTATCAATCGTTTACAAGAAAGGCTTCAAGAAAGACGGCACGGCCGCCTTGCTGCAATACGCCTATGGCAGTTATGGCTTGTCGATGGATCCGGCATTCTCGGCGTCCACGGTGAGCTTGCTCGATCGCGGCATGGTGTATGCGATCGCGCATATCCGTGGCGGTGAGGAAATGGGCCGCGCTTGGTATGAGGACGGCAAGCTGCTGAAGAAAAAGAACACCTTCACAGATTTTATCGACGTCACACGTTTCTTGGTCAAGCAGGGCATTGCCGCGAAAGATCGTGTTGCTGGCCAAGGCGGCAGCGCCGGTGGCTTGCTGATGGGCGCGGTGGCGAACATGGCGTCGGACGACTATCGCGTCTTGATCGCACAAGTGCCGTTCGTCGATGTGGTGACCACGATGCTCGACGAATCCATTCCGCTAACCACGAATGAATTCGACGAATGGGGCAACCCCAAGCAGAAGGCGTATTACGACTACATGCTGTCGTATTCCCCGTACGACAATGTTGGCAAGCAAAGTTACCCGGCACTGTTCGTGGGCACCGGGCTGTGGGATTCGCAGGTGCAATATTACGAGCCGGCCAAGTGGGTCGCCCGCCTGCGCGAGCTTAAGACCGATACGAATCCACTCGTATTCCGTACCAACATGGAAGCTGGCCACGGCGGAAAATCCGGGCGATTCCAGCGCTATCGCGAAATTTCCGAGTACTACGCGTTCTTGCTGCAGCAGCTGCGGGTGGCTGAGTAGGTTTGGTCCGGTCGCCGGTCCCCAGCCTTCGGTCGCCGGTGAACCGACTTATCTTCATTAAAGGACGCCGATTACTCCTGCGATAGCCGGAACCATCAGCAAGCCGTCATCTGAGCAAACGCTACCAACCCCCAGTAAGTCGTCATCGCAGCGAACGCTACCGATCACCAGTCAGTCGTCATCGCAGTGAACGCTACTACTCACCAGCAAGTCGTCATCCCAGCGAAAGCTAGCAATCACCCGTAAGTCGTCATCCCAGCGAACGCTGGGATCCACGGCCTTGGGCGGAGAGCTGGATCCCAGCGTTCGCTGGGATGACGAGGATAGGGGGTAGTGGGAAAAGGGGGTAGCGGGCAAGGGATGACGAGGATCGGTTTTTTAGGCGCGCAGTTTTTTTCGGGGAAAGCCCAGCCACGCCGCACTCTCAGGCCGCTGGTCCGGCCAAGGCTAAAGACCTGGCCTGTCTTGGCTCCTGTTGCCAGCAACGCCTATCACTGCCGCTATACTTCGCCCATGACCAAAATCCGACTCCCCGCTGTGCTCTTGGCCCTGCTGCTGCTGGCCCAACTCGCCGCCTGCGGCAACAAGGGTGACCTTGTGAAGCCTGACCAGAAACCGGCCGATCCGCCGGCTGAAGCGGCGAAGTAGCCGCTGATGGGGCTGCGGTTCTCCAAAATGCATGGCGCCGGCAATGATTTTGTCGTGCTCGATCTGCGCCATGGCGAACGTGCCCCCACCGCGGCCTTAGCGGCCGCGATCGGCGATCGCCATACCGGCGTCGGGTTCGACCAGTTGCTGACGATCGAAAGTCCTGAGCACTCCGGCGCCGTTGCGCGCTACCGGATCTGGAACAGCGACGGCAGCCTTGCGCAGCAATGCGGCAATGGCGCGCGCTGCGTCGCGGCTTGGTTGGTGCGCGATGGTGCAGCAACAGCCGCCACGTTTTCGCTCGACAGCCCGGCAGGGCGCGTCGAGGTTGAGAATGTTGGCGATGGCCGCTACTCCTTGGACCTGGGCGTTCCTGATTTCGAACCCTCGCGCGTGCCGATGGCGCCGCTTGGTTCGAGTCTATTGGCTACTTCATCCGACGAATACACCACGACCGTGAACGGCCGGACGGTCGTGTTCGGCGCCGTGTCGATGGGTAATCCGCATGCCTTAGTCGTTGTTGGCGATATCGCCCGTGCGCCGGTGGCTGAGCTAGGCCGCGCACTGCAGGACTCGGGCGTGTTTCCCGAGGGCGTCAATGTGGGTTTCGCACAAATCGTTGCCCGCGACGATATTCATTTGCGGGTTTATGAGCGCGGCGCTGGCGAAACCCTGGCCTGCGGCAGCGGTGCCTGCGCGGCGCTCGCTATCTTGGTGCGGCAAGGTCGCGCCGACCGTTTGGCGCGCGTGCGCTTGCCCGGCGGCATACTCGACATTGCCTGGCCGCGCGACGACGCAGCCGTGCGCATGGCGGGACCAGCAGCATTTGTCTTCGAAGGGGAGTGGTTGGGATGATCGAGGAAAAGAGCGAGCGCCTTGGCGCCCATGATGTGGCCGTCTGGCTGCGACGACATCCGAAATTCTTGGCGCAGTTCCCGGATCTTGCCTTGTCGATGGTGGTTCCACGCGAGGATGGGCCGGCGGCATCGCTGGCCAGTTATCAGCTGGAAGTGCTGCGTGACAAGAATCGCGAGCTCAATCGCCGCCTCAATGAGCTGTTCGGCAACGCACAGGACAACGAACGCTTGGCCGTGCGCACGCACCAGCTGGCGTTGGCCCTGATGCGAGCGGACACGGCGGCTGGCACCGTGCGCGCGATGGTCGCGAGCTTGGCCGAAGATTTCGCCGGTGATTCAGTGCGCGTGGTGCTGTTCGACGCCATCCGTGGCCTCGACGGTGACTGGCTGCAAGTAATTCCAGAAAAAGACGCGCGCATGGCGCCTTTCCGCGATTGCTTGTCCGGCAACGAGCCTATCTGCGGCCGACTCAATCCCGACAAAATGCAGCTGCTGTTCGATGATGAACAAGAGTCCTCGCAGTCGGTTGCCTTGCTGCCCTTGCCGGGCGTGGGCCTGATTGCCGTTGGCAGCCGCGATGGCAACCGCTTTTTCCCGGGCATGGGCACGCTGTTCCTGCGCCTGATGGGTGAGGCGTTCACCACGGCGCTGGCGCGTTTCCCGCAGGAATGAGGCCGTGTCGGCGCTAAACGCACGGATCGAAGCGTTCCTGCGTCACCTCGAGGTCGAGCGGCGGCTGTCGGCCAATACGCTGAGCAACTATCGGCGCGATTTGCTGGCCCTCAGCGCGTGGATGGAAAACAGCGGTATTGCCACCTTTGCCGCGCTGCACGGCGAACAGCTGCGCAGCTTCATTGCCGGCGAGCATCGACGCGGCCTGTCTGGCACCAGCCTGCAGCGGCGACTATCGGCGCTGCGCAGCTTTTTCACCCACTTGCTCAAGCATGGCGAGCTCGCTAGCAACCCGGCGCAAGGCATTCGCGCGCCGAAAGCCCCACGAAAATTGCCGCAGGTGCTCGACGCCGATGAGGCTGCACGCTTGGTCGAAGTGTCCACCGACGGCGCGCTGGGTCGCCGTGATCGCGCGATGCTCGAATTGTTCTATTCCTCGGGCCTGCGCCTGACCGAGTTGTGCACGCTGCGCTGGCGCGAGCTCGACCTTGACGACGGCTTGGTGCGCATCACCGGCAAGGGTGGCAAGACGCGCGTGGTGCCCGTGGGTAGCCACGCACGCAATGCCTTGGGCGACTGGAAGACCGAGTCAGCGCCGGCATTGGACGCGCCGGTCTTTCCCGGGCGCGGTGGCAAACCCATCAGCGGCCGTGCCGTGCAGCTGCGTCTGCGCCACTTGGCACAGCAGCAGGGCGTTTGGAAGCGCATCTACCCGCATTTATTGCGCCATTCGTTTGCTAGCCATGTGCTGGAATCCTCCGGCGACCTGCGTGGCGTGCAAGAGCTGTTGGGCCATGCTGATATCGCCACGACGCAAATTTATACGCATCTGGATTTTCAGCATCTCGCCAAGGTTTACGATGCGGCGCACCCGCGCGCGCGCCGCAAGCGCGATGCCGGCGAGGGCGGGACGGGGACGTAAGGCGCGACGGGAAGGACGACACCCTTGCCAGCCAAGCCTGAAGATATGGCGGTCGTCATCCTCGCGAACGCGAGGGTCCATGGACTTTCACCCTAGACTTTCGCACCATGATTAAAAGACGAAGGATCCTCGCGTTCGCGAGGATGACGCGGCAAAGAATGTGCGGGCCGAGCAAATTGAACCTCGCCACGCAAGATCATCCCAAGCGGAGCACCAATGACCACGCCACGTCCCACTGACATCACCTTGCACCGCGCGTCACATTCGTTGGAGGTCGCATTCGATAACGGCGAGCGTTACACGTTGCCCTGCGAATACCTGCGCGTCGAGTCGCCGTCGGCCGAAGTGCAGGGGCATGGTCCTGGCCAACGCGTGCTAGTGCCTGGCAAGCGCCAGGTCAACATCAGCCGGATCGACCCGGTCGGCAATTACGCGGTGACCTTGGTGTTTGACGACGGCCACGCCAGCGGCATCTTCAGCTGGACGACCTTGCTTGAATTGGGTCGGGAGTATGACGTCCGTTGGCCGGCCTACTTGGCCGAGCTAGACGCTCGCGGCCAAACGCGGGAGGGTTAGCGCGACAGACCTGTAGGAGCGGCGTGAGCCCGCGACAGCGGAGGCGTTGCCTGTAGGGGCGGCGTAAGCCCGCGATAAGTAGACGAGTCTCAGCGCATCTCCAGTTCCGTCTGCCCGAGTAGGGTGAGAGCGGCGAACTGAGTCAGTCGCGGTCTTACGCCGCTCCTACCCCTGTAGTCCGGACAGGCCCCAGCCTGACATGGGATAATGCCCGCATGGACGACCAGACCACCCATTTCGGCTTCCGCGACGTTCCGCTTGAGCAAAAGAAGAAGCTCGTCGGCGAAGTGTTCTCTTCGGTTGCCGCCAAATACGACTTGATGAACGACTTGATGTCGCTCGGCGTGCATCGAGTATGGAAGCGCTATTTCGTCGGGACCTCGGGCGTCAAGCGCGGCGACCGCGTGCTTGACCTGGCCGGCGGCACTGGCGACATCGCCGTGCTGCTGCACGAGCGCGTCGGCGAGAAGGGTGAAGTGATTATCGGCGACATCAATGCCGAGATGCTCAATGTTGGTCGCGACCGCCTCACCGATCGCGGCTTGGTGCAGGGTCTGCGTTACGTGCAGCTCAATGCCGAGGCCTTGCCGTTTCCGGACGCGAGTTTCGATCTCGTTACCATTGCCTTTGGCTTGCGCAATGTCACCGATAAACAACAGGGCCTGGCCGAGATGCGCCGCATCCTCAAGCCGGGTGGCCGCGCACTGG
>JBBSAA010000193.1:0-5321 GCA_038252715.1 Lysobacterales bacterium | reverse complement strand
TGCCGCAGACCCATCCCCTCCCCAGCCCTCCCCTTGAAGGGGAGGGAGCAGATAGTCATCACCCCGCGAAAGGGAGGGAGCGGATGGTCATCTCTCCCCTTCTAGGGGAGGAAGCAGATGGTCAGCACTCTCGTTCAACGGGAGCGAACTGATTGTCACATCACGACCCGATTCCGCCCCGAATTCTTTGCCTCGTAAAGCTTTTGATCAGCGCGCGACACCAAGCGTTCGTGATGCGCCAGGCCGGTGCGCTCGGCGACGCCGATGCTCACGGTAATGCGTAAGCCGGGAGCGAAGTCACTGCAGTCGATCAACTCGATGGCACGACGCAGGCGTTCAGCGCTTGCCGCGGATGCATTGATGTCTTGACCCGGAAACAGCAGTGCGAATTCTTCGCCACCCCAACGGGCAATGCGCTCATCACCGCGCCAGCGCGCTACGTTTTCGCGCCCCAGCACCTCCAGCATCGTGCGAGAAACCACCTGCAAGGCTTGGTCACCTACTTCGTGCGAATAGCCGTCGTTGACCAATTTGAAGTGATCAATGTCGAGCAATGCGAAGCACAAGGGTTCATTGAGCTCAACTGCCTCTTGGAAAGCGCGCGCAAGCGTTTCGTCCATGCTGCGACGATTGGCCAAGCTAGTCAGGGCGTCGGTGCGGGCCTGCACTTCAAACGCTTCGGACTGCTGGCGAATCGTCTGGTTGAGATTCTCAAGCTGGTCATTTTTTACGCTCAAATCGCGGGTTCGGTCGGCAACGATCGAGCTGAGCTCGCGCTCCTTCGCTTCGAGGCTGGCGACCCGGGCCCGATACAAGCCATACAGCACGAGGGCAAACGCCAAGCCAGCCAAGGGTAGAAACCAAGGTCGCTGATAAAAGCGCGGCTGGATCTCGAAATTCAATGACGCTGTTTCCGGGCTCCAGCCGCTGCCGCGCAGCGCAGCGCTAACCTTGAACACGTATTTGCCGGGGGCGAGGTTCGTGTATTGAGCGTTGCGCAGTTGGTTCCGCTCAACCCAGTTGTTGTCGAAGCCCTCCAGGCGGTAGCGATAGCGGATTTGCTCGGGAGTGCGGTAGCTCAAGCTGACGTAGTCGAGCTCGAGCTTCTTGGTGCCTGGTGGCAGGACCAGCGCCTGTTTATCGCTCGATTCCTGCCCGTCGACGCGAATGCCCTCGATCACCACATCTGGCGGCGCCATTTGATAGCGCGACAGCTGATCGGGCTGAACGATCGCGACGCCCTTGGCAGTCGCAACCCAAATAGCGCCATCCCGCGCGCGCAGCGCCGCAGGACTGGAACCACCATTGCACTGTGCGCTGGCCATTCCGTCGGCCTCTGCAAACTGCTGGTAGTCGAGCGTCTTGCTGCGACCGTCCAGCACGGCATTGACGTGGTCGCGCCGCACGTAGATCACGCCGGAGTTCGACGTCAGCCAAAAGTTGCCGTAGTTATCGGTAACCACTTGGAACACGGTCGTTACCGGAAGTCCACCGGGGACACCCAAGATGGCCATCTTGCCGTCTTTTCGACGCAGCAGGCCACGGTCGGTCGCAAACCAGAGCGTGCCATCGGCATCTTCATGGATGCCAAACACATCCTGGGCGTCATCGAGCCCCCTGAGCGACACCGCCGAAATTTTGCCGTCCTTGATATAGGCCAAGCCATTGGCCGTGCCAACCCATAAGGTGCCGTCTTTCGCCTCATGCAGGGCCATGATGAAATCGCGCGGCAGGCCATCGACCTGCTTGTACAGCTGCATTTTCCCGTTGAAACGCCGAACCAGCCCGGTGGACGTGCCGATCCACAGCGCGCCATCGCTAGTCTGGGTCAGTGCGCGCACTTGGTTGCCCGGCAAGCCATCGTCGGCGGAGATGGATTCCGCCGGCGCGCCATTGATCCAATGCACAAGCCCGGTTGAATACGTGCCAACCCACAGGCTACCGTCGCGATCTTCGGTCAGGCTCAGCACCTGGTCGGTCGAGCCGTCCTTCTGGGCAGTGACCACCCCATCCTTGTAGTGATCCAGGCCACGTGCAGTACCAATCCATATCGAGCCATCGCGACCTTCAATGACCGAGCGCACGTAGTCGTCGGACAGGCCGTTGTGCATGTCCATCGTCACGAACGGCGTATCGGCAAAGCGCAGCAGGCCAGCGTTCGTGCCTACCCACAGGCTGCCCTCGCGGTCTGCAAACAAGGACGCGACGCGATTGTTCGGCAGTCCTGCCTCGGTATCGAAGATATCGAGCTTGCTGCCGTTCCAGCGCATCAGGCCGCGATTAACGGTGCCGATCCACAGTGATCCGCCGGTGTCGACTTGCAAGCTGGGAATGGCTTCTTCCGGGAAAGTCTCCGACAACCTGCGGAAGCGGCCATTTTCACCAAAGTAAACGCCGTGCTCGGTGCCCACGTATAGGCCGCCCTTGGGCGCCATCTGCACTGCGAACGTCGCGCCGGCCGGCAGCCCTTGCGCGCGGCCAAACAGCTGCACTCGGTCACCTTCGATACGCGCCAGCCCCTGCCGAGTGCCGACCCAGACGGCGCCATTGCCGTCTTCGGTCAAGGAGTAAATCGTGCCTTCCGGCAGGCCGTCCGCTTCGCCGAACACGCGCACTTGGCCATTGCTGATGCGATTGACGCCAGCACTTTCTGTGGCGACCCAGAGGCGGCCAGCACGATCTTCGATCGCCGCCATGATTTCGTCTTGGCTTAGGCCGTTCTTGCGCGTGTATGTTTGCCACTTCTCGCCGCGCTTGACGGTGACACCGCCACGCGACGTGCCAAGGATCAGCGCCCCGCTCTTGCCAACGCTGACCGAGCGAATGCCGTTGTCTTGCAGCTCGGGCACGTTCTGGCGCCCGAAGACGCGGAATTCCTGGCCGTTGTAGCGAACTACGCCTTCCCAAGTGGCGAACCATAGGTAGCCGTCCTGCGTCTGGGCAATGCCATTGACGAGGTTGTGCGGCAGGCCGTCCCGCGTCGTCCAGACTTCGCGCGAGTACGTCGCCAATGGTTTTTCATCGATCGCCTGCGCAACTGGCGCCATCAGGCCCAGCAGCAAGACGCACCAAACCAGAAATCTCATCCCCTGCCCCCAAACAGACGGATCGTCAGGACGACGTGCCGCCGAGTCGCCCCATATGCTGCCGATAATAAGCTAGCTCGGCGACCGATTCGCGTATATCGGACATTGCCGTGTGTGCGCCCGTCTTGTGAAACCCGCTCTGGACATCAGGCGACCAGCGTCTAGACAGCTCCTTGAGCGTGCTGACGTCGAGGTTTCGGTAGTGGAAATAGCGCTCCAGCCGCGGCATATGCCGAACTAGGAAGCGCCGGTCCTGGCAGATAGAGTTGCCGCAAATAGGCGATTTGCCGGCAGGCACCCAAGCCGACAGGAAATCGACCGTCAGCGCTTCTGCCTGGGCCATGGTCACCTGACTGGCCAGCACCCGATCCCACAGTCCGGACTTGCGGTGCGTGCCGCGGTTCCACTCGTCCATCGCCTCCAAGCGCGACAGCGGGTGCGAGACTGCGTATTCCGGCCCTTCGGCCAGCACGTTCAGGTTCGCATCGGTGACCAAGGTAGCGATTTCGATCACGGAATCGCTGTCGGGATCGAGCCCGGTCATTTCCAAGTCGATCCAGATCAGGTTGTCGGGGTGGGCTTCG
Source organism: Lysobacterales bacterium (assembly GCA_038252715.1). GTDB lineage: Bacteria > Pseudomonadota > Gammaproteobacteria > Xanthomonadales > Xanthomonadaceae > Arenimonas. The sequence continues at coordinate 1,651 of JBBSAA010000193.1, read as the reverse complement.
GACATACGGGCTCGCATCATGGGCGGTGGCGCGGGCATCATACCGTGGCCTGTCCCGAACTTATGGAGCCCCATGCCGCTGCCAATCGCCCTGAGCTCGGAACACTATTCGGTCGTATCAGCGATGATTACGCCGGCCTTCTTCCTGACTGCCACCAGTTCTCTGCTGGTTTCCTCCAACGGTCGCCTGGCGCGCGTGGTTGATCGCATGCGCACGTTGATCGCCGAACTGCAGCACACCGTGGGCGCTGCCGCGCGCGCGCACATGGAAGGCAAGATCGCGCAGCACAAACGACGAGCACGAATCGTATTGAATGCCCTACAAATGCTGTACATGGCAATGGCGGCGTTCGTGGGCACCAGTTTGGCGATCGCGGTCGACCAATTTGTCGGCTACCGGCTGGATATGCTGCCGACGATATTGGCGGTTGCCGGCGTGCTGCTGGTGCTGGCGGCATCGATCAATCTGGGCCGGGAGGCGCGGCTGGCGCTGTCGACACTGGACGTCGAGATTGCTGCGGAGCTGGCGAAGGACAAGCTGCCGAAGTAACAGGGGACCAAGCGCGCCCCTGCTCGATACTGGCTCTAAAGGTTTCCTATCGCCAGCAAGCTGGCTCCTACGCGCGCCCCGTAGGAGCCAGCTTGCTGGCGACCAAGCCCTTCTTCAGCCCGCAGGCTTGCCACGTTTGCCGCGAAAATAGGCGGTGAGCTTTGCACTCGCCTCCTCCGCTAGCAGTCCGCCAGCGACGATGATCCGATGGTTGTGGCGCGGATCGGCGAGCAAATCAAACACGCTGCCGGCGGCGCCGGTTTTGGGGTCGGCCGCGGCATAAACCACGCGCGCGACGCGGGCATGCACCATGGCCATGGCGCACATCGCGCAAGGTTCCAGGGTGACGTACAGCGTGCTGCCCAGCAATCGGTGGTTGCCTAGACGCGCGCCAGCGCGCCGCATCGCGACGATTTCCGCATGCGCGCTGGGGTCATGCTCGGTGATATTGCGATTCGAGCCTTCGGCAAGTAGCTCGCCGTCTGCGCCAATAAGCACGGCGCCAACTGGAATCTCGTCGTCCTCACTTTGTGCGCGATCGGCCAGTGCGAGGGCATGCCGCATCCAGCGCTGGTCGTCGGCGGTAAAGTCCGGATTGGAAGGCTGCTCGATCATCAACGGGGCCGTGTGCTGCTCGACGGTGTCATGTCAGCGAAGTCTCGACTCCGCCACTTGCTCACATGGATCCCAGCGTTCGCTGGGATGACGAGAATCTTTCGCTGGGATGCCGAGAGTGAAAATGCGTTTGGAACCTTGGAAAGCCAGACCGCTGCGGGTAGCTCATTCCCACTCAATCGTCGCCGGTGGCTTGCCGCTAATATCATAAACTACGCGAGAAACACCTCGTAACTCATAGATTAAACGGCGTGAGCAGATATCCAAAAACTCGTAGTGCATATGCGCCCACTGCGCCGTCATGAAGTCCACGGTCTCGACCGCGCGCAGTGCGATGACCCATTCATACGCCCGCGCATCGCCGACGACCCCCACCGATTTGACCGGCAGAAAGACCGCGAACGCCTGCGAGGTCTTATCGTAGAGGCCGGCCTTGCGCAGTTCCTCAATGAAGATCGCATCGGCCTGCGCCAGCAGTTCGGCGTAC
>JBBSAA010000192.1:0-5325 GCA_038252715.1 Lysobacterales bacterium | reverse complement strand
AGGGTAATGCGCTTCGGACTCCGGCATCAGGCCGATCAAGGTCTTGACCAAGGCATCGGTACCCTTGCGCTTGCTGGCCGAAATCGGATGCACGGCGGCGAACTCGCGCTCGAGCGTTACTTGCGTGATGAAGGGCAACAGGCTGCCCTTGTCGACGATTTTATCAACCTTGTTGATTACCAAAACGCAAGGCACGCTCGAATTGCGCAGGGCGGCATACGCCAAAGCGTCGTCGTCATACCAGCGCCCGGCTTCGATCACGAGGATTGCCGCGTCAACGTCCGATACCGCACCACGAGCGGCGCGATTCATGTAGCGGTTCATGGCATTGGTCAGCTTGCCGTGGATTCCCGGCGTGTCGACCAGCATCAGCTGGCCCTCATCAAATGTAGCGATTCCGAGCAGCCGATGGCGCGTAGTCTGGGGTCGCGGCGACACGATGCTGACCTTGGCGCCGACAAGGCCGTTGATCAGGGTGGATTTGCCGACATTGGGTCGGCCGACGACGGCGATGGTGCCGGCGCGATAGGGAGCGGTCATAGCGGTGGTTCCAATTGCGCCAGCACCAGGTCGGCGGCGGCTTGTTCGGCGGCGCGCAGCGAGGCGCCTTCGGCTTCGGCCTGGACCGGTGGCTGGACTAGCGAGCAACTGACCACGAAGGTGCGCTCATGATCTTGGCCCCAAGCCTTGACCAAGGTGTAGGCAGGACGATCCCATTGCCGCGCCTGCAGCCATTCCTGCAACCGCGTTTTCGGATCCTTGCCCACCTTGCCGACCGGCAATTGGGCAATGTGGGTTTCGAACCACGGCAGCACGGCGCGGCGGCAGGCGTCGAAACCGGCGTCGAGGTGAATCGCTCCGACGATGGCTTCTAGCGCGTCAGCAAGGATCGAATCGCGGCGGTGGCCGCCGCTCTTGAGCTCGCCGGGCCCCAGTTCAATCCGGTCACCCAAGCCATGGCCACGGGCAATCTCGGCCAAGGACGATTCGCGCACCAAGCTGGCACGCGCGCGGGTCAATTCGCCTTCATCAGCGCGAGTCCAGCGCGCATGCAGCGCCTCGGCCACGATCAAGTTGACCAAAGCGTCGCCAAGGAACTCCAGCCGTTCGTTGTTGGGGACGCCGGCACTTCGATGGCGCAGGGCCTGCCGCAACAGGCCAGGGTCGGCAAAACGATGGCCGAAATCTTCGGCCATCGCGTCAGAGATCGACGGAATAATCGAACTTGACCACGAAATCGACGTTGTAGACGAACGGCTTGCGGACTTCATAGTTCATGTTCAGCTGCTTGCCGCCCGTGCCCGGGACGATCTTGGCCTGCTTGGCAGTGACCGAATCGACGTAATCGATATCGAATTTGCGCTGCAGCGCTTTCTGGATCTCGGAGATGTCTTTCTCGCCCAAACCCTCATTGGCAATGGCCTTCATCGACGATTTAACGCTAAAGAACTCGCTGTAGACGGGCACGAGCTTCATCGCGATGAGGGCGAAGAACGCCGCCACGATGAGCGCGAAGATAAAACCCATCAAAGTAATGCCGCGCTGTTTCTTGTCCATGACCTGTCCCCGGAGAATGGCCGTGTTGGCTAGCGGATGGTATCGCCAATCCGTGTGTAATCGAAACCATTGCTGCAAACCCAGCCGCTGCAGTTGAGCCAGATCAGCATCGCCCGGCCGACCAGGTTTTCTTCGGGCACCAGGCCCCACTCGCGGCTGTCGGCGCTGTGGTCACGGTTGTCGCCCATGGCGAAATAATGGCCGGGCGTCACGATCCAGGAGTTGGGCTGGAACGGGCTGTGACCGGGTTCGTCGAGGATGGTGTGGTCGTGCCCGGGCAACAGTTCCCGCACGATCGGGGTGCCATTGGAGTTCATGGACGGCCCGCTGCCAACGAAAATGCCGGCCGGTTCGTACAAGAACGGCTTGCCGTTGACCGTCACTTGGTCCTCGGTCACCTCGATCGTGTCGCCAGGCAGGCCAATGATGCGCTTGATGTAGTCCACGCCAACATCGGGGTCAGTCCCGACCATCGCTGGGTTGCCGGGGTAGCGAAACACCACCACGTCGCCACGCTTGGGCTCGCCTAAGGAGATCACCTTGGTATTGAGCACGGGCAAGCGGATGCCGTAAGAGTATTTGTTGACCAAGATGAAATCACCAACCAGAAGGTTGGGCATCATTGACTCGGACGGGATACGGAACGGCTCGGCCAAGAACGAACGCAGCACCAGCACCAGAAACAGCACCGGGAAAAGAGAGCGCGAGTAGTCGACGATCATCGGCTCTGCCACTTCCTCGCCATCGCGAACCATCAGGTTGCGGCTCTTGGCAAAGAACAGCCGATCAGCCAGCCAGACAATGCCGGTTAGGGCGGAGAGAACGGTGAGGATCAGGGCGAAATCGAGTTTCAAAGGGGCGGTCCTTGGGGGATCGTGATTATTTGTTGTCGGACTGCAAGACGGCCAGGAAGGCCTCCTGCGGGATCTCGACCTTGCCGAACTGCTTCATGCGCTTCTTGCCCTCTTTCTGCTTCTCAATGAGCTTCTTCTTGCGCGTGGCGTCGCCGCCGTAGCACTTGGCCAGCACATTCTTTCGCATTGCCTTGACCGTGGAACGCGAAATGATCTGGGCGCCCACTGCGGCTTGAATCGCCACGTCGAACATCTGTCGCGGGATCAGGTCCTTCATCTTTTCGCACAGCTCGCGACCGCGGCGATCAGAATGCGCACGATGCAAGATCATCGACATCGCATCCACGCGGTCACCGTTGATCAACACGTCCACGCGCACAAACGGGCCCGCTTCGAAGCGCAGGAAATGGTAGTCGAGCGAGGCATAGCCTCGCGACACCGACTTGAGGCGATCAAAGAAATCCAGCACGACTTCGGCCATCGGCAGCTCATAGCTGATCTGTACCTGGCTGCCCATGTAGTTGATGCCCTGCTGCGAGCCGCGCTTTTCTTCGCACAGGGTGATGATGTTGCCGACATACTCGGGTGGCGTCAGGATGGTCGCGAGGATGATCGGCTCGCGGATTTCCTGGATCTTGTTGACCGGCGGCAGCTTGGCCGGGTTGTCGAGCGGCAGGATGGTGCCGTCGGTGGTCAGCACCTCGTAGATCACTGTCGGTGCGGTGGTGATCAAATTGAGGTTGTATTCACGCTCAAGGCGCTCCTGCACGATTTCCATGTGCAGCATGCCAAGGAAACCGCAGCGGAACCCAAAGCCCATCGCTTCCGAGCTTTCGGGCTCGAAATTGAGTGCGGCGTCGTTGAGCTTGAGTTTTTCCAGGGCCTCGCGCAACGCTGGGTAATCTTCCGCATCGACCGGGAAAAGACCGGCGAAAACGCGCGACTGCATCTTCTGGAAGCCCGGCAGCGGCGCGCTGGCCGGATCGGCCAACAGGGTCAGCGTGTCGCCGACCGGCGCGCCGTGCACGTCCTTGATCGATGCGTTGATCCAGCCCACTTCACCGGCGCCAAGCTTGGGCATGGATTTGCGCTTGGGCGTGAACACGCCGACGTCGTCGACTAGGTGCCAACGGCCGGTGGACATCACCAGGATCTTGTCGCCCGGCTTGATGCTGCCCTGCATGACGCGCACCAGCGACACCACGCCGAGGTAGTTGTCGAACCATGAGTCAATGATCAGCGCCTGCAGCTGATCGCTGCCGCGCGGCGCCGGCGGCGGGATGCGCTTGACGATAGCCTCCAGCACCTCGACCACGTTCAAGCCAGTCTTGGCGCTGATCGATACTGCGTCTTCGGCGTGGATGCCGATGACCGCTTCGATCTCTGCCTTGACCTTCTCGATATCGGCCGTCGGCAGATCGATCTTGTTGAGCACCGGAATCACTTCCAGCCCCTGCTCGACCGCGGTGTAGCAATTGGCGACGGACTGCGCCTCGACGCCCTGCGCCGCGTCAACAACCAACAGCGCGCCTTCGCAGGCCGCCAATGAACGCGACACTTCGTAACTGAAATCCACGTGGCCTGGCGTGTCGATGAAGTTCAGCTGATAGGTCAGCCCATCGCGTGCGGTGTACGGCAAGGACACCGACTGCGCCTTGATGGTGATGCCACGTTCGCGCTCAATCGGATTCGAGTCGAGAACCTGCGCTTCCATTTCACGCGCCTGCAAGCCGCCGCATAGCTGGATTATGCGATCAGCCAGCGTGGACTTGCCGTGGTCGACATGGGCGATGATCGAGAAATTGCGAATTAGATGCATGGGAGCGGCGCGCAGCCGTCTGGAGATGTTAACGCGGCATTATCGCACAGCGCCCCGGGGCACGGCCCGCCCTGAACAGGCCGGCCCCGGACGCTGACGACAAACGCGGTTATTGCGCGACTACCGTGACCAGGCCGGTGCTCTGGGCGTTCCGGACCAATAGCCGCACGCGGTCTCCCGCCTTCACACCCTTGAGTGCCGCTTCAAATTCCGACGGGCTGGCAACGGCGGTCTTACCGACCTGGAGCACCACATCGCCGGCATTCAGCCCGGCTTGGCGCGCTGCCAGACTGGCGACCCGCGCAATCCGCACGCCTTCGTTTGCCGACAGGCCCAGCTTGCTGCGGGTGCCAGCGTCTACGGCGCCGACGACCAGTCCCAGCGAATTGAGGTCCGTGGCGGGCGCAGAAGGCGGCGAGCTCGCGGTCGCGCCAGCGGTGGCATCCACGAGGGTGGCTAGCGTCACCACCACATCCATGGGTTTGCCGTCACGGAACAATTTCACACTGGCACGGCTGCCCGGCACCAAGGCACCGACCAGCGGCGGCAGCTCCGAGGCGCTGCCGATTTCCTTGCCGTTGAAGGCGAGGATCACGTCGCCCGGGCGAATTCCGGCCTTGGCAGCCGAACTATTGTTCTGCACCGCCGCGATGTAGGCGCCCGAGGCTCGGGTCAGGCCCAGCTCGGTAAGTTGCTCACGATTGACGTCGGCGATATTCACGCCCAACTGTGCACGCGTGACCTTGCCGGTGGCCTTGAGCTGCTGCACTGCATTCATCGCTACTTCAATCGGAATGGCGAAGCTCACGCCCATATAGCCGCCAGAATTGCTGAAAATCTGTGAATTAATGCCGACCACTTCACCGCGGGTGTTGAGCAGCGGGCCGCCGGAATTGCCGCGATTGATCGCGACGTCGGTTTGGATGAAGGGCACGTACTGCTGGCTGCCGTCGACGCTGGGCCGACCCAGGCCGCTGACAACGCCGGCGGTCACGGAATGATCGAAGCCGAACGGGGAGCCAATCGCGAGCACCCATTGCCCGGGCTTGAGATTGCGCGAATCACTGGTACGCAGCACCGGCAAGCCGCTTGCTT
>JBBSAA010000191.1:0-5331 GCA_038252715.1 Lysobacterales bacterium | reverse complement strand
GATGGTTTGCGTGGGCACCATCACCCCGAGGTCAACGACGTCAAAATTATTGCAGGCCAACACCACGCCGACGATGTTCTTGCCAATGTCGTGCACGTCGCCCTTGACGGTGGCCATCAGGATCTTGGCCTTGGGCTTGCCGGCGTTGCCGCTGCGGATTTTTTCTTCCTCGATGAACGGGATCAGATGCGCAACCGCTTTTTTCATCACGCGCGCCGACTTCACCACTTGCGGCAAGAACATTTTTCCGGCGCCGAACAAATCGCCGACCACGTTCATGCCCGCCATCAGCGGGCCTTCGATCACCTCAAGCGGCTTCTCGACGTCGAGTCGTGCCAACTCGGTGTCCTCTTCGACAAACTTATCGATGCCGTGCACCAGCGCGTGCTTGAGGCGCTCGACGACGGTTTTCTCGCGCCAAGCCAAGTCCTCGCCCTTGATTTCGCCTTTCTTGGATTTATGTTTCTCAGCCTCGGTGAGCAGGCGTTCAGTCGCGTCCGGGTCGCTATTTAACACCACGTCTTCGACCGCTTTGCGTAGCGCTGGATCCAAGTCGTCGTAAATCGGCAGGCCGCCGGCGTTGACGATGCCCATGTCCATGCCCGCGGCAATCGCGTGATACAGGAACACCGAGTGGATCGCGTCACGCACGGCGTTGTTGCCGCGGAAGCTGAAACTGACATTCGAGACGCCGCCGGAGACATGGCTGAGCGGGAAACGACGCTTGACCTCGCGGGTGGCCTCGATGAAGGCAACCGCGTAATCGTTATGTTCTTCGATGCCGGTAGCAATAGCGAAAATGTTGGGATCGAAGATGATGTCTTCGGGCAACAACCCGGCCTCTTCGGTCAACAGTTGGTAGGCGCGCGAGCAAATCTCCACTTTGCGCTGATAGGTGTCGGCCTGGCCGACCTCGTCGAAGGCCATCACCACCACGGCCGCGCCATAGCGCTTGACCTTGCGGGCATGGTCCAAGAACGCCTTTTCGCCTTCCTTCATTGAGATGGAGTTGACGATTGCTTTGCCTTGCACGCATTTCAAACCGGCCTCGATCACGCTCCATTTGGAGGAGTCGATCATCACCGGCACGCGCGAGATGTCGGGTTCTGCGGCAATCAATTTGAGGAAGCGCGGCATGGCGGTGTCGGCATCGAGCATGCCTTCGTCCATGTTGATATCGATGACTTGCGCGCCGCTGTCGACCTGCTGACGCGCCACGACCAATGCTTCGTCGAAGCGGCTTTCAAGAATCAGCTTCTTGAACTGGGCCGAGCCGGTGACATTGGTGCGTTCACCGACATTGACGAAGTTGGTGTCGGGCGTGATGACGAACGGCTCCAGGCCTGAGAGCCGCGTGTAGGGCGCAATTTCGGGCAGTGCACGCGGCGGCAGACCGGCGACCGCTTCGCTGATTGCCTTGATATGCGGCGGCGTGGTGCCGCAGCAGCCGCCGACAATATTGAGCAAGCCCGCCTCGGCGAACTCGCGCAACACGTGCGCCATTTCCTCGGGTCCTTCGTCGTAGCCGCCAAACGCGTTCGGCAGGCCGGCGTTGGGATGCGCGCTGACATAGGTGTCGGCGACTTGCGACAGCATGTCGACGTGGGCGCGCAGGTCTTTCGCGCCAAGCGCGCAGTTCAGGCCAATGGACAGCGGACGCGCGTGGCGCATCGAGTACCAAAACGCTTCAGCCGTCTGCCCCGACAGCGTGCGGCCAGAGAGGTCAGTGATGGTGCCTGAAACCATGATCGGAACGCGCAAGCCAAGCTCTTCAAACAACAGTTCCAGCGCGTACAGTGCGGCTTTCGCATTGAGGGTGTCGAATACCGTCTCGACCATGATCGCGTCACAGCCGCCGTCAATCAGCGCGCGCGCGGCTTCTACATAGTTCTCGCACAGTTCATCAAAGCTGGTATTTCGAAAGCCTGGGTCATTGACGTCCGGGCTGATCGACGCAGTGCGCGAGGTGGGGCCAAGGATGCCAATCGCGAAGCGGGGCTTGGCAGGGTCGCGGGCCTCGATAAGGTCGCAGCATTCGCGCGCCAGCCGTGCCGCTTCGAAATTAAGTTCGACGACCAAGTGCTCGAGTTTGTAGTCCGCTTGCGAGACCCGCGTGGAATTGAAGGTATTGGTCTCGATCAGGTCGGCACCGGCCTCGAGGTAGCCCAAGTGAATGTCGCGGATAATCCCGCGCTGGGTCAGGGTGAGCAGGTCGTTATTGCCCTTCAAGTCACCCGCGCAGCCGCAATCGGGGCCGTGATGGTGGCCCTCGGAAAATTGCGTGCCGTCGAAGCCTTCTGCAAATCGCTGACCGCGATACCCAGCTTCGTCTAGCTCGTGGCGCTGGATCATGGTGCCCATCGCGCCGTCGATCACAAGGATTCGTTCGGTTAGGGCCTTTTCAAGCAGGGCGACGCGGGTCGGGTTTTTCCAGGGCAACACGTTCAAAGCTTTTCCTCAGGAGTCATCAGCAAGCTTGGCGAATCGTTTCTCGTCAGTCCCGCGTTTGCGGAGTCGACGACCTTCATGGGCATACGGATCAAACGTAAATGCTGGATTCCGAATTCCGGAAAATCACGGCTTGCTCGCCGACAGCGTAATCACTTCGAAATGGGGCGGACGCTTCTCGCGCGTGACCACTTCACATACCTGCACCACCAGACCGGCCTTCTCGGCGTATTTACGCAGCTCTTTTTCGGTGAAACCGAGGTTAACGTGGCCGTACGGCGTCACCGCCGCCTTATGTTCATGCTTGGCGAGGCAGGTCAAAAGCAGGCGGCCACCTTTACGCAGCACGCGCGCTGCTTCAGCGACGGCTTGTGCGGGCTTGTCGGCATAGGTCAGTGCGTGCATCAGCAGCACCAGGTCGAACTGCGGCTTGTCGAAAGGCAGGTGTTGCATGTCGCCTTCGCGGACGTCCACATGTTCTAGCCGGCGCAGGCGCTCGCTGGCAGCGAGCACGACCTTGCTGCTGTTGTCGATGCACACGTAGCGCTTGGCGTGCGGCGCCAGCAGTTCGGCCAGCACGCCGTCGCCGGATGCGATGTCGAGCACGTCGCCCGGTGCCAGCATCGGCAGCGCAGCACGTGCCAAGGCCTCCCAGGTGCGACCGGGGGAATAGTGACGTTCCATGTCCCCAGCCACGGAGTCAGCCCAGTTCTGGTCCGACGAGCGGGACGCCAATACGCCAGTCAGGCGCTCGGCGTCTTGACGCAGGAGGGGATCATCGGTGCCGGCACGCAGGGCTTCCCAAAGCGCGCGCTCGGCCTTTTCCAGCGATTCTTCATTGAATCGGTAATAGGCCGATACACCAGCTCGGCGATCGCGGACCAGATCGGCGTCTTTGAGCTTGGCCAGGTGGGTTGAGACCCTGGGCTGCGCCAAGCGGGTGACGGCCGATAGCTCGGCGACAGTGAGTTCCTCGCGCTCAAGCAGGGCCAGCAGCCGAACCCGGGTTGGATCGGCGAGTACGCGTAGACAGGCAGACCAAGCGTCGAGATCCAAAGCTATATCCTTTCATCCGGATTCAAAGATGAAGAAGGTTAGGCCGGGCCCGGGCGGGCGTCAAGGCGGGTCTTCACTTAGGCACGACATCTTCGCGCTGGAGGGGAGGGTGCTCCGGGCCGTACAATCTTCGGCTTCCAGTACCCAATGAGGCACGGCCGTGGATTTCCGATTCACCGAAGAGCAGCTGATGATCCAGGACGTCGCGCGCCGGATCGCCCAGGAAAAAATCGCGCCGAGCGCCGAGCATCATGATCGCACCGGCGAATTCCCGCTCGACAACATCCGCACCTTGGGCGAAGCCGGGCTGATGGGCATCGAAGTGCCGGCCGAATATGGCGGTGCCGGCATGGACACGATCAGCTATGTGCTGGCCCTGATCGAAATCGCGGCCGGTGACGGCGCACATTCGACGATTGTCTCGGTCAATAATTCGCTGTTTTGCAACGGCATCCTCAAGTCCGGCACCGAGGCGCAGAAGCAGCTGTATGTGCGCGCGATTGCCGAGGGTCGCGAAATCGGCGCGTTTGCGCTCAGCGAGCCGCAGTCGGGCTCGGATGCCACGGCGATGCGTTGCCGCGCAGTCCGGCAGGCCGACGGCAGTTTCGTCATCAACGGCAAGAAGAGCTGGATCACCTCCGGCCCAGTCGCCAAGTACATCGTGTTGTTCGCGATGACCGACCCGGAAAAGGGTCCCAAGGGCATTTCCGCGTTCATGATCGACACCGCCAAACCCGGTTTTCACCGCGGCAAGACCGAGCCCAAGCTCGGCATTCGCGCGTCGGCCACCTGCGAGATCGAGTTCCAGGACTACGTTGCCGCTCCGGACGAGCTGCTAGGCGTCGAGAACGAGGGCTTCAAAATCGCGATGGGTGTGCTTGATGCCGGCCGCATTGGCATTGCCGCGCAGGCGATCGGCATTGCCCGCGCCGCCTACGAGGCGTCACTGTCCTACGTCAAGGAGCGCAAGGCCTTCGGCGTCGCGATCGGCACCTTCCAGATGACGCAGGCCAAGATCGCGGACATGAAGTGCAAGCTTGATGCATCGCTGTTGCTGACGCTGCGAGCTGCATGGATGAAGGGCGAGACCGAAAAGTCCGGTGGCCGCTTCAGCACTGAAGCCTCGGTGGCCAAGCTCACGGCGTCCGAAGCGGCAATGTGGATCACCCATCAGGCGGTGCAAATCCACGGCGGCATGGGGTATTCCAAGGAAATGCCGCTTGAGCGCTACTTCCGCGATGCCAAGATCACCGAAATTTACGAAGGCACTTCGGAAATCCAGCGATTGGTTATCGCCCGCAACGAGACCGGCCTGCGCTGAAGCGCAGCGCTGGCCGCGAACAGAGCCCCGCTTCGGCGGGGCTTTTTATGGCTTGTTGTGCCCGATCCCGGCTTGCAACAGGCGCGCAATCGATCAATGATTCTGCCAGTTCTGGTCAGGAAGGACGGCATCATGAGCCCACCCATCGCGATGGCGCCGGTCGCGCCCGACGAACGCATCCAAGCGATGGACGTTCTGCGCGGTTTCGCGCTGCTGGGCATCTTCTTGATGAACATCGAAGCCTTCGTCTCGCCAATGGAAGAGTCGATGAGCGGCCTCAATCCTCATTACATAGGAATTGACCGCTGGGTCGATGCCCTGATCTATATCTTCGTGCAGGGAAAGTTCTACACGCTGTTCTCGCTATTGTTCGGCATGGGGTTTGCGGTGATGGCGCAGCGGGCTGCGCGCGCAGGCCGCCCCTTCGTCCCGGTCTATCTGCGGCGCACGTTGGCCCTGCTGGCAATTGGCTTGGCACATGCGCTGTTGATCTGGTTCGGCGACAT
>JBBSAA010000190.1:0-5495 GCA_038252715.1 Lysobacterales bacterium | reverse complement strand
GTTGGCGACGCCAACGACTATGTCGGCAAGGGTATGGCCGGCGGTCGCATCGTACTGCAGCCGTCGCCGGAATCGCGCTTCGTTGCCCGCGACACGCCGATCATGGGCAACACCTGTTTGTACGGAGCCACCGGCGGCGAATTGTTTGCTGCTGGCCGCGCCGGCGAGCGCTTTGCAGTGCGAAACTCCGGCGCCACCGCCATTATTGAAGGTGTCGGCGATCACGGCTGCGAGTACATGACCGGTGGTGTCGTCGTCGTGCTCGGCCGCACCGGTCTTAATTTCGGCGCGGGCTTTACCGGTGGCATGGCCTACGTGCTCGATATCGATCGCGATTTCGTCGATCGCTACAACCACGAACTCATCGACGTGCTGCGCATTACGCCCGAAGGCATGGAAAACCATCGCCAGCATTTGCGCAACCTGATCCGCACCCACGTCGGCCTTACCAGTAGCGCTTGGGGCCAGGAATTGCTCGAGGATTTCCGCGATGTTGCTGGCCGCTTCTGGCTAGTCAAACCCAAGGCCGCCAGCCTCGAATCGCTGGTTGCCACGCTGAGGAACGCGGCATGAAATTGATGCCATTCCAGTTCCTCGACGTCCCGCGCAAGATGCCGCGCGAACTATCGGTACCCATTCGCGTGCTCGGTTGGAAGGAAATTTACGGCAGCTATGACGAGTCTGGTTCCGTCGAGCAATCGGCGCGCTGCCTCGACTGTGGCAACCCGTACTGCGAGTGGAAGTGCCCAGTGCACAACTACATTCCAAACTGGCTGACCCTCGTGCGCGAAGGCCGACTGTTTGAGGCGGCCGAGCTGGCGCACGAAACCAATCCGCTGCCAGAGGTGTGTGGTCGCGTCTGTCCGCAGGATCGCCTCTGCGAGGGCGCGTGCACGCTCAACACCGGATTCGAATCGGTGACGATCGGCTCGATCGAGAAATACATTGTCGATACCGCGTTTGCACAAGGATGGCGTCCAGACCTGTCGAACGTGCGTGCGACTGGCAAACGCGTAGCGGTGATTGGCGCCGGACCCGCGGGCCTGGCCTGTGCCGACCGTTTGGCCCGCGCCGGTATCGCCGCGCATGTCTTTGATCGCTACGAAGAAATTGGCGGCTTGCTGACCTTCGGGATTCCGCCGTTCAAGTTGGAAAAGGACGTCATGGCGACGCGCCGTTCGGTGTTGGAAGCGATGGGCGTGGTCTTTCATTTGCGCACCGAGGTGGGTCGCGATGTGGATTTTGAGACCTTGCTTGCCGACTACGACGCGGTTTTCGTCGGCACCGGCGCCTACACCGCCGTCGACGGCGGCCTGCCTGGGCAGCATCTTCCTGGCGTCGTTGCGGCGCTGCCGTTCCTGATCGCCAACGCACGCCGCCTGCTTAACCCATCGGCGGCGCCCGACCCGATGCTCGACCTTGCCGGCAAGCGCGTGCTGGTGCTCGGCGGTGGCGATACCGCGATGGACTGTGTGCGGACGTCCATCCGCCTCGGCGCGTCCGCCGTGAGCTGCATCTACCGACGCGACGAAACAGCCATGCCCGGCTCGCGACGGGAAGTAAAGAACGCGCGCGACGAAGGCGTGTCCTTCGTGTTCAACCGACAGCCGCTGGCCATTACTGGCAGCGGCCACGCCACCGGAGTCAAGGTTGCGGAAACGCGAACCGCTGCCCGTGATGTCACTGCCGAAGTGGTGAGTGGCAGCGAGGAAGTGCTCGGCGCCGACGTAGTGATTACCGCCTTCGGCTTTCGTCCCAGCCCGGCGGCGTGGCTGGTAGAGCACGGCGTTGCACTGCAGGACGGCGGGCGCGTTGCAGTCGCCGGCGGGCTGCCGTACCAAACTTCGAATCCGCGCATTTTTGCCGGTGGCGATAACGTCCGCGGCGCCGACTTGGTGGTGACCGCAGTACACGACGGCCGCGACGCCGGCGTGGCGATCGCCAAGATGCTGCTAGGCTGAGCGCATGGTGGGGCTGGCCTGACTGCATGCCTTCTGCCACAAGTCCCAGCCCGGCCGGCAATGGTATCTTTAGCGCCCATCGAACCTGCGTGCGAACTCGTCAATGGCTGAGCTGCAAGACCTTTCCTCGCTGATTCGCGCCAATACCCCACTGATCGTGATCGAGACGCCGGATGAAGCCCGCGTCGTCGACCTGTTTCGCCATGTGCTGGCCAACGTTTTTCGGGCGCTGTACCGCTGGTCGATCACCGAGGGCATGCGCCGCGTTGACATGGATCGCGAAGACGAGCCCGAGACCGCGCCCGACATCAGCGCCACCTTGCATGCAATGAAGGCCGCAGACCAACGTGGCATCTACCTGCTGCTCGACGTGATGCCCTACCTGGGCTACGCCACGACCCAGCGCATGCTGCGCGAAATCGTCGAGCGCCGCGGCTGCCAGGAGCACAGCGTGGTCTTGGTCGGCAACAAGATCACCCTGCCGCCCGAACTCGAGACCTTGGCCGTGCGTTTTTCACTGCGTCTCCCCGACGAGAACGCCCTGCTGAAGATGGTGATGGAAGAAGCACAGGTTTATGTGCGCGAGAACGGCGGCCGCCGCGTTGAAGTCGACAAAGCATCGCTCGGTGCGATCGTGCGCAATTTACGCGGGCTGTCCTTGGTTGAGGCGCGACGCATTGCCCGACATTTGATTTTTCGCGACGGCGCGATCAGCGACAACGACCTGCCGGAGCTGAGCAAGCTCAAATTTGAGCTGCTCAATAAAAGCGGCCACCTGCATTTTGAATACGATACGGCGAAATTTTCCGACGTCGCCGGCCTCACTCGCCTCAAGCATTGGATCGGCCAGCGCAAGGAAGTTTTCGCCACGGGCCAGATGCCGGTCGGTTTGGATCCGCCCAAGGGCGTGCTCCTGCTCGGCGTTCAAGGCTGCGGCAAATCCCTAGCCGCCAAAGCGGTCGCCGGTGGCTTCGGCGTGCCGCTGGTGCGGCTGGATTTCGGCACGCTGTACAACAAATTCCACGGCGAAACGGAAAAGAACCTTCGCGAGGCGCTGGCTTCAGCCGAGCAGATCGAACCCTGCGTGCTTTGGATCGACGAGCTCGAGAAAGGCCTCGCCAGCGCCGGCAGCAGTGAGGACGGCGGCGTGTCGCGGCGCGTGCTCGGCTATTTCCTAACCTGGATGGCTGAGCGAAAATCGCGGGTGTTTTTGGTCGCGACCGCAAACGCCGTGCAAGATTTGCCGCCCGAGCTGCTGCGCAAAGGCCGCTTCGATGAAATCTTCTTCGTCGACCTGCCCGATAACGCCGCACGCGCCGAGATATTCCGGCTGCACTTGGACAAACGCCAAGTTAATGCCAGTACGTTTTCACTGGAGCGCCTGGCCGCCGCTAGCGCCGGCTTCTCGGGTGCCGAGATCGAGCAAGCGGTCGTTAGCGCCCTGTATTCAGCGCATGCCGAGAAAGCGACGGTCAGTGAGGACATGCTGCTGGCGGAAATGCGCGGCACGCGCCCGCTGTCGGTGCTGATGGCCGAGCAGGTCGAAGCGCTGCGTGAGTGGGCGAAGACGCGAACCGTGCCGGCCGATTGAGCCGAGGCCCCGGTCTCTCGACTAGGGCAACGCTTTCTTCGACGAGTTAGGCGGCGACTCGCTGAACTTCTCACTGGCCGAACGCCAAGCAACCGGCGGCTCCAGCGGCAAGTTCAGCTCCACCAGCGTCTGCCGCAAGGCCTCAAGTTCGGTGAGCTGGCGCTGGCTTTCCAGATGGCGGCGAATGATGGGTGTGTCGAGTTTGCCGCCCGCAAAAATGGATGAGTACTGATCGATTTGCCATGCAAACCGGCGGCGTTCGTTGATCACCTGGGTGCGCACGTCATCGTTCGGCGCTGTCATTTCGATTAGACGCAGGGACGACATGAGGTCGATCGCCGTTTCGGCGTGCGCGAACAGGCGTTGTCCTAACTGCTGGCAATCATCGCGAACACTCGTTGTCGTGTCCTTGCACAGTTTAATAATGGGGCCGAGTTGCTTGAGTGCGCCGATCGCCGCCAGCGACGACGCGACAATCTGGGTCAGCATTTCGTCGGATACCGGCATTTGGGGTGCCGCCGCCCCTACCGGCTGCGTCCAATGAAAGTTTGCCAAGTCAGCCGCTAGCGCGCGACGGGTGGCTGTGTATGGACTGGAATAGCCCGTCGACCGCGCCGCTTGATGCAGGATGTCGCGCTCTACACTCGGATCACCGGCCACTTCGGGGAGCGATAGCAGGATCAAGCCGAACTGGCCGTTCTGCGCGAGGCGGCCGGTGAGCACGTCGATGGCGTGGCTCCGTGAAGCGGCGCTGCCGTTTGCTTGGCGACTGCCAATTAGGAAGACCGCCTGCACGATCGGATCGTCGGCGCCGTCGCGCACGGCGCGATCACGAATCGGCTGCCACTGCGCGGCCGTGATGGTTTTAACCGTCATCCCAGGTTGGCTCAGAAATTCCAAGCCCTGGCTCAGCACCAGCCGGCTCAGCGCGGAGACCTCCGGCGTCGCGGCACGCAGGTAGTCCTTGGCCATCAGTGCCGGCTCGGACGCCTCCGCTTCGACACCGTTGTCTTTGCTAGTCGCCGCCTCATCGACGGCGGCACGGCCGGCAACGGGAACGATCATCATCAGCACCAGCGCCCAGGCGATTTGTCGCATCGGTCTCTCCATGAAAGTTATTGGCTCACTACCCACGCCCATACAGGTAACGTAATAAGCGACAACACGATGCCATAACCGACCAAGGCCGCGGCCAGCGTGGGCGCCAGCTTATGCGAGATCGCCAGCGCGCCGGCGGTGACCATGGACGGCATCGCCGACTCCAGCACCACGGCATCGGCTTTGAGCGCGTCCAGCCCCAGCAGCGGCACGAGCAGCAGCGCCAGCGCCGGCATCACCAGCAGCTTCAAGCTCAGGCCCAAGGCGAGCGGCTTGAGTTCGTCGCGCGGCAGCTTGAAACGCAGTGACAGGCCGATCGCGAGCATCGCCAAGGGCAGCAGCGCTTCCGACAGGCGCTGCAGCAGGCCGGCAATCGCCGAGGGCGGCGCGACCGGCATGATGCTCAGCCCAATCACCAGCGCAATCAGCGGCGGAAACCGGAGGATGCGCAGCGCCATCTCGCCGGTCGTTGGCCTGCGGTCGCCGCCGTAACGTGCCAGCACGAACAAGCCGAACGTCGACAGGATCAGGAAGGCGCCGAATTGGTCGTAGATCACGGCGTAAGGCAAGGCGGCTTCGCCAAGCAGGGCGCTGACCAAGGGGTAGCCCAGGAAACTGGTGTTGCCGAGCGCGACGCAAAGTAGCAGGACAGCGTGTTCCTCGCGGCGCAGCCTCATGATGCGCGTCGCCAAGCCGACCAAGGCCACTGTCGCCAACAGCAATAGCCACGGCACCAAGGCAATACCGAGCACGGACCAATCCAAGTGCAAGCGCGGCGCGAAACGCAGCACCGCCGCGGGCAAGCACACATACAGGACGACGAGGTTCAGCGTTTCGGCGGCCGT
>JBBSAA010000189.1:0-5495 GCA_038252715.1 Lysobacterales bacterium | reverse complement strand
CGAAACCCTGTTGGTGGAAGACCGCGGCGCCGTGCGCCAGATCACCGTCAATCGCCCCGAAAAGCTCAATGCCCTCAACCGCTTGACGCTGATCGAACTGACCGCGGCGTTTGCGGCTGCCGCCGATTCGGCGGTGCGCGTCGTGGTCCTGACCGGCGCCGGGCCCAAGGCCTTCGTAGCCGGCGCAGATATCAGTGAAATGACCGCGCTCAGCCCGGTTCAGGCGCGTGATTTCTCGAAGTTGGGCCAGCGCTTGATGGTGAAAATCGAGCAGTTAGGCAAGCCGGTGGTGGCGATGGTGAATGGCTTCGCGCTCGGCGGCGGCATGGAACTGGCGATGGCCTGTCACCTCCGAATCGCCGCCGATACCGCCAAATTCGGTCAGCCGGAGGTGAATTTAGGCCTGATCCCGGGCTTCGGCGGCACCCAGCGCCTGCTGCGTCTGGCCGGTCGCGGCGCAGCATTGGAACTTTGCCTGCTGGGCCAGCCGATCGACGCTGCGCGTGCGCTGGCGCTGAACTTGGTCACGCGTGTGGTTCCTGCCGCCGATCTCGCCGCAGAAACCGCGCGCATCGCCGAGCAACTGGCTGCAGCTGCGCCGCAGGCGCTGCGGGGAATTCTTGATGCCGTGATCATTGCTGGCGAAGGCGCGCTTGAAGCCGGACTCGACTACGAAACGCAGGCGTTCGGGCTGGCGTTCTCGACGCAAGACATGAAGGAAGGCACGGACGCCTTCCTCACGCGTCGCAAAGCCAGCTTCGTCGGGCACTGAGCCAGCGGGCTCATGAACGACCTGCGCTCGCCACAGCTGCACTCGTTTCACGGCGGATTGCGTCTGGACGGGAAAAAAACGGTAGCGGCGGCCATCCTCACCTGCCCCTTGCCGCAAGCGCTGCGCGTGCCGCTGTCGCAATACGGCGTCATTGCCGCCACCGCCTGCGTTACCGTCGGCGAGCAGGTTGAACGGGGCCAGCGAATCGCCGTCGGGCCGACAAATGGTGTGCCTATTTTTGCGCCCGCAAGCGGCGTCGTGGACGCGATCGCGGTCTCGCCTGAGCCAAGCATCAGCATCACGTGTGATGAATGCCAACCGCCTGCGCGCACATTGCCCGCGATGGCGCCGTGGCTCACGGATCCCGCCGACATCTTGCAACGCCTGCGCGATGCCGGCGTGGTCGGTCTAGGCGGTGCCGGGTTCCCGACCTGGGGAAAAATGCAGGCACAACCGCAGATGCTGATTCTCAACGGCGCTGAATGCGAGCCCTATATCGCCTGCGACGATGCCCTACTGCGCGAATTTTCCAGCGACGTGGTGCAAGGCGCTCGGCTTTTGGGGCGCGCATGCGGCGCCAGCGTCATCGTGCTGGCAATCGAAGACACGATGCGCGATGCCATCAACGCCTGCGAGTCTGCGATTGCGCGCGATGGCGCAGGCCAGGTCGAGCTAGTCATCGTGCCGACCCTCTATCCCGAAGGTGGCGAGCGACAGCTCATTGAGGTGTTGACCGGCCGCGAAGTGCCTGCGGATGGATTGCCGCGGGACATCGGTGTGGTCGTGCACAACGTCGCCACCGCCGCCGCGGCATGGCGCGCGGTGGTGCAGGGACAGGTAATGACATCGCGCATCGTCACAGTCGCTGGCCCCGGCGTGGTTGCGTCGGGAAATTATGACGTGGCGTTCGGCACCTCGGTTGCCCATCTGGTCGCGCAGGCCGGCGGATATACCGAACAGGCGGAGCGACTGCTGCTGGGTGGGCCGATGATGGGTCTCGCGCTGCCCGACGATTCGGCGTCCATCGGCGCCACCAACAATTGCGTGTTGGTGTTGGGCGCCGCTGATTTGCGCAACCTTGCCAATGCCCTGCCTTGCATCCGCTGCGGAGATTGCGCCACCGCCTGCCCCGCTCGCCTGCAGCCGCAACAGTTGCTGCGGCATGCGGAGGCAGGCAACTTCGACAAATTAAATGAAGAAGGGCTGTTCTCCTGCATCGAATGCGGCTGTTGCGACCTCGCCTGCCCCAGCCAAATCCCCCTGACCGAGCAGTTCCGCATTGCGAAAACCGGCGTGCGCAATGAGCAGCGACGCCGGGCCACGGCGTTAGCTGCAGGCGCGCGGTTCGAACAGCGCGCCGTGCGACTAGAGCGTTTGCTGATTGAACGTGCGGCGCGCGACGCCGAACGCGCCGTCAGCGCAAGCTCGGGCGATGCCGTCGCCGCCGCGATCGAACGCGCCAAGGCCAAACGCCTGCAGGGCCGGGATCGTCCGGAATGAAAACCTTCGTCACCGGCAGCGCACCGCATGTGCCCGCAAAGCGCAGTGTGACCCGCGTGATGGCGATGGTCCTGCTGGCCTTAGTCCCGGGCATATTTTCCCACGTAGTTTTTTTCGGGCCGGGGCTGTTGTTCCAGATTGCCTTAGCCACCGGATTCGCACTCGGTTTTGAAGCCGCGATGCTAGCGCTGCGCGGCCGCCCGCTGCGGCCCTTCCTCACCGACCTCAGCGCACCCGTCACCGCCGTCTTGTTCGCGCTGTGCCTGCCACCACTCGCGCCGTGGTGGATCGCGGCGATTGGCATGGCGACAGCGATTGTGCTGGCGAAGCATCTTTATGGTGGCCTAGGCCACAATCTATTCAACCCGGCGATGGTCGGGTATGCGGTGGTATTGCTGAGCTTCCCGCGCGAGTTCACCCAATGGCTACCGCCGGCCGGGCTGGACGGCACGCTGCCAACGCCGGGCTTCCTCGACAGCGCGATTGCGATTTTCACCGGCCAGCTGCCGCCGCCTTGGGGCTGGGACATGCTCGCGCAGGCGACACCGCTTGATACCGTGCGGGAATTATCCAACCGTGGCGAAACCCTGGCTGAAATTCGCGGCAATCCCTTGTTCGGTGATTTCGGCGGCCGCGGCTGGGAATGGATTGCAAATTTCTACCTGCTCGGCGGCATTTTCCTGTGTTGGAAAAAAATTATCCCGTGGCAAACGCCGATCGCGACGCTCGGCAGCGTGGTGCTGGCGACGGTGCCGTTCTGGCTGTATGACGCCGACGTCAACCCATTTCCGCTGCAGCACATTTTTTCCGGCGGACTGATGCTGGCGGCATTTTTCATCGTCACCGACCCGGTCAGCGGCTGTACTTCGCCGCGCGGTCGACTGGTCTTCGGCGCTGGCGTCGGCCTGTTGACCCTAGCCATTCGCCGTTGGGGCGCGTATCCAGATGGCATCGCCTTCGCTGTGCTGCTGATGAATTGCGCCGCGCCGTGGATCGACCTGCACACGCGTCCGCGTTTTTACGGCGAGGCGCGATGACCTTGAACCTGCGAACGATCAAATTCGGCCTCGTCGCATTGCTCGCGGTTGCCTTTGCCGCCACGGGGTTGGTAGCCATCGTTCACGAGCAAACGCACGCCGACATCGCGGCGGGGGAGCGCCAAGCGGCCTTGCGTACGCTATCGATCGTGCTGCCAACCACGCGCTATGACAATGACCCGAGCACCGACACAATCACGCTGGCAGCCGAGGCTTGGACTGGCAGCACCGCGCCGGTGCTCGTGCGGCGCGCGCGCTTGCACGGAAAGCCATCGGCGCTGGTGCTCGATGTCGTGGCGCCAGATGGTTATGCCGGGCCGATCCACTTGCTGGTTTCAGTAGCCGACGATGGCGTTGTCCTCGGCGTACGCGTCACGGCACACAAGGAAACCCACGGACTTGGCGATCCAATCGACGTGGAAAAAAGCGATTGGATTACGCGGTTCACTGGCCGCTACCTTGGCGATCCGCCGGCTGATCGTTGGGCCGTCAAGCGTGACGGGGGCGACTTTGATCAGTTTGCCAGCGCCACGGTCACACCGCGCGCGGTGATTGCCGCCGTCCAGCGCAGCCTGCAGCTGGTCGCACGCCACGGCGCACAGCTATATGCCGCACCGACCGGCACGGCGCTTGAAATTGCCGATGCGCCAGAACGGCCAACGACGCCATGAAGCCGTCTGCACCTTCGTCCGCTCCGCGCGCCATTCTTGAGTACGGCGTGTCCAGCGGCAACATCGGCTTGGTGCCGTTGCTAGGTTTATGCCCACTGTTGGCGGTGAGCAATAACGCAGTCACCGCGCTCGCGCTCGGTGTTGCCACCCTCGTTGCCCTCGTGCTGACCAATACCGGCGTGTCGGCGATCCGTCGATTTACCCAGCGCGATCTGCGCATCCCGATATTCGTGATGGTGATCGCCGCCGTGGTGACGTCCATCGAACTGGTGATCCGCGCGCAGTTGCCGCAATTGCACGCCGCCATCGGATTGTTCCTGCCGCTGATCGTCAGCAACTGCGCCTTGATGGGTCGCGCTGAAGCCGTCGCATCACGGCAAGCGCCGCACCTCGCTGCTTTGGACGGTTTTGCCACAGGCCTTGGCTTCTTGGTCGTGCTGCTGGTCATTGGCGTGCTCCGTGAACTCATTGGCACTGGTCACCTGTTTGCCAAGGCGGGGTTGCTATTGCACTGGCCGGCGCTGGAAATAACCGTGTTACCCGGGTATCGCGGGTTCTTGTTGGCAAGCCTTCCCATCGGTGCGTTCTTGGTGCTTGCCGCACTCATCGCGGGTCGGCAGGCATGGCGCGCCCATCGCCATGGAAATGCCGAATGAAGCTGGCCCATCGCCGCGAGTTCTTTGCGCGCCTCGCCGAATTGAACCCGCATCCAAAAACCGAATTGCTTTACACCTCGCCGTTTGAACTACTGGTGGCGGTGATCCTGTCGGCACAGGCGACCGACGTCGGTGTTAACAAGGCCACGCGCAAGCTATACCCGGTTGCAAATACTCCGGCCACCATCCTCGCGCTGGGCGAAGCTGGCCTGAAGAAGTACATCAACACGATTGGGCTGTTCAACGCCAAAGCCGCCAATGTCATCGCCACCTGCGAATTGCTGATCACACGCCATGCCGGCGAAGTACCCACGGACCGCGAAGCGCTCGAGGCCCTGCCCGGCGTGGGTCGAAAGACTGCCAACGTCGTGCTTAATACCGCCTTCGGCCAGCCGACCATGGCGGTCGATACGCACATCTTCCGTGTCGCCAACCGCACCGGGCTGGCACCGGGGAAAACCGTGCGCGCGGTGGAAGAGGGTCTGATGAAGTCGGTGCCGCCCGAGTACCTGATGGACGCGCATCACTGGTTGATCCTGCATGGTCGCTACGTGTGCAAGGCGCGCACGCCCGATTGCCCGCAATGCGTTATCCGCGACCTGTGCCGCTTCAAGGCCAAGACTCTCGCCTGAGCGCGCTGAGCGCGTGCCGGCGACGGCCGTCACAAATTGCGCATCGAATCGACATATGTACGGACTGTCACAATAACGAAACCTTCACGATCTAAGCTGCGGCAGCCTTCCAACACCCCGCAGGGAACCTCCGCCATGAAGCTTCTGCCCAACCTCCTCGCTGTCGCCGTGCTTTCCGCGCTGTCCGCGCCCGCCTTTGCCGAAGTTGAACTCGACGTCATCGGCGG
>JBBSAA010000188.1:0-5526 GCA_038252715.1 Lysobacterales bacterium | reverse complement strand
TCGGTCAACCGCCCCTGCGCTTCCAGGAAATAGTCGTCCTGACGCGCAAGGCTGGTGATCGAATTTTCGGCAAAGAATTCGGCCGTCACGCGCCGCTTCGTTCCCTCCGCTGCGACGGCCTTGACGCCGTTCTCGCAGAACTCAAACGTGGAGTGATGGTTTTTGTCGGGCCAAGCGCAGCCGGGGCAATCGAAGCCGTCTGGCTGGTTGGCCTTGAGCATCGTCGTCGAGCCGCGGCCCACGATGCCCTGCTCGCGAAGGTGCTTGAGCGAACTGGCCAGCGCATCCCAACCGCCAGCTGGGCCTGTGTAACGAGTGATGCGGGTGCTCATGAGCCAAGGCTAAGGGGTTGTCTGGATTGGGGCAAGCGGCGATTTAGCTGATCGAGCGCAACCTGATCGGCGGACAATTGTTCAGCTTGCGCGCTCAAGCCCGAATGCAATTCGCGCCCACCATGGCTGGTTAAGCGCAGTCACCAAACGCGCGATCGAGCAGGAGAGCGAACGGCGCCGTCGGCGCCAGTGTGCCGAAGACCAATCCGCGCTGAGTGCCTAGTCGGCTTTCGCAAAACACGTCGGCAATCGCTGCTTCGCCAGCGCGCACAAGCAGTGACGACTGCAGGGCCAAGGCCATGCGCTCGGCAAGCAGGCGCGACTGGCCTTCAAGCTGGGATGGCTCGCCACCTGTCGCCTGATGGAGATGGGCGATTTCCAAATCAAGCAGGCGATGGCCGCCGCGCGCAAGCTCCAACTCGGCGAAAAAGGCCTCGCGACTGGCCGGTTCGCGCGTCAACGCGCGCAGCACATCCAGGCACTGAATATTGCCACTGCCCTCCCAGATGGAATTGAGCGGTGCCTGTCGATACAGGCGCGGCAGGCTCGACTCCTCGACATAGCCGGCGCCGCCCAGGCATTCCTGAGCTTCGTTGACGAAGGCCGGCGCGCGTTTGCACACCCAATACTTTCCAAGGGCGGTGGTCAGGCGTGCTAACGCGGCTTCCTGCGGGTCACGCGCGCTGGCATCCACCGCGCGCGCCACGCGCATCGTGAGCACGGTTGCCGCTTCGGATTCGAGCGCGAGATCGGCCAATACGTTGCGCATCAGCGGCTGCGACACCAGTGCCTTGCCGAAGGCATGACGATGGCGCGCGTGATGCAGCGCTTGCACCAAGGCTTGACGCATCACACTGGCGGAGCCGATCAGGCAATCTAGCCGGGTCAAGGCCACCATTTGCAGGATCGTTGCGATGCCGCGACCTTCCTCACCGAGCAGCCACGCCAGCGCACCGTGGAATTCCACCTCGGAGCTGGCATTGCTGTGATCGCCGAGCTTGTCCTTGAGGCGCTGCAGGCGCAGCGCATTGCGCGAGCCGTCGGGCGCAAATCGTGGCAAGAGGAAACAGCTCAGTCCGGCCGGCGCCTGCGCCAAAACCAAGAATGCGTCGCACATTGGGGCAGAAAGAAACCATTTGTGCCCGACCAGCTCGTACAAGCCCTCGCCCGCCGGCGTGGCCACGGTGCGATTGCTGCGCACGTCCGAACCGCCCTGTTTTTCCGTCATGCCCATGCCGATGGTATTGCCAGCCTTACGCCAGGCCGGCACCTGCCTGCCGTCGTACTGGTCTGACAGGATCCGCGGCAACCAGTCGGCAGCAAGCGCGGGCGCATGCTGCAGCGCCGGTACGCAGGCATAGGTCATCGTCAGCGGACAACTGGTGCCTTGGTCGGCCTGGTTGTGTAGGAACATCAGCGCGGCGCGCGCCACGTGGGCGCCAGGCCGATCGGCATGGCGCCAAGCAAAATTTGGCACGCCGTGCGCAACACCCAACTGCATCAAACGGTGATACGCCGGATGGAAGTGAACCTCGTCAATACGATGGCCATAGCGATCAAACGCGTGCAGCTGCGGCCGGTTTTCATTGGCCAAGCGCCCGAGCTCCATCATCTCGCCGCCCACTAAGGCCCCATACGCGGCAACTTGTGGTTCGGCCCACGTCCCACCCTCCCGGCCCAATGCCTCACGAAGCACACGATCGGTGGCGAATGCGTCGTAAGGCGTCAGCGGCGGCGGCTGGTTGTCGACGCGGTGCGTCTCAAAACGATCCGGGGGAGTCGTCGCCGTCATCCGCCTAGTCTGGTGCGCGCCGCAGCAGGCTGCGTGCGCTGTACATCGCCGAGTCGGCGCGGGCCATCGTTGCCGACAGCGTTTCGTCACCCTCTCGCAGGGCGGCACCCAGCGAGAAATGGCAGGGTGCGCGGTCAACATCCTGGCGCAGGCGCTCGACCAGCTTCTCCAGCGCAAGAACATCAGTGTCGGCAAGCAACACCACGAACTCATCGCCGCCCAAACGCACGACGGCATCGCCGGAGCGCACCTTATCTTGCAGGAAGCCGCCGATCTCAATCAGCACTTGGTCGCCCCGTTCGTGACCTTCGGTGTCGTTGATGCGCTTAAAGTGATCAAGATCCACGGTAACCGCCGCCCACAGCCCGCCACTGGGGTGCCGACGCTCAAAACTTTCGAGGAAGCGACGGTTATAAACGCCAGTCAAGGCGTCGCGCTCGTTTTGTTCGCGCAGCTTCTCCGCATGCAGCACCTGTTCGGTGACGTCTACTGCGTTTCCAACCACGTAGGCGCGCGAATCCGCCGGCGAAGACAGGCGATTGCTGTAGCGCCAGTGGCGCTCGTTACCGCTCTCGGTGCGGATCAGGATGACGCCCTCGTCCTGGCCTTGTTTGCGCACGCGCTGAAGGTAGGCGGCGAACAGGGCTGACGAATTTGTCGACATGAACTCGACCAAGGAGTGGCCTACGATTTGCTCGGGACCATAGCCAATCGCTTCCGCAGCGGCGGGGTTGACCAGCATCATTCGCCCCTCAAGATCGTGCAAGAACACATAGCCGGTGCTCAGGCGCAACAAGTCCTCCGCACGGGCGTCGCTATGCCTGAGGGCATCCATCGCCTCGCTAACTCGACGGTATGCGCGGCGCTGGGAGACGAAGAACACGGCGAGCAAGACCAGCAGGCCGAGGCTGGCCGCAACCAGCCAGCGGCTCAGGCGATTGGTCTCGGCCAACAAGCGTTCGCGCTCGGCGGCGGTTCGGGCCTCGCTCTCAAGTCGCGCGACCTCAAACTCGCGCTGCACGTATTTTAGCCGTGCGTCAAAATCATCAGACGCCTGCGCCCGATCGCTCGATTCAATCCGCGCAGCCAAGTCGAGATAGCGGCTCAAGCGAGGCTTGAGCTCAGCGGCCGGCGCGTCCCGGTCAGCCATCAATCGCAAATTCTGACGACTGACGCGCAATTCGTCGCGGGCCAGGCCCAGCTCGCGAAAGGCCAGGTACGCGGCGCTGAGATCACGCTCGGCATTGTCCTTTTCACCGATATCGAGCGAAGCCATACCCAACACCTCGTGGCCAAGACCGGCCAGCTGCGAATTCTTCAGCTTTGCCGACAACTCCAGAATTGCTTGGCCGTTGATTCGCTGCGTGGCGGTGTCGCCCGTGGTTCGCGCTAGCCGCGCGGCTTCCAGCGCCAGTTCGGCACTGAGCTTGGGATCGTTGATCGTGGCGACCAATTTCTGTGCCAGCGACAATGACCCACGTGCAGAGAGCGCGTCGCCCAACAAGGCTTGCGATCGCGCGCGGTTGCGCAGCAGTCGCACCTTGGTCGGGACCGCTTCACCGTTCTTGAGCACGATCAAGCCGCGATTGGCGTAGTCGGCCGCGACCGCATGCTTGCCGAGGGAAAAGCTGAGTGACGAATACGCCAGTTGGACATCGGCATACAGTTCCGGCGACGGCGTCTTGCTGAGTTGGGCCTCGGCCTGCGCCAGCAAGCGTTCGCCGCGGCTGTAGTCCTGCTGGGCAATGCCCGCTCGGCTCTCGGCGATGAGTCCTCGGACCTCCAGCAGGGGCTGGCCGGCAATTTTTGCCGCGTCCCGGGCATCGGCGCCGGCGGTATTCTGGCAATTCCAATCGGCAATGACCCGGCAGGCATTGGCTTGGGCAAGATAGAGCAAGGCAAGCTGCCTGCCATCTTTTGCCGCTCGCGCCTGCGCTAGCTGCGCGGGCAGTTCGGTCAACACCGCCTCAGGCTCAATCAAGGCGCGATCTTCAAGCGGATGATGCTGCAGCGGATCGAAAGCCGGGGCGGTCGCGGAAACGCTGGCGGTCGCTGACGCGAAACCAGATAGCAGGGTCGAAATGATCAACAGGGCACGCGACCACGGCGGACCGTGGCGACGACGACGGGATCGATCAGCCGCCATGTTGAACCTGTGGATGGGCCCTGTTTTTCATGGGGCCAGACTAATGGAACGCGGTCGCGTCAACAACCGCCAGATGACCTGTCCCGAGGAACCTTCAGGCGCTATCGTCGGGTTCGAAGAAACACCAGCGAATTTCCGGGAATTGCGCCTTCAGTGCGCTCTCGGTGAGATTGATGCGGCTGATGGTTTCGGAGGTCGGTAGACCCGGATCGGCCATCTCGGCTTGGACCGATACTAGGATGTCATTGCCCATCTGCAGCGTGATCAGGTTGAACACGCCCTTGACTTCCGGCCTGGCGAGGATGAAGGCCTTGATCGCCTTGCGAGTGGTCGGATCGACGCTCTGACCAATCAGCATCGCTTTTACCTCGACGGCGACGAACACCGCCACGATCACCAGCAACGCGCCGATGCCCAAGGTGCCAATCGCGTCCCAGATCGGATTGCCAGTGATCATTGTCAGCGCGACTGCGGCTAACGCGAACGCCAAGCCCAACAAGGCCGCGAAATCCTCGCCGAAAATAACCACCAGTTCGGCTTGCCGGCTTTCACGAAACCAACGCCACAGGCTCATGTCGCCGCGGGATTTGTTGACCTCGACCAAGCACGCACGCATTGAAATGGATTCGGCGATGATGCCGAACGTCAGCACGCCGACCGCGATCCATGGGTAGGTCAGCGGTTCGTGGGTACTGAGTTTGTGCCAGCCCTCGTACAAGGAGAACATGCCGCCGACTGAAAACAGCATCAGCGCCACGAGGAAGGACCAGAAGTAAATTTCCTTGCCATAGCCCAGCGGGTAGTCCGGCGACGGCGGCCGCTTGGCACGCTTGAGGCCGAGCAGAAGCAGACCTTGGTTGCCGCAGTCAGCGAGCGAATGCACGGCTTCAGCCAGCATCGCGCCCGAACCGGTCATTGATGCCGCTACCGCCTTGGCAATGAAAATCGCGAAGTTCGCGCCGAGCGCATAGAAGATGGTTCTTACCGAATCGCCCTTGCCGGCCATGGTTGCCCTGGTAGATGCCCGTGGAGTGGTGGCCAGTCTATCATCGCGCTACCTTCCGACCGGAGTTCGACATGAGCGCAGCACGCATTCATAAAGCCACGCCGGTACTGGTGGTGGAAAGCATCGAAGCCTGCCTGCCCCTGTGGCAGGATCGCCTCGGCTTCGAACGCGAGATGGAGGTGCCTGCGGGTGACCAACTCGGATTCGTGATTCTGTCTCGCGATGGCGTCGAAGTGATGCTGCAATCGCG
>JBBSAA010000187.1:0-5543 GCA_038252715.1 Lysobacterales bacterium | reverse complement strand
CGTGATGGAACTGCTTGAGGAAATCAATGGCCAGGGCACGACCATCCTAATGGTCACGCATGACCCTGAGCTCGCGGCCCGCGCCCAGCGCAACGTGCACATTATCGATGGCCAAGTCTCGGACTTGTTGAAAGAAACGAATGCGTCACTCGCTGCCGTCGCCGCGAACGCCTGAGGAGCACGCCATGTTTGGCTATTACTTCACTCTAGGCCTGCGCAGCCTGCGCAGGAACCCGGCCTTGACCGCACTGATGGTGATCACGCTGGCGGTCGGCGTCGCGGCCAGCATGGCCACGCTCACCGTGCTGTACGTGATGTCCGGCGACCCGATTCCAGAAAAAAGCGATCGCTTATTCGTGCCGCGCATGGACACGGCTCCGTTAGTGGGCTACTCCGCCGGCGACGAGCCCAGTGACCAGATGAACTACATCGACGCCATGAATCTGCTGCGCAGCGGCCAAGGTGTGCGTCGCACTGCCGTTTTCGGCGTTGGCAATGCGTTTGAATCGGGCCGGGCGGACTTGCCGCCGTTCCTGTCGCAGGGCGTTGCCCCGACGCGGGACTTCTTCGCGATGTTCAACGTGCCATTCCTTTACGGCGGCCCGTGGGACGAATCGGCGGAGGCGTCGAAGTCAGACGTCATTGTGCTCAATCGTGAGCTGAGCGAGAAAATGTTCGGGGAGACCAACCCCGTCGGCAAGCGCGTGAGCGTGGACAATGCCGAATGGCAGGTCGTCGGCGTGACGGATCATTGGAACCCGCTGCCGCGCTACTACCGACTGATCAATGGCAACGGCGGCAGTTTCAGCGGCGCAGACGAATATTTCATCCCGTTCCAAACGGCGGTGCGCCATGAGTTCAGCAACAACGGCAACAATAACTGCAATGGCGAAGGGCCAAAAACACCCGGCTACCAAGGTTGGCTGCAGTCGGAATGTGATTGGATTCAATTCTGGTTCGAAGGCAAGTCCGCCAGCGATCAAGCGCGCATCAAGGATTACCTGGTCGCTTACGTTGCCGACCAGAAGAAACTCGGTCGCTTCCCCCGCCCGGCCAACGTCCGCCTGGAAAACGTGATGCAGTGGATGCAACACCTAGGCGTGGTCGGCGCAGACACCAAACTCTCGACGTGGCTGGCCTTCGGTTTCTTGCTGGTGTGTCTGGTTAATACCGTCGGCTTGTTGTTGGCCAAGTTCTCGGCACGAGCGGGTGAGGTGGGTGTGCGACGCGCGCTCGGCGCTACGCGTGGCGACGTGTTCCAACAGTTCTTGATTGAGGCGACCGTGGTTGGGGTGGTCGGCGGGATATTGGGATTGGTCCTGAGTTTCGCCGGCCTGTGGCTGATCTCGATGCAGTCCGAGGAGATGTCCATCGTGGCCAAGATGGACTGGCCGATGTTGGCCCTGACCTTGGCCCTGTCGATTGTTGCCAGTGTGCTGGCTGGCCTGCTGCCCACTTGGCGCGCCTGCCAAGTGACGCCGGCCCTGCAACTGAAGACTCAATAAGGAGCGCGCCATGGAAATTCGCCCGATCTTTTCTTCGCTGTTGCGCAATAAAACTGGCGCCCTGCTGATTGCCGCCCAGGTCGCGCTGAGCTTGGCCATCGTCGCCAACGCGCTCTACATCATTCATGACCGGCTGGAGCGCGTAGCTCGAACTAGCGGCGTGGCGACTGAAGCCAACCTGTTCCGCATCGGCGTGTTGCAGATGAAAGACCCGGACTCACCCGAGGCCAAACTTGCAATCGGCGATCGCAACTACGACTTGATCCGCGGCATCCCCGGCGTGGTGTCGGTCGCTCGCACCAACCAGTCGCCGCTGTCGCGCTCGGGCTGGAACATGGGCCTGTCGCTCGATACCAAGCAAACGGAGACGAGCACGAACACGGCGATGTACTTTGGTCCCGACTCGATGATCAAGACCTGGGAGTTGAAGTTGGTCGAAGGCCGTGACTTCATCCCCAGTGATATTGAGACCGTCGATCCGGAGACGACCCAAAGCTTGGGTCGGACAGCGATCGTCACCCAAGTCTTGGCGAAGAAATTGTTCCCGTCTGGCAGCGCCGTCGGCAAGACGATTTACCTCGGAACGGGCGTCAACGCGTTTCCGATCCAGATTGTTGGCGTGGTCGAGCAACTGCAAACGCCTTGGGCCAATACCGGCGAGCGCGGCGAGATTTCCACGATCATGGCCCAGCGCCGCGTTGAGACCTATGCCAACTTCGCGGTCCGTACTGAGCCTGGCCAACGCGATCGGGTGATGAAAGACGCCGAAGCGCTGCTGGGTAAGGTGGGCGGGCAAGTGGTGGTCGGCAATGATTCCATGGAACAGGATCGCAAGGACCTCTACCGCGATGACCGCGCCATTGCATGGATGCTGACGACTGTGACCGTGCTGCTGCTGCTGGTCACCGCTAGCGGCATCGTCGGCATGGCGACGCTGTGGGTCAACCAACGTCGCAAGCAGATTGGCGTCCGGCGCGCGTTGGGCGCTCGCAAATTCGACGTCTTGCGCTACTTCATCACTGAGAACCTGATGATCACCACTGGCGGCATTGTTGCCGGCCTGCTGCTCGCCATTGCGCTGAACCAGCTGCTGGTGACGCAGCTTGAACTTAAAAAGCTGCCGCTAGGCTATCTAGGCGTCGGTGCGCTGGTGCTTTGGGTGATCGGCGTGCTGGCGGTGTATGGGCCAGCCTGGCGGGCGTCCAGCATCTCGCCGGCCATCGCCACGCGCAGCGCGTGACGGTAACCTAGGCACATGCCCACGGTCCTGATTATCGATGACAACCCCTCGGTCGCCACGGCGCTCGAGGTGCTGTTTTCACTGAACGACCTCGACACCCTGCGTGCGCTGACGCCCGAAGACGGCCTGCGCATGCTGGCGACCCATCCGGTCGACCTGGTCGTTCAAGACATGAATTTCAGCGCCGATACGACCTCGGGCGATGAAGGCGTGGCCTTGTTCGGCCAGATCCGCGCGCGTTTTCCCGACCTGCCGGTGGTGCTGCTGACCGCATGGACGCATCTGGACTCAGCAGTGCAGTTGGCGAAAGCCGGCGCGGCCGACTACCTAGCCAAGCCCTGGGACGATCGCCGGCTGATTGCGGTGGTCGAAAATCTTATTGAGCTCGGTCAAGCTAACCGTGAGCTGCAGCGCCGCACGCAGCGCGACCGCCAACACCGCAGGGAGTTGGAGCAAAATTTCGACCTGCGCGGCATCGTCTGGGCCGATCCCGCTACCGAACGCACGATCACCCTTGCCTGCCAGGTCGCGCGCGCTGACGTTCCGATCTTGATCACGGGTCCCAATGGTGCCGGCAAGGAGCGCATCGCGGAAATCATCCAAGCCAACTCTTCGGTGAAAGAGGGCCCGATGGTGACGCTCAACTGTGGCGCCTTGCCGTCGGAGCTGATCGAGGCCGAATTGTTTGGTGCCGACGCCGGCGCCTATACCGGCGCGAGCAAGGCGCGCGAAGGCAAATTTGAAGCGGCCGACGGCGGCACGCTGTTCCTTGACGAAATCGGCAATCTGCCACCGGCCGGCCAAATGAAACTGCTGCGCGTGCTGGAGACCGGCCGCTTTGAGCGCTTAGGCTCCAACAAAGAACGCCAGGTCAAGGTGCGTGTGATCAGCGCCACCAATGCCGACCTGCCCGGGATGATCCGCGCCGGCAGTTTTCGCGAAGATTTGTTCTACCGTCTCAATGTCATTGAGCTGCGCTTGCCGCCGCTCAGTGAGCGTCTGGGCGACATCCTGCCGCTGGCGGTCCACTTCCTTACCGCTGGCAAGGTTCTCGACGAGGGCGCGCGCGCCGCCCTGCAGGCACATGCGTGGCCAGGCAACGTGCGTGAGCTGAAGAACGTGATGCAGCGCGCGAGCTTGCTTGCCGCAGGCACGAGCATCGGCGTTGGCGACTTGGGCCTGCCTGAGGGCATCGCCGCACGGACGACGCTAACGCCGGATGTCGAACCCGACGCTGCCGCGATCGAGCGTGCGCTGGCCAAGGCCGGCGGCGTTGTCGCCCAGGCCGCGGCTGAACTCGGCCTCAGTCGTCAGGCCCTGTATCGGCGGATGGAACGCTTAGGGATCGCTCGTCCCTGACATGGAGCCGCTCTGACATGGATCGGCCCCGACTGCGTCGCTCCCTAGCAGCGAGACGCTTTGCGCTGGTCGCGCCGCTGTTGTTGCTCGCCGTCGCCTTGGCACTGCTGTTAGAACACTGGCTGGATGGATTGCCGCTGCTTGCCGGCGCGTTAGCCTTGATCCTCGTCCTGCCGCTCGCGATGTGGTTGATCCGCCGTCAGCTGCATCCGATGCTGTCGCTGTTTCGGGCCTTGACGGGCAGCGTCACCAGCTTCCGCGACGGTGACTTCAGTTTCAGCTTACGTTGGCCTGGCAATGACGAGTTGGGCGATCTCACTAATGCCCATAACCAGCTAGGCGACGTCCTGCGTGAGCAGCGCCTGGCGCTTGTGCAGCGCGAACTCTTGCTCGACACGATGGTACAAAACACCCCAGTTGCGATGTTGCTAATCGCCGATGCAGGCCCGGTGGTGTATGGCAACTTGGCCGCGCGACGACTGCTGAACCAAGGCCGCAAGCTTGAGGGCCAGTCCTTGTCGTCCTTGCTCGATTCCGCGGCGACGCCGCTGCGCGAGGCCATTGCCCGCGGCGGCGATGGTCTGTTCTCGGTCGGCGAGGATGATGACGAAGAAGTATTCCATCTTGCTCGACGCAGTTTCCGACTCAATGGTCGCCGCCATGAATTGCTACTGCTGCGCCAGCTCACGGTTGAATTGCGCCGCCAGGAAGTGCAGACCTGGAAAAAAGTGATTCGCGTGATCAGCCACGAGTTAAACAACTCGCTCGCGCCGGTGGCCTCGCTGGCGCATTCGGGCGCGGAACTCCTGCGCCGCGGCCAACCGGCACGTCTACCCGACATCCTGAGCACGATTGAAGAACGCGCGCGCCATTTGGAGGGTTTCATCCGCGGCTATGCCCATTTCGCCAAGCTGCCCTCGCCGCGGCTCGACACCGTCAGCTGGAATGAATTCGTACCGCGGCTGGCCTCGCAGATCGCCTTCACGGTGGTAGGCGCCTTGCCAGAGGACGCCGCGCGTTTCGATCAGGCGCAAATGGAGCAAGCCTTGCTGAACTTGCTCAAGAACGCCCATGAATCGGGCTCGACCGACGCGGACGTGCAGCTGTCCGTGCGGCGGCTGCCTGGGACACTGCGCATCGAGGTGCTCGATCGCGGCAGCGGCATGAACGAAGCGGTGCTGACCAATGCCTTGGTGCCATTTTATTCCACCAAGCGCAGCGGCACTGGGCTGGGCCTTGCCCTGGCACGAGAAATTGCCGAAGCGCACGGCGGCCGCATTGCGCTGGCCAATCGTGAGGGCGGCGGTTTGATGGTGGCGATGGTTCTGCCTGCCTGAAACCGGACGGCACCCACGTAGGAGCCAGCTTGCTGGCGATCCGGTCGGCCGCGCTCATTGTTGTCTTTCACACGGCGGCCTGCCGCACTCGCGTACTTACCG
>JBBSAA010000186.1:0-5550 GCA_038252715.1 Lysobacterales bacterium | reverse complement strand
CGATTGCTGCCGAACCGCGGTGATGCGACGCTTGTTTGCCCTGCGCTTGTCGGGCATCGTTCCCGCCATCCCTACGCCGGCGTATTCCCACCATGACTGCAACGCCTTATCCACACCTGTTCACGCCCTTGGACCTTGGGTTTTGCACCTTGCCCAACCGCGTACTGATGGGGTCCATGCATACCGGCTTGGAAGATAAGAGCCGCGATTTTCCGAAGCTGGCCGCGTATTTCCGCGAACGCGCCGAGGGCGGCGTGGGCCTAATGGTCACTGGCGGCGTGTCGCCGAACCTCGTCGGCTGGCTCAAGCCATTCGCGGCGAAACTCAGCTGGCCTTGGGAAATCCACAAGCACCGCATCGTCACCCGTGCGGTGCACGAGGTCGGCGGGCGCATCTGCCTGCAAATCCTGCATGCCGGTCGCTACGGCTACCACCCGCTGACTGTATCGGCATCACCGCTGCAGGCACCGATCAACCCGTTCAAACCCCGAGGCCTGACCGCCTGGGGCGTCGAACGCACGATCAAGGCCTACGTCGACTGCGCGCGCCTGGCACGGGATGCCGGCTACGACGGCGTTGAGGTCATGGGCTCGGAAGGCTATCTGATCAACCAGTTCCTGTCGGCGCGCACCAACCTGCGCACCGATGCTTGGGGGGGTTCGGCAGAGAAGCGAATGCGCTTTGCGGTCGAAATCGTCCGCCGCACGCGCGAGGCGGTCGGCAAGGACTTCATCATCATCTATCGCCTGTCGATGGCCGAACTGGTGCCGGGTGGCTCGGACTGGGATGAAATCGTGCAGCAGGCCAAAGCGATTGAAGCGGCCGGCGCGACAATCATTAATACCGGCATCGGTTGGCACGAGGCGCGAGTGCCGACGATCGCAACCTCGGTCCCGCGCGCGGCATTCGCCGGCGTCACTGCGAAGCTCAAACCACTCGTCTCGGTGCCGGTGGTAGCGACCAACCGTATCAACATGCCCGAGGTTGCCGAACAAATCCTAGCCACCGGGCAGGCCGATATGGTGTCGATGGCGCGCCCGCTGCTGGCCGATCCGGAGTGGGTGGCCAAAGCCCGCAGCGGCCGACGCGACGAAATCAACACGTGCATCGCCTGCAACCAGGCGTGTCTAGACCACGCGTTTGAAAACAAAAACGCCAGCTGCCTGGTCAACCCGCGCGCCTGCGCCGAGACAGAACTCAATTACACGCCAGCGGCAGTCAGTAAGAAGATTGCCGTGGTCGGTGCCGGCCCGGCGGGTTTGGCGTGCGCGTCGGTCGCGGCACAGCGCGGCCACCACGTCACCCTTTTTGATTCGGCGATGGAAATTGGTGGGCAGTTCAACCTAGCCAAGAAGATTCCTGGCAAGGAAGAGTTCCAGGAAACCTTGCGCTACTTCGGTGCGCAGCTGCGCCTGCACGGCGTCGAGCAACGGCTGGGCCAACGCGTTGGCGCCGATGAATTGTTGGCCGGCGGTTTCGATGAAATCGTGCTGGCGACCGGCATTACGCCGCGCAAGGTCAGCTTTGCCGGCTCAGAGCATCCAAAGGTCTGCAGCTATCTGGACGTACTCACAGGAAAGGTCAAGATTGGCGCCAGCGCGGCCTTGATCGGCGCCGGCGGCATTGGTTTCGACGTCGCCGAGTTCCTGGTCCAGGACGCACCTTCGCCGACCACCGACCCGGCCCGCTGGATGGCTGAATGGGGCGTGCGCCCGGACTTCGAAGGCAGCGGCGCCCTCACCCAGCCTCACGTCGAAGCGCCGGCACGGCAGGTGTGGCTGCTGCAGCGCACCGCCGGCAAGCCGGGCGCGAAACTGGGCAAAACGACCGGTTGGATCCATCGGGCCGCGCTCAAGGCGAAAGGTGTGAAGGTACTGGCCGGCGTGGAATACCTCGGCGTGGACGACGGCGGCCTGCGCATCCGCGTCAACGGCGCGGAAGAGTTGCTGCCCGTGGACGCGGTGGTCGTGTGCGCGGGACAAGAGCCAATGCGAGCCTTGGTCGAGCCGCTGCAAGCCGCAGGGCTGCGTCCACATCTAATAGGTGGGGCAGACATCGCCGCGGAGCTCGATGCGAAGCGGGCGATTTCCCAGGGCAGTCACCTGGCCGCGGGGTTTTGAGCGCAATTCAGGGTCGCAGCGGTCGAGAATAGCCGCGAAACTGAACACTATTCAGGCAGCTCTTGGCCGAGTTTTTCGCCCTGCAAAGCCCGCAGGGCGGGCACTTAGCTGTCCTTCCTGAGTAATCACTCCAAGCAAAATCAAAGGTTTATGACTGCTCGTTCACGCGCCGTTCGGTTTGGGCACGTAGGATGCGCCTCCGAACCGACCCGAAAGCATCCGGGTTACCCACGGTCCCGCACGGCACGGCAAGCGGGATTTCCGAACAGCGCCTCAAGCACTGCTGCCCGGAATGCGAGCCCCGCTCGTCCATCCCCAACACCTCACGTTCGCCCCCTCGCCCGCCAGCTCCTCGGCAGGCCGCAAAACACCGCGAGGGTCGAACCACGGAGCAAGGACCCGCGCTCATGAAGTTGTCGTTCCTCCTTTGGCTGGCCAGTTTCCTGCCCCAGCCGGCCGCAGATCCGCTGTGCCTGGCCACCACCGTGTACCTCGAAGCCCGCGACCAGTCCGAACTGGGCCAGCGCGCGGTTGCCGAAGTGGCGCTGCGTCGTCAGGAAAGTGGACGCTGGGGCGACTCAGTCTGTGAGGTTGTCACAGCGCCCAAGCAGTTCGCGCCGACCCTGGTAAACCCTGGCCTGCGCCTAAGCAATGTCGAAGCCTGGCAGCGCGCGGTCAACGTGGCTTTCGAGGCGCAGAAGGATTGGGCCCTCCCCGTCGCCGAGCGCGTCGAAGTCGTGCCCGGCGCCAGTCACTTCGCCGCACTCAGCATCGCTAGCCCGACGTGGCGCAATTACCCGCAAGTGGCGACCATCGGCTCGCACACGTTCTATCGCGTGGACCGACTGACGGCGCAATAAATTTAGTTGCCGCTGCAAAAAGAAAGCCGCCCCAGAGGGCGGCTTCTTCGTTCGTGAGGTTGCACGATTCAGCGCTTATCTAGCGGCACGTAGGCACGGTCTTCAGGGCCCGTGTAATTCGCGCTAGGGCGGATGATCTTGCCGTCCTGACGCTGTTCAATCACGTGCGCCGACCAACCACTGGTGCGGGCAATGACGAACAAGGGCGTGAACATCGGCGTTGGAATTCCCATCATGTGATACGCCGATGCGCTGTACCAATCGAGATTGGGAAACATCTTTTTCAAATCCATCATCAGGTTCTCGATGCGCTCGCTGACGTCAAACAGCACTTGGTTGCCGCCGTCCTTGCACAGGGTGCGCGAGATTTCCTTGATGATTGGATTGCGCGGATCGCCAATCGTGTAGACCGGGTGACCAAAGCCGATGACAATTTCCTTTTTCTCAACGCGCGCTCGGATATCGGCTTCGGCTGCATCGGCGCTGTCATAGCGAGAAATGATGTCCATCGCCACTTCGTTGGCGCCGCCGTGCTTCGGACCGCGCAGCGCGCCAATGGCGCCAGTCAGGCAGCTGAAAATATCTGAGCCGGTGCCGGCAATGACGCGCGCAGCAAACGTACTGGCGTTGAACTCATGCTCGGCATACAGCACCAGCGAGCGATCCAGTGCCCGCGAATGCAAGTCGCTCGCCGGCTCGCCGTGCAGCAAGTGCAGGAAATGCGCGGCGATGGAGTCATCGTCGGTTTCGCAATCTATGCGCTTGCCGCTGCGCGTGAAATGCCACCAATACAGCAGCATCGAACCGAAGCTGGCCATCAGGCGATCGGCGATGTCGCGCGCTTCCGACTCCGGGTGCGTTTCGCGCTCGGGAAGCACCGTGCCCAACACCGAACAGCCGGTGCGCAGCACATCCATCGGATGCGCGTTCGCAGGCACCAGCTCGAGCGCGTCGGCAACGATCGCCGGCAGGCCGCGCAGGCGCTTGAGCTTGGTCCGGTAGGCGGCCAGCTGTGACATCGTCGGCAAGGCGCCGTGCACCAGTAGGTGCGCGACCTCCTCAAAGCTCGACTGCGTGGCGAGGTCGTGGATGTCGTAGCCGCGGTAGTGCAGGTCATTGCCGCTGCGTCCCACGGTGCACAGCGCGGTATTGCCCGCGGGCGTGCCGCTCAGCGCCACGGATTTTTTCGCCTTGGGAAGAACTTGGTCAGCAGGTGCGTTCATGAAGCGGTCTCTCTGCAGGCGCCCGGAGGCGGTTAAGCGGTAATTTTAGCGCGCATCGGGCTGGCCGCGCTCAACGAAATTTGCCGGGCTCGCCGACCGGGCAGGCTGTTACCTGCGAGATATATTCCTGCTCCGAACGCGCGCGTTCGTTTAGCAGGTAACACGCGTTGAGCACCGAGCAGT
This sequence comes from Lysobacterales bacterium, assembly GCA_038252715.1. Taxonomy (GTDB): domain Bacteria; phylum Pseudomonadota; class Gammaproteobacteria; order Xanthomonadales; family Xanthomonadaceae; genus Arenimonas. Next base: position 1,164 of record JBBSAA010000186.1, on the reverse strand, counting down.
AGCAAACTTCGAAAGCAAGACGTTTGCCGTTGCCCTTGAAAACGTCGTAATCAGCCTGGTCCTTGAAGACGATCATCTGCACATCCTCGTTCGCGGCTAGTACACGTCGAGAAAAGAAGCTCAGTTTCAAATCGGTTGCCTTCCGGCCAGAAAGCTTGGTGAAAGCATCGTCGAAGTTGGCCACTTCCTTGTCGTCCACCCATAACTTTGCGTCGACGATTCGCGCCGGCCCAACACCGCGATTGGAGATCGAATAGCTGAAGTCCCCGTTGGATTGCCACAACTGGAGGAACGGCCAAGTTTGCGCCTCAACTTGGGCGCGCTGGAGCAAGGCGGTGTAAAGGCTAACTGCCAGCGCGCAGGCACCGATCAGCACCGCCATCATTGCAGTAAGTTTGTCCCAGTTGAAAGGCGCCTTGGGCGCGGCTTGAAGCTGTACGTCCTGCATTCTCTCATCCTCTATTCGGTGTTGACGATCGACCCGGCTTGAGGGGCCGTCAATTCTCGAACTGCTCACTCTCGGGGATCGGACAGCGATCAATCGGCACATTTCGATCCGCGAGCTTTGGTGCATCGCTCATTGCCAGCCAGCAATCATCGAGCACCGAGCAATAGCACACACTCATCGAAAACTTGTGTTTCTTTTCGCTCAGGAACTCGGTGAACATAGCCCTGCTGGTTTCGCTGTCGGCGGCGATGAAGACTTCACTGACTTCACCGGGTGGCAACACCGAACCATTGAGCGTACTGAAGGCGAAACCCTCGTTGCCGGTAAATTCGAACCTATGCATTACCTCGAGCCAACGCTTGACCGGCTTGCCATCCACAAGCACGCGCACTCCCACAATCTTCGCCGGCCCTAATCCTTGGTTCCCCACGAACTGCTTGAGGTTGAGGTTGGAGTTTGCAATTTCCAACCGCGGCCACACCTGCGCACGCACCTGTTGGCGCTGCAAGTAGGCGGTGTACCCAGACACTACCAGCGCCAGCAAGCCGATCAGCGACGCAATGACCGCCGCGTAGGCGTCCCAATTGCGCTCACGCGGCGCCGGCTCAGTCATGCACCGCCCCCTCTTTGAACAAAGCGTCGAGCTTGTCCTCGTAAGCGTGGTAGCCGAGGAAGTCATAAAGCTCGGCGCGCGTTTGCAGGGTATCGATGATGTT
>JBBSAA010000185.1:0-5628 GCA_038252715.1 Lysobacterales bacterium | reverse complement strand
GGCTTGCTGCGAATTTATTCCACACCGCCGCCCAGTCCCGACCGCGGTGAGCTAGATGCGATTGCAGCGGAGCTCCGCGACGAACTTCCGCCACGTTGTTGAACGCAGCGGCCTAGTCGGCCAGTGCCTGGCGCAAATCGTCGATCAGGTCCTCAACATTCTCCAACCCCACCGAAAAGCGCAGCAAGTTGGGCGGCGATATCGGGTTGGCGCCCTCTACCGAGGCGCGGTGTTCGATCAGCGACTCGCAGCCGCCCAGCGACGTGGCATTGATGATCAACATCAATTTGCCGGCGACGCGCAGCGCTTCATCGCGACCGCCCTTGACTCGGAAACTGAGCATGCCGCCGAAGTCGGACATCTGCCGCGCGGCGAGCGCATGTTGTGGATGCGTTGCCAAGCCTGGGTAGTGGACGATCTCGATGGCGGAATGAGCGGCGAGGAACTCGGCGATTGCGCGCGCGTTGCGGCAGTGCCAGGCCATGCGGGCGGGCAGTGAGCGCGCGCCACGCAGCACCAGCCAGGCGTTGAATGGCGAGATGACGCCGCCGGTGATGTGCCGACGATGCATCACGCCTTCGAAATACGCATCACGACGGGCGAAGGCCAATGCGCCGCCCAGCACATCGCTGTGGCCGCCAAAATATTTCGTCGTGGAGTGCATTACTAAATCGGCGCCCAAGAGCAACGGCTGCTGCAGCGCCGGCGTCGCAAAGGTGTTGTCGCAGGCCAGCAGCGCGCCGTGGTCTTTCGCAAGCGTGGCCAATGCCGCGATGTCGACGACCTTCATTTGTGGGTTGGAAGGCGTTTCCGCCCAGATCATCTTCGTGTCTGGGGTGATTGCAGCGCGCACGGCGTCGAGGTCGGCCATGTCGACGGCCGTGGCCGAACCGCCGCGCTCGGGCAGGAATTCGGCGCAAAACACCCGCAGCCCGGTGTAACAATCATCGGGAATGATGACGTGCGCGCCGTGCGGCAGTGATTCGAGCGCTGCGGCAATGGCGGCCATGCCTGAGGCAAATGCCAACCCCGCTTCGCCGTTTTCCAGCGCGGCGAGCATCGTCTCCAGCCGATCCTGGGTTGGGTTGCCCTCACGCAGGTATTCGTAACCGGCACGGCGTTCTCCCGCTGGCCCACGCTGAAACGTGGTCGCCAAATGAATGGGCGGCGAGACGGCGCCAGTTTCCTTGTCGGCTTCGCCGCCCGAGTGCACGGCCAGGGTTTCAAAACGCATTAGAGAGTTCCTTGTCGAAGCCGTGGGAAATAAGCTCGGCGGCCAGCTTGCCGGCGCCAGTGAAGTGGATGGCTGCCAAGCCAGCACGGCGCGCGCCGTCCGAATTCTCAGCTTTGTCATCGATGAACAGTGTGTCGGCAGCCGTGGCGCCCAGCGCCGCCAAACAACGCACGAAGATCTGCGGGTCGGGCTTGGCTACTCCGAATTGCCCCGAACACAATACGCGCCGGGCAAATAGCGGAAATAGCGCTGGGCACATGGTCGCGAGATAGTCGCGCACGAACAGGCCGTTGTTGGTGAGGATCGCGACGTCCGAGGATTCTGCAACTTGCTGCGCGATGCCGAGCATTCCACTGTCCACTTGCATCGCCGCGCCGCGTGCCGTGACGCAATCTGCGAGTGTGACTGGCACGCCGAGGCGGTGCGCCAGCGCCGACGCATGCTCGTCAGCGCTGACTCGCCCCAGGTCAGACTCCTGTTCGAGGCCCGATTCGAACAGCGCTGCAGCCACCGCGGCTTCAGAAACGCCGATGCGCCCGGCCAGCGTCCGGATGCGAACCGCGTAGTCGTAGTGCACCAGCACGCCATCCAGGTCGAACAGGATGAGCGCTGGCTTGCGCATCAGCCGCGCGACTCGCGGAAGGCTTCGCGTGCGGCTTCCAACGTGTGGCCGATTTCAATATCACCGTGCGCCGCCGATACGAAGCCGGCCTCGTATGCCGAGGGCGCGAAATACACACCGCGCTTGAGCATGCCGTGGAAAAAGCGCCGGAACGCGGCAATATCGCACTGCGTGGCATCGGTGAACGACTCCACTTTCTTGTCGCTGAAGAAAAGTCCGAACATGGCGCAGGTGCGAGTCGTCGTCACTGCAACCCCGGCCTCGCGCGCGGCGCTTTCCAGGCCGTCGCAAAGTTCGTTCGTTCGTTTCTCAAGTGATTCGTAGAAGCCCGGCGCCTGGATCAGGTCGAGCGTCGCGAGGCCGGCAGCCATGGCGACCGGATTGCCGCTCAGCGTGCCTGCTTGGTAGATCGGGCCTGCGGGAGCAATCTGGTTGAGTAGATCCGCACGCCCGCCATAGGCGCCGACTGGCATGCCACCGCCGATGATCTTGCCGAAGGTGCTCAGGTCCGGAACGACGCTGTAACGCTGCTGCGCGCCACCGAGCGCAACGCGGAAGCCAGTCATCACTTCGTCGAAGATCAGCAGCGCACCATGCTGCGTGCACAGCGCGCGCAGATGCTGCAGGTAGCCCTCGCGCGGCAGGATGCAGTTCGCGTTGCCAACGATCGGTTCGACGATCACCGCCGCTACTTCGGCGCCGACTTCGGCAAACATGCGCGTTGCTGCATCGAAATCGTTATATGGAAGGGTCAACGTGAGGTCGGCAAGCGCTTTAGGTACGCCCGGTGAATCGGGCACGCCCAGTGTCAGTGCACCGGAGCCCGCCTTAACCAAGAACGAGTCGCCATGGCCGTGGTAACAGCCTTCGAACTTGATGATCTTTGTGCGTCCAGTAGCGCCACGCGCCAAACGCACCGCCGACAACGTTGCCTCGGTGCCCGAGTTGACCATGCGGACCATCTCGCAGCTCGGCACCAAGCGCGTAATGGTTTCGGCCATCGTGACTTCCAGCGCATTGGGCACGCCGAACGACAGGCCGTCGCGCATGGTGCGCGCGACGGCTTCAAGCACGTGCGGATGCGCGTGGCCGGCGATCATCGGGCCCCAACTGCCGATGTAGTCGACGTAGCGGTTGCCGTCGACATCAATCAAGTAGGCGCCTTCGGCGCGCTTGGCAAAAAATGGTTCGCCACCCACCGATTTGAACGCGCGTACTGGTGAGTTAACGCCGCCCGGCATTAGGGCCTGAGCGCGAGTGAAAAGATCGTGGCTGGTTGCGTGGTTCATGAGGGGTCTTCAAAGCAGGAATGGAAGGCGCGCAGCGCGGCGAGGGGGTCGGTGGCGTCGAACACGGCGCCAATAACGGCCAGCAAGTCCGCACCGGCGGCGACAAGCGATGCGCCATTGTCCGGCGTAATGCCGCCGATCGCTACCCGGGGCAGTGACAGGCTGGACGCCTCGCGCAACAGCTGGGGATCAGCCCGGCGAGCCCCAGGCTTGGTGCCTGATGCGAAAAACGCGCCAAAGGCAATATAGCTGGCGCCGTTCGCCGCCGCGCGTTCGGCGAAATCGAATCGGTCATAGCAAGAAGCGCCGAGAATCGCGCCCGTTCCCAGCGCGGCACGGGCGGCGCGCAGCTCACCGTCGTGTTCGCCCACGTGGGCACCGTCGGCGCCAAGCTCGGCGGCGAGGCGCCAATCGTCATTCACAATCAGCGGCGTGTTGAATTCACGGCATAACGACAGCAGCGCGCGGGCTTGATCCCGCCTCAGGCAGCTATCGGCGGCTTTGTTCCGGTACTGCAGCATCGCTACGCCCGCCGCAAGCAAGGGCTGGACGCGCGCCAGCAGCCGCGCGGTGTCGGCGTCGTCAGGCGTCAGCAAGTACAGCCCGCGGCGGGGCCAGGTGAAAGTCGTCATGTCGTCGCATGCCGGGGAATGCGACAATGATAGCGTCCCACCCCTACCGATACGGCAAGTAACGCAATGAACGATTCGACGGCTTTCCGCAGCTGGATGTGTGTAGTTTGCGGATTCATGTACTACGAGGCTGACGGCTTGCCCGACGAAGGCATCGCTCCAGGCACGCGCTGGGAAGACGTGCCCGAGGATTGGGTTTGCCCCGACTGCGGCGTCACCAAGGCGGACTTCGAGATGGTGCTGGCTTAATTGAGTCGGGCGCGCGTGCCGCTGACTTCAACCAGGATCGAGCGAACCGCTTCTTCATCCTCCGCGTTCGGCAAGACCTGCAGGTAGCGCGTCAAATCATCCCGCGCGCCGGTAATGTGCCCGAGTTCGCGATATGCCAAGCCGCGATCGCGCCAGGCTTCGGCGGTGTCCGGTGCAATCTTGAGCAAACGGTCGGCGGTGCGCGCAACGCGCTCCCAGTCGGTACGCTCGAGGTAAAGGCCCTTGAGGTTGCGCAACATGCGCGCCAGGATCATCCGATGCGTAGCCGGCGCAAGGATCTCCAGCAGCTGCGAATCGTCCGGCGACTGGCCACCCAAATGCGAGGACGCACGTTCCTTTAGCTCTTCTGCACTCACTGGCCGGCCCTTGTTGTAAGGGTCCATCACCAAGATCCCGTCTTCGACCGGCAAGCGAACCAGAAAGTGACCGGGGAAGGACACGCCGTCCAGCGGCAGCCCCAAACGTCGCGTTAGTTCGATTTGCACAACCGCCAGCGAAATCGGAATGCCGAGCTTGCGGTCAAATACTTCGTTGAGATAGCTGTTGCGGGGATCATCGTATTGCTGGTTATTACCGGCGAAACCGAGCTCTTCGAACAGATAGCGGTTGATCGCGGTGAGCTTCGCCGGCAGATCGATGTCGCGTTCCATGGTCGGACGCAGCGAATCGGCATAGCCTTGGATGGCGGACGAATACGAGGCGGCATCAAGCGCCGGGTATTCGTCGCGCGCGATCAACAGCGCGGTATCGAGCAAGGGCAGTTCGTCGTCACCATAGGCGGCGAGGCTGTTCCAATCGGGCAAGGCGTAATGGCGCGTCATGACTTCAATGTGGGCTTGGCCGACCGGCAAATCAAGCGCTACTTGCCGGCGTCCGGGGCGCCGATGCCGGGACCGAAGGTGAGTTTGTCACCGGTTTTCACGCCCAGTGCCTGGGCGATGCCGGCATTGAGTTCCAGCACATAAAGCGCGCTGCCTTGGCTGGGGTAGGGCGGGCATTGGTCGCCGGCCGAACACGGCGGCACGCCCTGCTGCGACGAGACCAGCTTGCGGTCGTGGTCGAAGTAGAGGATGTCGAGCGGAATCTTGGTGTTCTTCATCCAATAAGCCTGCGGTTCTTCCTGGTCGTGGATGAACAACATGCCGCGGTCGGCGGCCATTTCCTCGCGGAACATCAGTCCGCGGGCGCGCTCAGTCTCGTCATCGGCAATTTCGATCTGGAAGCGCTTGCCCTTGAGCTCAACCCAGGGGGCGTTGCCAGCGCTGGCGCAGCCAACAAGCAGCAAGGCGGTTGGAATGGCGAGGAAAATTGGGCGGAAACGAGTCATTGGCGGTGTCCTTGGCTGATGCAGGGACGTTCAGTCAGCCGGCCGTGACCTGTCAAGGCCCGGCGGCATTAAATAAACGCAAGTTTGCCCTTCCCATCGTCACTGGTTTGTCATATTCTGGTCGGCCCAGCACATCGGGGGCGTGACGGGGCCGAGGAAGGTTCCGGGGTGGGGTCAAAACCGGTTGGTTTAGGGTATTGACGGACATCTAAAACGCCCTATAATGTGCGGCTCCCTTGGACGAAACGTCCTCT
>JBBSAA010000184.1:0-5722 GCA_038252715.1 Lysobacterales bacterium | reverse complement strand
TTTGGGTTGTCTTAATCGGACCATCGGCTAGGTAGGCGCGGCATACGGCGCAATAGTCTGGACGTTGCCGCGTTGAGAACCCATCGCGGCTGACGCCGCTCCTACATTGCTTTCCTTTCGGCGCCTCACCTGGCAAAGCAGTTCGCGCTTTACGCCCGTACCCGAAAAGCGATGAAGCGATCGCCTTTGTCGACTTCGCTTTGCAGTGGATGGTTTGGATATTTCAAATCCATCCCTGGCCTCGCCCTCCTCTTGGAGCGGAGGGGAGGGGACTATCAAGCTCGGCTTGCGATGTTTCGGATTGGGCTAGCGCCGGTCCAATTCGCCCTGGAACAATTCTGAGCCTCCCCGACGGTGGGCCGCCGCAAGCTCGCGAGTATCGATCGCAACGACCGTGAGTCCGGACTGACGTGGTGCGCGCTGCACCAGTAGCTGGGTGGTGCCGCCTTTGCAGGCGTGGCGGACGCTGGTCATCAGGCGTGAGCGGGCGGCGTAGGTTTCAGTCAGATTGGTGATGCCCAACACGCGTGACACGTCATTTTGGCTGGGCAGGCGGGGTTGGTCGCAGGCAATGGTCAGCGAGGGGGAGCTTACGTCCACGTTTGGCACCGCCGTGGTGCCGGCATCGGCGGCGTGAGCGGCGAAAAACAGGGACGCGGTGGCGAGGATCTGCAAGCGGTTCATGGTCTATCTCCGAGTAGCGGCGGCCCGTGCGGAATGCCCGGGGCTGGCGTTCACCACTCTCGGCCTGAGGGCGCCGGCGGTCTTGAGGGCTTGGCGAGGGCGCGCTTAGGGCGCATAAGGAAATCGTGAGGAAACCCTGAGGGCTGCCAGCACGCTTGCCTTCCGTGCCCGTAAATGACGTTATCCGACTGCGTGACCCCCCATCGCCCTGCTGCGAGCGCCTGATGTCCGATCCCGTTCTGCCCGTGCCCGCCATCATCGAGTTCGACGACATCCGGGTGGAACTGGACGCCCACCGACTGTTCCGGGCCGGCATCGAAATCCCGCTTGAGCCCAAAGCGTTCGCCGTGCTTGTCGCGATGCTCGCCCGCCCGGGTCACGCCTTTGCGCGTGACGATCTACTCGACGCGGTATGGGGCCATCGCCATGTCACACCCGGCGTTTTGAACCGCGTCATTAGCCTGCTGCGCCGCGCGCTCGGCGATGACGTCGAGCAAGCGCGTTACCTGCAAACGCTGCATGGCGTGGGATACCGCCTCGTGTTGCCGCACGCACCGGACTTGCCTGAAGTGCGTGACGTGCCGGACGTGCGTGAATTGCCTGACGCGCGGGACTCGGCGCCGTTGGTGCCTGCGTCCTTGGAAGTTGCGTCGATAGAGATCGCGTCCATCGATACCAATGAGCGCCCCGACCCCGTGGCGACAAGTGTCGGGCAGGCTCCGCTGCGTCGTGAGGCCGACCGGGCGCCTGTGCGCGCGCGCTGGTGGAAGCGGGCTGGTATGCAGGGCCTTGTCCTCTCGGTGTTGATCGTCGGCGGCTCAGTTGCGCTAGGTCGCTGGTGGTGGGCATCGCCGGCGCCCGGAGCGCGCATCGGCGACAGCCAAGCCGCGCCGCAAGCCGTGGCCCGCGAGGTGGCGCCAACGCTGGCGGTCCTGCCCCTGCGACCCTTGGGCACGGACGCGCGCGAAGCGGCCTTCGCCGAGGGCTTGAGCGAAGAGCTGATCACCTTGCTCGCCCAGATCGACGGCTTGCGCGTCACGTCGCGCACCTCTTCGTTCCAGTCGGCACAGTCGAACGAAGCGATTGGTGACATCGCCGCGCGCCTGAAGGTGAATCATGTGCTCGAAGGCAGCGTCCGTCAGGACGGCGAGAAGTTGCGCATCACCTTGCGCTTGGTGGACGTCGCCAGCGATCGTGCCGTGTGGTCGCAAACGTTTGATCGCTCCTCGCGCGACATCTTCGCGATCCAAAGCGAAATTGCCCAGGCGGTCGGCGCCGCACTGCGTTTGCAGTTGGGCGTCACCGGCCGCGAAAGCCCTGGCCTGGCGATGCGCGGCGAAGACCCGGTACTGTATGCGCGTTACTTGGAGGCGCGCCATTTCAGAAGCACGGCGTATGGAGGGATCTCCAACCCTGGCGATGCCGATGCTTCCGAACAGGCCCTACGTTCCTTGCTTGCTGAACATCCCACGTATGCACGCGCTTGGGGCGGGCTGGCGGTGGTCTTGTGGGCGCGCAGCCTCGATGTCGGCGAGGAGCGCGAGCGACTGCGAGCGCAGGCGTCTGAGGCCGCACAGGAAGCGCTACGCAATGACCCCTCGCAACCGGATGCAGAAGCGGTGCTCGCCGCGTTGGCCTGCCGCGACGGCCTGTGGGAGCAGTGCCTGACGCGAATGAAACGTGCGGTGGAGCAAGCGCCCTCCGATACGCTCCGTCGAACTTGGTATGCACAACGTCTGGCCAATGCCGGCTACCTGCGCCAGGCGATGGCGCAATTGGATATCGCCGACTCGATGGACCCGGAATCAATGTACGTGGCCTTCCTGCGCGCTCGCCTGCTTGACACCTTGGGACGGCATGACGAGGCCGGCCGGCTGATCGCGCGGTACCCGCAATTGAGCCAGGCCTCGCGCTATTTCAACGCGATCTGGCGTCGTGACTATGCCGATGCGCGCAAGTTTGCCGAAGCCTTGCCGAGCGAGGATCGGTGGCGCGCGCCGGAATTGGCGGCGATTGAAGCGCTGCAGGATCCGTCGCGCTGGCCCGCGGTGATGATTCTGGTGGAAGCCTCCGAACGTCCGCAACAGGGCGAGCCAGCGCTGTACAACTTCGTGCGCTTCCTGAGGCCCGATCCGGATATTCCGCGCGACATCGCTGGTCTCGAAACCGTGCAGCGGGATGGCTATGCCAGCTACAACCTGGTGCTGTGGCAGGTCGAATATCGGTCGCACCGACAGCATCCGGCATTCGCCGCGTTTCTCCGCCGGACCGGGCTGGAGGCGTACTACCGCAAACACGGCTGGCCCGATCTTTGCCGCCCGGCGGGTGCCGCGATCGCTTGTGATTGAGCTGCACCGGGCAACGACGCTTACCGGAACAAGCCCGCGGTCAGGCAGGGGTGGCGGACTTTAAAAGCGAACCGCGTCAGCCGCCGTCGCTCGCTCGACGCATTGTTGAAAAAACCGTCGCGGCTTTCGCCGCTCCTACAGGGCGGTAGCGTTACCGCGCTGCTATCAAAAATACGGAACAATTATTACTGAACTGAGCCACCATCGCGGCCACCGCCGAACAGTTTTTTGATAAAGGCGCCGATGGCGACCACGACCAGAATCAGGCCCTTTTTCAGCCCAAGAAGTAGCAGGCCAAGTTTGGCGAACAGACCGGTCTTGGCGGCAATGCCGCCGCCGACCAAGGCCGCAAGGCCGTAGCCGGCAAGTTTGTCGTTGCCCGGCTGGTAGTCGGCGTAGCGCTGGCCGCTGTCGAACTCGGCCATCGGCAACACCTGGGTCATGCCGTCTTTGACCACGGCCAGTTCGTCCATGCCTGAGATGGCGTTCAAGCTTAAGTAGCCTTGGCGGCCGAGCACGCGGATGTCGTAGTTCAGCGTATGCACGGCGGCGCCGTCGAACTGGATTTCCTTCGCCCAATACAGGCGCTTGCCGTTGGCGTCATACCGCGGCGGTTGCGCCCAGCCGAGCAGCTCCAAGCTGCCGTAACCGGCTTTCTTGCGCTCGCCATTCGAGTCGTGGATGTCGGTTTTCATCTGCGCCAGCAGCTCGTCGTAATTGGTCTTGCTAGCGTCCTCATCGGACACGTAACCGTCGTCGCTATAGGTCACCACGACCGCCCAACTGCGGTCCGAATCTAGCGGCGCGGCGTCCGGCACCAGCATACCCAGCACGCTGTCGTCGGGTGGGTTGCCCCAGTACTGCTCCAGCACCTTGCGTGCATCGTCGTGGTCGAGGTAGCGGAAGCCCGGCTGCACGTTCAGATGCGCGCTTGCCGAAGGCAGTGCGACGTCGCCGGTGCGGTAGTGTAGCGAACCGAGGAAGGTCTTAAGCTTCGCGGCGTCTGCAGCGTCGGTCGTGTCCTGCGCGGCGCTGGCGCCGGCAAAAAGAGCACAGGCCAAGAGGCCGGCGGTCATCAGTGATTTCATGCAATTCCCCGAGCAGTGGCGGCCACTCCCCAGCGGCCAGCTGCAAGGGTGCCCAAGCCGACCGGCTAGAGCAAGCCCGGCGCGCACCGTTGGCTTGCTAGAATCTCGGCCCGAATGCTCATCATTACTGCCAACGTCAGCTTGCCCGACCAGGAACTCGTGGAGCGGTTCGTGCGCGCCAGTGGCCCGGGCGGCCAGAACGTCAACAAGGTGTCGACCGCCGTTGAGCTGCGCTTTGATGCGAAGAACTCGCCTTCGCTGCCGGAGCCGCTGCGCGAGCGTCTGCTCGCGCGCAGCGATCGGCGCATCACCGACGATGGTGTGGTGGTCATCAGTGCGCAGCGTTTTCGTACCCAAGAGCGCAATCGCGAAGATGCACGCGAGCGCCTAGTCGCACTCATCTTGGCGGCCGATCATGTGCCTAAGAAACGCATTGCCACCAAGCCGACTAAGGGCGCGAAAGAACGCCGACTAACCGGCAAGCGCGAACGCTCGACGATCAAAAGCGGCCGCGGCAAGGCCGGTTGGGATCGCGACGCGTGAGGCCGGTCGTTCCGATCCTGCCGCCGCGCGCACCGCGCACCAAAAGCAATGCGTTTGCACGCTGGGCCTGCCGTGGAATTCTTCGCCTCGGCGGCTGGCGCATGGTCGGTGACTGGCCGAACGTCGACAAGGTCGTGGTCGTGGTAGCGCCGCATTCGTCCGGGTGGGACGGCCTGTGGGGGCTCGCGGCGAAGGTCGCGATGGGTCTGCATATCGTGTTCATTGGCAAAGCCGAATTGTTCCGCGGCCCGCTCGGCTGGCTGCTGCGCACGCTAGGCGGTGTGCCGGTCAATCGCAGTGCGCCGGGCGGCATTGTCGAACAGGTCGCCGACCAGATCCGCGCGTCCGACCGCATGTGGTTCGTGCTCGCGCCCGAGGGCACGCGCAAACGCGTGACGCGCTGGAAAACCGGCTTCTGGAAAATCGCCAAACGCGCCGATGTACCGGTGTTTTGCGCGTGGTTTCACTACCCCGACAAGATCATCGGGCTCGGGCCGCTGGTGGAGCTGACCGACGACATGGACGCCGACATCACTCGCATCCACGCCTTATTCGCGCCCTACGTCGGCAAGAACCGCGGCGCGGTCTAGCCCCCGTAGGAGCCAGCTTGCTGGCGACCTTCGCCACGGTAGGAGCCAGCTTGCTGGCGAGGCGCTGTAACGAGTGCCAGATCGAGAGTCGGTCGCCAGCAAGCTGGCTCCTACGAGGGGCGGGTCACCGATCCGAATGCCCGGACGAGAAATAATCGGTGCGCTCGAACGCGCCGGGCTTGACCAGGTCGGCGAACGCACGCGCCTGCGGGCTGAGGTATTTGCCCTTGCGCACGACCACGCCGTAGCTGCGTGGCGGGAAATATTCGCGCAGGTTGCGCACTTCCAGCCGTTCGCGGTCGGCGTCGGTCAGGCAGATGCCGGTCACGATTGAAATGCCCAAGCCCATGGCGACGTATTGCTTGATGATTTCCCAGCCACCCACTTCCAGCGCCACCGTGTAGGGCACGCGCCGCTGTTGGAACACGAGGTCGACCAGGCGCCACGTCGTGAGCCGTTTCGGCGGCAG
>JBBSAA010000183.1:0-5752 GCA_038252715.1 Lysobacterales bacterium | reverse complement strand
GACTACTTTCACGCGCTGCTTCGCTACCCCACGCATCGCGTCGTGCTGCACGCGAGCGCACTGGTTGCGTCCGACAACCGGCGCTTCACCGTGCACGGAAAGAATGGCAGCTTCACTAAGCATGGCTTGGACTCGCAGGAATCGGCCTTGACGTCCGGGCGTCGGCCAGGGAGCGCGGGTTGGGGTATCGATTCGGCGCCAGGGACCATCACGATTGTTGAGGGCGCGTCCCGCCACACGGCACTGCATCCCGGTGCGCCTGGTGACTACCGTCGCTATTATCGCGGCGTCCACGCTGCGATTTCAGGTCTCGGCGCCAATCCAGTGCCGGCGAGTGATGCGCTGGCGGTCATGCAGGTGCTGGAACTGGGCACCGAAAGCGCGGCCTTGGGCATTGAAATACGCGTACCGGTTCCCGACTGAACAACCCGTGCTTATTCGCCGCCGTACAGGGACTTCCGGGGCGCACCGCTTAACTCTGCCGCCAGCTTCGCGGCTTGCGAGGGCTTGAGATAGTCGATCAGCTTTGCGTACAGGCGCTGGCCTTCAATCAGCGCAGCGTCCGCGTCATCTTCACAGCCGCGCACGACCAGCACGAATTCGCCCTTGCGCTGGTTGTCGTCGGCGCGCACGCGCGCTAGAAGCACGCCTAGCGTATCGCCCAACACAGTCTCGAATAGTTTGGTGAGTTCGCGCGCCAGCGTCGCCTCGCGATCAGCTCCGAACACCGCGACGAAATCGGCTAGCGACTCTTCAATGCGGTGCGAGCTTTCGTAAAAGACCAAGGTACGGGGCTCGCGCAATAGCGCCGCCAGCCGTTCGCGACGCCCAGAGGCTTTGGCAGGCAGGAAGCCTTCGAAACAAAAACGATCGCTCGGGATTCCCGCCACTGACAGCGCCGCGATGGCTGCGCAGGCTCCCGGCAGTGGACTCACGACGCAGCCCGCCGACCGCACCGCGCGCACGAGGCGATAGCCCGGGTCAGACACCAAAGGCGTGCCTGCATCCGAGACCAAAGCCAAGGACTCGCCCGCCAACAATCGTGCTGTCAGGCGCCCGGTCATTTCTTCTTCGTTGTGATCGTGCAGGGCGATCAGCGGCCGCTCCATGCCAAACGCCGACAGCAACTGCCGGGTGTGGCGGGTGTCCTCCGCGCAGATTGCGTCCACTGCCGCCAAGACCTCGCGCGCGCGCGGCGTGAGGTCGGCAAGATTGCCGATTGGCGTGGCGACCACGTACAGGGTCCCGGCTTTGATGACCGCCATGCTGGCTTTCCCGGTGGAATCGTCGGTTGAACGGTTATCATCTTAGCGGTATTGCCCCCGGAACCGACCCATGCGACTTCGCCTGCTGCCTCTTTTGCTGATCCCCTTGCTGATGGCCGGCTGCGCCACCGTCAGCACCACCGCCGTCACTTCGTCGGCCGAACAGTCGGCGCGCAGCTTGACCAGCGCCGGCAAGTTCGCCGAATCAGCACAGGCGTGGCAGCAGATCGCGCTGACCGCGCGCAGCCCGGCGCGTGATCGCGCGTTCGTGCAGGCGGCCGAGGCGTTCGAACGCGCCGGCAACACCGCGGCAGCCAAACAGGCGCTGGCGCAGTCAAACCGCCGCAAGCTCAGCGGCGACGACGCATTTCGGCATGATCTGCTCAGCGCGCAATACCTGATTGCCGCTGGCCAAGGCCGCGAGGCGGTTGCCCTGCTCGGCCAAGACCGCAGCGGCGTTGCCGCCGCCGACGCGCCGCGCTGGCATCGACTGCGCATGCAGGCATTTGAGGCAAACGGTCAAACCTTCGATGTTGCCGCCGAGATGGCCGCGCTCAATGACAGCCAGCCGCCACGCGAACGCGCCGCCGCGATCCGAAATATCTCGCGCCTGCTGGCCGGGCTAGATTCCAACACCCTGTCCACGCGCAGTGCAGGCCTGGCGGGCAATGACCCGCTCTACCCGCTCGCCGCGCGCGAGTTGTCCAAACGCGGCCTGCCCCTGCCACATCCGCTGGACCGCAGTACGCAAGTGCGGACTCAGGCATTTCCACCCGCAGATAGCGACGGTTATCGGCCGCCGACGCAGCTAGCCGTGCTGCTGCCGGCCAGCGGACCCGTGGCCAGCGCCGGCGCCGCCGCTCGCGATGGCCTGTTGACCGGCTACTACGGTGAAGTCCGTCGACGTCCGCTGATCAAGTTCTATGACACTGCCAGCACGGCCGCCGGCGCTCAGGCGGCCGCAACGCAAGCGGTCGCGGACGGTGCGCAAATGATCATCGGTCCGCTCACGCGTGACGAAGTCACCGCGGTATTTGCGCAGGGCGATTTGGGAATTCCGGTGTTAGCGCTCAACCGCGGCAGCGACGCGCCGCCCACCGGCAGCGCGAGCTTCGCGCTGTTGCCCGATGACGAAGGCCTATTTGCTGCCGATCGCTTCGCCGCGCGCGGACAGTTGAAGGTGTTGGTGTTTACGCAGGCGGATGACAGTGTCCAGCGTGCATTGGCCTCGTTCCGCGAGCAACTGCGCGCACGCGGTGGCGAAATCGTCGGCGAAATCGCCATTGACGACAGCGCCAGCGACCTTGCCGGGAAGCTCTTGCCGTATATCGTCGCGGATCGCATGCCGACGGGCATCTTCATGCCGCTGCGGCCTGCGCAAGCGCGCGTGGTTGCAGCGCAACTCAAACTCTCCCCGCTGGCCGCGCTGCCGCGCGTATCAACGTCGGTGATCCTTGGCGGCGGCACGGTCAAACTTGACGATGTGCTCAATGGCATTGAATACCCGGAAGTGCCGTGGCTGCTCGGCTCGCGCAGCGGCTATCCCGATGCCAGCGCACTAGCGGGCAAGCTCAATTCTGCGACGGGCGCCTCGCAGCGTTTGTTTGCATTCGGTCTGGACGCCTGGAAACTGGTCGCGTACTTGGACCGTTTTGGCACCGACCCCGGCTACTCCTTGCCTGGGGCAACCGGCGACTTGCGCCTCGACAGCTTTGGCGTGATCCAGCGCGATCCAAACTGGGCGGAGATCAGTAGCGGTCGCCCGCGTGCCGCGCCTGCCCGTTGATCGTCAGCGAGAAGGTGCGCTCGCCGAAGAAGCGGCCTGCGCGCTGCTTCAAAGTCGCGGTTTAGCGCTGCTCGCACGGAACGCCCGTTACCCGTTTGGGGAGCTCGACTTGGTGATGCGCGACGGCGACACCCTCGCCTTCGTGGAAGTTCGTTTGCGCACCAACGCGCGCTTCGGCGGAGCCGCGGCCTCGGTGGATGTCGGCAAGCGCCGCAAGCTGGCGATGGCCGCGCAAGCATGGCTGTCCTCCCATCGCGAATTGTCGCGAGCGCCCTGCCGGTTCGACGTGGTGGCGGTAGTGCGCGGCAGCCAGGGCATGGAATGCGAATGGATTCCGGCGGCGTTCACCCTCGACGATCTTTAGGTCGAATACAGCCCTGCCGCAGCAGCGCTAGAATCAGACATGGCTGACTTTTCTACTAACTTACTGGGCGAACTGCGAGCTCTTCTGGGTGCTAACGGCCTGTTGACCGACCACTCCGAGCGCCTCGCCTACAGTTACGACAACTCCCGTCGGGAAGCCCTGCCTGATGCCGTCGCGCTGCCGACGACGGCCGATCAGGTTCAGGCCTTGGTGCGCTTTTGTCGCCAGCATTCGCTGCCCATTACCGCCCGCGGCCGCGGCACCAATACCACCGGCGCCAGCGTGCCCATGGCCGGCGGACTGGTCATTAGTTTCGAACGAATGAACCGCCTTCTCGCTATCCGCCCCGGCGATCGCGTGGCCGTGGTCGAACCAGGCCTGCTCAATGGTGACCTACAGTCGGCACTGAAAGCGCACGGCTTGTTTTGGCCGCCCGATCCAACCAGCGCACCGTATTGCACGATCGGCGGCAACCTAGCTTGCAACGCCGGCGGACCACGCGCGGTGAAATACGGCGCGACGCGCGACAACGTGCTCGCGCTGACGGCTATCACTGGCACCGGCGAGCGCGTGCGGTTTGGCGCGGCGACCACGAAAAATTCTAGCGGCTATGACCTATCGCGCCTGCTGATCGGTTCCGAGGGCACGCTGGCCCTGATCGTCGAAGCCACGCTCAAGCTCACGCCGATCGCACCAGCTCGCCGCGCGCTGCAGGCGCTTTACGCCGATGTCGACAGCGCCGCTGCGGCAGTCGCGCGCGTGATGGCGCAATCGGTGACGCCATCGATGCTCGAATTCATGGACGGGCAATGCCTGCGACTCGCGCGCGAAATCGGCGGCGCAACAATTGCCGACGCGGGCGCCTTGCTGATGATCGAGGCCGATGGTGAACCAGGAAGTTTGGAGGAAGCCGTGCTGGCGCTTGAGCGCGCCGCTGACGGCCCCGGTTGCCTAGGTGTGACCGTGGCTGCCGATGACGCTGCGCGCGAACGCCTGTGGCAAGCGCGCAAAGCGCTGTCTCCGGCGCTGCGCAGCTTGGCGCCGGGAAAAATAAATGAAGATGTCGTGGTGCCGGTGTCGCGCATCCCCGAACTCGTGGCTGCAGTACGCAAGATCGCCGACGAGAAACAGCTAACCATTGTCTGCTTCGGTCATGCCGGCAACGGCAACTTGCACGTGAACGTGCTTTACGACCCGGCCAATGTCGAGCAGTCCGAGCGCACGCGCGCAGCGATCCACCAGATATTTTTAGCCGTGATTGCGTTAGAGGGTCAGCTATCGGGCGAACACGGCATCGGCCTTGCCAAGCGCGATTTCATGGCGTTGGCGATCGATGCCCCGACGCTCACCGCCATGCGCGCGATCAAGCAGGCGTTTGATCCCGACGGCCTGCTCAATCCTGGCAAGGTACTTCCGCCAGCTGGAGACGATCACAGCTCGACCAACTTGGACGCTCCAAAAAACTAATGAACAAAGCCTTTTTTTGCCTTGTTCTAGCGATAGCGGGGCTCTGCGCGTCCGCCAGCGTTGGGGCTCTAGATAACTCGGCGCCTGCGGCACCACAGCGGGTCTTGGTAGTCGGAAACAGTTTGGTTTACGTCAACAACGTGCCGGCCTTGGTGTCGGCCATGGCGCCAGCAGACGCACCGATCGTGACCGATATGCTGATCGCCGCGGGTGGCGATATGTCTGAACGATTGGGCGATGGCGCCGTGGCGCGCGAAATTAGCAGCGGCCGATGGCAGGTTTTGGTGCTGCAAGAACGTGGCGGATTACTAGCATGTTTGGACAAACCGGCGCAGCGCGACGAGCGGACCTGCCGCGGCAGCGTCATCGCGCACAAGAAGCTGAGCCAGCTCGCGCGGACCCACGGCATGCGCGTGATCTTGCTGGGCACTTGGGGACCGGATTCGATCTGGCAGGGCCAGCTAAGCCGTAGTTTGCGCAAGCTCGCAGGCCTAATCGAAGCCGAGCCGCTGGATGCCGGCGCGCAATTGCGCGACTTCGGGCAAAAAAACCCGCAGCTGTCTCTGTATCAAGATGAATCCCTGCACCTGTCGCTAGATGGCTCGCTATTGGTTGCCGCCGCGCTGTATCGGCAGCTATCTGGGCATGCTCCACGTGTACGGTCGCTGGAGATCACCGCGCCGCTATACCCCGTGCGCATTCTTCCTGATCCCACCGTATTGGCTTCGCAGCAGTCGGCATTGGCTGACAACGCCATTCGGCCGGCAGTTTCCGCCGAGCAGATGGCGATCGTGGTCGAATCTGTTTCTAAATGACCGGTTCGCCAGCAAGCTGGCTCCTACCTGCGTGACTGGGTCGCCAGCAAGCTGG
>JBBSAA010000182.1:0-5791 GCA_038252715.1 Lysobacterales bacterium | reverse complement strand
TCTTGTCTGCTCCTTCATTGCGCGCTGAACTGAAACGCTCGTCGTCTCGCTTTCGAATTTGATTTCGTCAGGGAAGTTGTTACACGCGCGCACCGGCCGACCGGTCGCGAGGATCGATTGGCGATGTAGGAGCGGCGGTTTCTAACAGCGGAGCTGGTCAAGCCGCGAGCTTTTCGTCTTCACGGCGGAATTGGAAAGGTCGCGGGCTTACGCCGCTCCTACATTTCGGCAGGTAAAAGATCGCGGCTTACGCCGCTCCTACATGGGCGGAAGGTAGAGGTCGCGGGCTTATGCCGCTCCTACATGGGGGTGGTGGGGGTGCGCCTGAGACCCACTATGCTCAATTTTGCCCGTGGCATTTCTTGTATTTCTTGCCGCTGCCGCAGTCGCACAGATCGTTCGGGCCCGGCGTTTCGGTGCGACGGATCGGGTCGCGCGGGGTCAGGTCCTTGATGCGTTGCTCGTGCAGGTCGGCGAGCATGCCGGGCAGGCTGGCGACAATTTCGAGGCGTTCGCGGTAGGTGACTTTCTCAACCGGATCGGTCGCGTCTTCTGGGATGTCATCACCGGTAGCGAGCTGTTCGAGCAGGGCGAAAATCTCGTCGATCCACTCGTGTTTTTCCAGCCATGCATCCCAGCCGGCATCGCGCAGTTCGACGCCGCGGAAAAAACCGAAGGCCCAGTCGCGACCCACGTCGAGTTCGTCGGGTTGTTCTTCGTCCGGGTTCTCTGGCAACCACAGCAAGGGGGACAGGTGATCGGGCAAGTCTTCGCCTTGGCGTGCGCGCGCGACGCAGGCGTTCCAGTGGCCGAGCAGTAAGGACTCGACTTCAGCCTGTTCAGTCGGTGTGTCCCAACGCGGGGGTTTCGGCCCCCAAACGCCGGGTAACCAATCGGCCGGCGGCACGTCCGGGCCGGGGCTAACCGCCAGCGCCGACAAATAGCCGTCGAGCGCTTCCAGATTGAAGCCTTGAAACGGCACGGCGCGCTGGTCGAGCAGGTCGGCTAGGCGGTCGATTTCGGCGTCAGTGAGATAGGCAGGGGCGGTCATGGGCGGGGCCTTTGTTTTCGGCATTGTCCCATAGCCGCGCACATCGCTCGTGGGCGCGGAGCCGGCGGCGATAGACCTTGCTTGGCAAGATCTATCGCGGCCAGATCCACGCCCACGAGGTCCGCTCTGGCGGGACTACTTTTTCGGGGCGAGGATGTTGTCCAGCAAGGCCGGCTTGCCAGCAATTCGCTCGAGGTGCGGATAGCGCAGGCCGCCGCGGTAGTCGATGGTGACGGTGGTGAGGTGGTCGAGGTTGTTGACCAGCAACACGATCGGCGTGCCGTCTTTCTTGTTGGCGACAATGGCGCGCTTGAGTTCGTCGGCCTTCGCGGCCATGCCGTTGACGGCCACCACGGTCATTGACGAGGCCAAACCAGCGTCAAACGCGGGGCTACCCCAGGCGACGTCGCTGATCTTCATGTCCTTGCTCAGCGACAAGCCCAGCGAATAGATGAAGTCCGCGCCACCGCCGCGCTCTTTCGCGGCCGCCACGGCCACGTCATTGGGCTTGTCGGTGTAAACGAGCTTGTAGCCGCCGCGTGCGAGGCCGTCGAGCGGCGGTTTCTCGTTGTTGTCCAAGCGCTCGCGCAGGAAGGTCGCCCAGTCGTTGGCAACGACACCGCTGAGCGCCGCGACCACATCGTCAAAGGTGTAACCCAGCGCTTTCACGCGGCCGTTCTCCACACCGAAGAACGCCTTGGCGAAATCATCGAGCGATTTCTTGCCGCCGGTTTTCTCGCGAATCAAGGTATCGGCATCGAGCCAAACCAGCTGGCCTTCGGTGTAGTAGTCCTCCGCACGCTGCCAGCTGCGCCAAGGCTGCGGCGAGCGTTGGGACATGATCGGTTGGTTGGTCGTGTCGGCCAAAGCGCGCCACTCGCGGCCCTTGCGGTTGTCGTAGCTGGCGGCCACCGAGGCGATGCCGTCGCGCACCTGTTCGGCTTTCTGCAGTCCCGAGCGTGACGCCAGCACGTTACCCCAGTACTGGGTCTGGCCTTCATAGACCCACAGCAGGCTGTCTTGCATCGGCACGTTGAAGTTCGGCGTGATCAGGTCGCTGCCGCGACGAAATTTTCCGTTCCACGAATGCGTGTATTCGTGCGGCAACAAGTCGTTGCCGAGGAAACCCTTGTTGTCGGTGAGGTATTCGGGGTCGGCGGAATTTTCCGAGGACTGGTGATGTTCCAGGCCGATGCCGCTGAATTTATCGCCCAGCGCCAGCTGGAAATCGTAGTGCGCGTAATGCTGCGAGCCGTACAACTTGTAGGCCTGTTGGATCAGCATGCGGTGGCGCGCGACAATTTCAGGCGTTGCTTCGAGCATGTACGGCGCGTCGGCCACCACGTTCAAACGCACCGGCACTTTCGCGCCCGGATCGAGATCGAACTGGCGATAATATTTGCCAGCAAACAGCGGCGAATCAACCAGCGTATCGAGTGTGGTCGGCTTGAAAATAGTTTCGTTACCGTTTTCCGACTGCACGTCCAGGGCGCTGCCAAACTTCCAGCCTGCCGGCACTTTAAGGCTGGCGGCGTAGGTGATCTGGTCTGCGGCATGGCCGGCCGGATACAGCACCACCGCATTCCATTGCAGGCCAACAATTTCAGGCGTCATCACTACGCGGCCTAGTGCGCGATCGAGTGGCGACAAGAACTGATAGCTCACTTTTAGTGTGGTCACGCCTTCCGGCACGACGACATTGATCGTGTACACATCTAGCGGGTCGCGCTTCCACGGCAGGCGCTTGCCGTCGGCGGTGAATTTAAGGCCAGCGAGTTTGTCGATCGGGCCACTCGGCGAATGGTTGCCCGGCAACCACTGTGGGTAGTGCAGGCTGAGCGGTCCGGCCACCACGGGAATTTCTTCGGTCACTTGGAAGATGCGCCGCGTTAGATCAGTCGCATCGACTGCCAACTTGATTGTGCCCGGGTACGGGGTGTTGGCCGGCGCATTGCGGTCGGCCTGCGCAACGCTGGCGGCGAGCGACAAGGCAATCAGGGCGGCGAGGGTCGTGCGTGGGGTCATCGGGAATCTCGGTCGGTGGTTAACACCCGATTGTTGCATGTGCATTACTTCTGGTCATAGGCCAGGGGACTAGGCAAGGTTGCGTGCGCAGCGGCTGCAAACTTTTTTAGTGACGCATGCACTCACGCCGTGATCACGAATGGGCCGTTGCCGGCTGCACGCATCGACTTCTTACACCATTAATAGCGGTCGCGCGCGGCAGCCAGGCCGCATCAAGTTCGTCGCGGCGCCTCGAAGCTGACGCACGGGTCCGACAGCGCAATATCGTTGTGCAAAGCAGCAATCTGCAGTCACCTTCGTGAAGATGCGCACGCTGCGTCTAAAAGAAATCAAGCATTTCCGCCGCATTGTTGAGCACTGACTGCATGAAGTGGCCAAGTGAAGACGTTCGAGGCGATGGCCGAGTGCCGCTTGCTTGCCCGTTGAAAACTGTGAGCGTAGTCTCAGTTCATTCGTTAATTTCTTTTGCCTGGCGCGGCACTGGCCCGGTGATAAGTGGCCTCGCCGTTTTTTAGTTCCCCCACGGCCCGGTCGTATTGCGCGCGAGCGCCTCCCACGGAGTACGAAGATGTCGAAGAAGTCCCTGACACCCTTGGTCTTGGCCTGCCTGGCCCTGACCGGTCCGGCGCTGGCACTGGCCAATGCCGAACCGCTGCCCCCGCAGACGGTGACGAACACCCCGATGGCTACCGCCAGCGACATGCGCGTCGGCATAAACAAAGACGGCAGCCTGCGCCAACTTTCGGCGGAGGAACAGCTGCAGCTCGATGGCCAGAAGACCAAGCGCGCCGCGGCCAATATCGGCAAAGCCCGAGTCGACGGTGGCAAAACCGCCAACCAACCGCGAACGGAACGCGAGGCGCTGACCACGCTCAAGGCTGCGCCCAACGGCATGCGCTCGATGGCCGTGCCCGAGGAATTGATGAGCAGCTTGAACGTTACTCGCAGCGCCGACGGCAAATTAGTGATCAGCGAAAGCAACGACAGCCACGGCCGTCCGACGCAGGAGGCCGCCAATGAATAAGCCACTGCAGCTCACCCTACTCGCCACGACGCTGGCACTTGTGCTGGCCGCACCGACCCGCGCCGCGGACATCGTGCCGGTCAATTTCGATGACCCGGGCGTCGGACTTAACGATGCCACGCCGAAGGCGCCGCAAGGCGGCAACCCAGGCGCGACGCTCGGCGACCAACGTCAAATCGCGTATCAATTTGCTGCCCACCTGTGGGGCAGCGTACTCAAGAGTGATTCACCGGTGTTCGTGGGCGCCAGCTTCGCTCCGCTCGCCTGCACCCCAACCTCGGGCGTGCTCGGATCAGCCGGTGCGGTCTCGGTGTTTTCCGACTTCGCGCCTGCCGCCGTGCCTGGCACTTGGTACGGCGGCGCACTGGCCGATGCCATTGCCGGCGTTGACCTCGATCCCGGTTTCATCGACATCAGTTCGAGATTTAACGGCGATATCGGCGTCAATCCCAATTGCCTAACTGGCGCCGATTGGTATTACGGCCTGGACGGCAACACCCCCGAGGGTAGCATCAACTTCCTCAACGTGGTGATGCACGAGATCGGTCACGGTTTGGGCTTCCAGAATTTCGAAAATGAAGCCACCGGCACCTTCCTGGGCGGCGTGCCCGATATCTATTCCACCTTCACGCTCGACAACAGCACCGGCAAGCTGTGGACGGAAATGACTGACGCCGAGCGCGCGATCTCTGGCCGCAACAATGGCAAGGTCGTATTCGTCGGCCCCGCCGCTACCCGCGCCGCGAAATTGTTGCTCGACAATCGCATCGTACTCAACATCACTAAACCGGCCAGCATCGCCGGCAAGTACGAGTACGGCACGGCCAGTTTCGGCGCGCTGGCAATCCCGTCGAACTTCAGCGGCCCGATCGTCGTGGGCGATGACGGCACCGGTGCCTCCACGGTCGACGGCTGTGAGCCATTGGTCAACGCGGCAGCGGTTGCTGGCAAGACGGCTTACTTGGAGCGCGGCACGTGTGGCTTTGCAGTGAAGGCCTTGAACGCGCAGAACGCGGGCGCGACAGCGCTGATCATTGGTAACAACCAGCCGGGTGGCGCGATTGGTTTGGGCGGCGTAGACCCGAACGTGACCATTCCGACGATCAGCGTTTCGCAGGTCGATGGCACCGCAATTCGCACCGCGGTCGGCGTCGTTGGCGCACTCAAGACCGACAAGAAGCTGCTGCAGGGCGCTGACGATGTTGGTCATCCGCGCTTGTATCTGCCCACGGTCGTGGCGGCAGGTTCATCGGGTTCGCATTACGACACGGCGCTGGCGCCGAACGCGCTGATGGAGCCGTTCATCACCGACAGCTTGATAGCGAACCTCAACCTCGACCTGACGCCGGCCCTGCTCAAGGACACCGGCTGGAAGCTCGCGCCGGGCAATGCCCGCATGCTGGATGGCAAGTGCAACAGCGGCGTTGAAGCGGTGGATGCGGGCGGTCTGATCATTGGCGCCAGCGTTACGGCGTGGGACAACTTGTGCAGCAGCAGCACGAAGGATGGCGGCCAGTATCTCAAGTGCATGCTTGACTACACGCGCGACCTGCGCAAACAGAAGTTGATCAACGACAGGGAGGCGATCAATGTCGCCCTGTGTGCGATCACCCGGGTGATCCGCCAGAAGTAGACGGGGCGGATATGGGGGGATGAATCGGCGCCTTCGGGCGCCGATTTTTTTGCGTCGC
>JBBSAA010000181.1:0-5832 GCA_038252715.1 Lysobacterales bacterium | reverse complement strand
TCGATACTGAAGTTGAAATCCTACCCGACGACCCCGAGCGCGTGCGCGTGGCCTTTATTGGACGCCCCAACGTCGGCAAGTCGACACTCGTGAACCGCTTGCTGGGCGAGGAGCGAATGATTGCGTCCGAAGTCGCCGGCACTACCCGTGATTCCATTGCGGTCGACATGGAGCGCGACGGTCGTAAATACCGATTGATCGACACTGCTGGCTTGCGCCGTCGCGGCAAGGTCGAAGAGGCCGTTGAAAAGTTCAGCGTGTTCAAGACCCTGCAGGCCATCGAGAACTGCCAAGTCGCCGTGGTCATGCTCGACGCCAATGAAGGTGTCACCGACCAAGATTCGACCGTCTTGGGCCATGTGCTCAATGCCGGTCGCGGCCTCGTGATCGCGGTCAACAAATGGGACGGGCAGAGCAATTATTCCAAGGAACAGACGCGCGACTTGCTCAGCCGCAAGCTGTCGTTCTGTGAATGGGCCGAGCGCATCACTATCTCCGCCAAGCACGGCACCGGTATGCGCGAGCTGTTCCGCTCGATCCACCGTGCGCATTCGTCGGCAACCAAGGAATTCAGCACCTCGGAAGTCACCAAGGCCTTGGAAATTGCGTATGCAAGCTTCCAGCCGCCGGCGGTGCGTGGGCACCTGCCGAAGATGAAATTCGCCCATCCCGGCGGCGCCAATCCGCCGACCTTCATCGTGCACGGCAATCGATTGAAGGAATTGTCGGAAAGCTACAAGCGTTACCTTGAGAACTTCTTCCGCAAGCGCTTCAAGATGGTCGGCACGCCAATTCGCTTTATCTTCAAGGAAGGCGAAAACCCTTACGAGGGTAAGAAGAACGTGCTGACCGAGAAGCAGCTCGAAAAGCGCAAGCGCCTGATGCGACACACCAAGGGCAAGTGATCGCGCGCGATCAGGTTTGCCTCGGCATCCTCGCTGGTGGCCAGGGGCGTCGTCTCGGTGGCGTCGACAAAGCGTTCCTCAACTACGATGGCAAGACCCTGCTCGAGCGCTGCCTGCAATCGGCAGGCAATGGCTTTGCACAGCGGCTGATCAGCCATCCCGGTGCTGAGGTGCGTTTTACCTCGAACGGCCTTGAGGCCGTCAAGGATGTTCGCCCCGGCCAACAGGGTCCGCTCGCGGGTTTGGAAGCCTTGCTTACCGTCACCCGCAGCCAATGGCTGCTGACTATTCCGGTAGATGTCAAAACCCTCCCGTTAATCGTATTTGAGACGCTGTTGCGTTTGGAAGACGGTCCTGGACGGGTGATCCGTGACGCCGATGGCCTGCAGCCACTGGTTGCGCTGTGGCGCGTTAGCGACGCGCTTGCCATCGTCCAGCAGCGGTTAGACGCAGGGCAACGCGACGCGCAGGGACTAGTCGCTGCGCTTGGCCTAATGGTCTGTGAGTTGGCACCAATGCGCTTGGGCAATCTCAATACTCCGCACGACTTCGAGGACTCCCCGGCATGACCGATTCGTTTCCCCAGCGGATTGGCTTTGATGAAGCCGTTGCAATCATTGACGGGGTTGCCGCGCGCTCACGGCTTGAGGCCCAGCGCGTGCCGCTGGCGCGCGCCTACCAGCGGGTGCTTGCAGAGGATTTGGTAGCAAGTCTGGATTTGCCGTCGTTCACCAATTCGGCGATGGATGGCTTCGCATTCCGTGCCGATGGCTCGGCACGCGGCTTCAGTACGAGCTTAGACTGGGTCGGTGAGCAATTTGCTGGTACTCAGCAGGCGCTGTCGGTCGACGTGGGCCAGTGCGTGCGCATTACCACGGGCGCACCACTTCCCCCCGGCGCCGACACCGTTGCCATCAAGGAAAACGCACAGGTCGATGGCGGTCGTGTAACGATTCCCTCCGGCATCGCCGTCGGCACCCACGTGCGACAAGCAGGCGAAGACGTGCGCCGGGGCGACACCGTCCTGAAAGCCGGACAGGTGCTTTCCCCCGCGCGCATCAGCTTGGCCGCCGCCTTGGGCCAGCACGATCTCTTGGTCGCCCGTCGGCCCACCGTTGCGATATTCACCACTGGCGATGAATTGGTGCCGCCTGGCCAGCCCTTGGCGCCAGGGCAAATCCACGATAGCAATCGCTCGCTGCTGCAAACCTTGTTAGCGGCTGATGGCTATGAGCCTGTGGCGTGGCCGCTACTGCCTGACGACCCGCAGCGAATGATCGCCGCCCTGCGCGACACGGCATTTTCCTTCGATTTGATTTTAACCTGCGGCGGCGTTTCGGCTGGAGAGAAAGATCACGTGCCGGCGCTGCTGCGTGAGCACGGCGAAATTCATTTCTGGAAGGTGCGTATGCGCCCGGGAATGCCGCTGCTGTTTGGCCGCCTCGACGAGGCGCATTTCATCGGCTTGCCCGGCAACCCCGTCTCGGTATTTGCGACCTATCTCAGTTTGACTCGACGCTTGCTCGACGGACTTCAAGGGCGCACCGAGCCGCGGCCTCAGGTTCGCGCACGACTCGATCATCCGGTGCACAAAGCGCACGATCGCTTGGAATTCTTGCGCGGTAACCTGTATTGCGACGAAGGTGGTCAGCTGCGGGTGTCGCCCAACCCGGCCGATGGCTCCCACCGACTGCGCGCCGCGGCTGATTCGAACGCGTTGATCGTGCTCCCGGAAGCCGCCGGCGACTGGCCGTGCGACCACGTCGTAGATGTGCTGCCGCTGTTGCCGGCCTGAGACGCTAAGCTTTCGACCATGACTGTAACTATTCGCCAAATTACTCCAGAACAAGCCCGTGCCTTGCAGGCCCAAGGCGCACGGCTGATTGATGTCAGGGAAACAGACGAACATGCCCTCGGCCTGCCGGCGGACGCGCTGCCGGTCCCGCGCGACTTGCTCGAAGCCAATCCCAGTGCACATCAGCCAGATCGAAACGCGCCGCTCGTGCTGATCTGTGCGGGCGGTCGCCGCTCGCTGTTGGCAGCAGAAAGCCTGGTCGGGCAGGGCTACCTACAGCTCTATTCGGTGACGGGTGGCTTTGATCGTTGGCAGACTGACGGTCTGCCGATCAGCGGTGGCGAAGAATCAGGATTTCTCCAGCGCTATGCACGCCATTTGCGCTTGCCGCAGGTCGGACTGTCAGGCCAAAAACGGTTGCAAGCGTCTCGCGTGCTGGTGGTAGGCGCGGGCGGGCTGGGTTCCCCAGTCGCTTACTATTTGGCCGCCGCCGGCGTAGGTTTCATTCGCCTGGTTGACGATGATCGCGTTGAGCGCAGCAACTTGCAGCGACAAATCTTGCACACCGAGGCACGAATCGGCGAACTGAAGGTGGACTCCGCACGGACAGCGTTGTCAGCGCTCAATCCCGACATCGCAATTGACGCCGTAGCAACGCGCGTTGACGCGTCCAACGTCGAGTCACTAATCGCCGATGTAGATTTGGTTGTGGACGGTGCTGACAATTTCAGTACGCGTTATTTGCTTTCCGACGCCTGCGTGCAGTTAGGCAAACCGCTGGTATACGGCGCCGTGCATCGGTTTGAGGGCCAGGTCAGCGTTTTCGATGCGGGCCGGCAGCGAGGAACGGCGCCCTGCTATCGCTGCCTGTTCCCGGACCCGCCCACCGCCGCGGAAGCGCCCAACTGCAGCGAGGCGGGCGTGCTGGGCGTGCTACCGGGCATCATCGGCCTGCTACAAGCCACCGAAGCACTAAAGCTGCTGCTTGGAATTGGCGAGCCCCTCATTGGACGCTTGTTGCACGTTGAGACCTTGGGAATGCACTTTCGAGAAACGCGATTGCTGCCCGACCCTCAGTGCCGACGGTGCGCGCCCGGGGTCGAAGGTGGCCGCTACGAAGATATTGCTGCGTTCTGTAACGAGGGAAGGCAATAAGCCCGGTTTAGGAACGCCATCACGATTTGGCAAATTCGTCCGGTGATCTAGCGTGATGATCCCGTATATTCTCGTGCAGTCCTAACGTTAAACCCTTGGTTTATCCAATACCGCTAATGCCTTTTACCCGTGTCTTTCAATTTCGATGCTGCGATGTCAACACCCACACCTTGGTGGTCGCGCCGCTAATGGCCACCCGCGAGGCAGTGGAGCTGGCCGGAGGCCAGCTCATCAAGCATTCCGCGCAGGATGTCGAGACCGTGCTGGTTGATGCGCTCGGTTTTTATCCAGCCACACGTCTGCAACGGGTCGTCGTCGCAACGGCGGCCGAGCGACTAGCAGCTTTGGGCTTGCAGCCGGTCTCGGCGTGTCCGGCCTCGATTGCGGAAAGTGACGAGTCCGAAAGCTGAGTAGTGCTTTGCATTTGCGCCGCCCACGAGGCTAGCCAGAGTCCGCAATCCCGGCCGGAATGTTCATGAAATTGATCGCGAGCGGTGGCAAACTCACGCGATGACTCGTTTTTTGACTCGATGGCCCACGGGCATCGGCGCCGCCTTGCTTGCCGCCGGTTTGTTTGGCGCCAGTACGCCGCTCGCCAAGTCCCTGCTGATTACGACGTCGCCGGTACTGCTGGCCGGTTTGCTATACGCGGGCTCGGGACTGGGGTTAGGCGTTTGGCTGCTGCTGCGTCGTTGGCGCGGTGTCGCGACCGGTGAGGCGGCTTTGCAGCGTCGAGATTTTCCCTGGTTGAGCGGTGCCGTAGTTTTTGGCGGCGTCCTAGGACCCGCACTGTTGATGTGGGGGCTGGCGAGCACCCCAGCTTCGTCGGCGTCGCTGTTATTGAACTTGGAAGGCGTGCTCACCGCGCTACTTGCCTGGCTCGTGTTCAAGGAGAACGTTGACCGCCGAATCGTATTTGGAATGGCGGCAATTGTTGCTGGAGGGCTGGTGCTGTCCTGGACGCAGCGACCCGAGGCTGGGCTACCGTGGGGAACGCTGTGCATCGCCGCCGCCTGCCTGTGCTGGGCGATAGATAACAATCTGACCCGTGCCGTTTCCGGCGGTGACCCGGTGCAGATCGCTGCGATCAAGGGCGGCGTCGCGGGCATCATCAATATTGCGATTGCGCTAGCGGCGGGTAGTCGCTTGCCTGCCGCCTCGCAAATCGCGGCGGCAGGAGCGATCGGGCTGTTGGGTTACGGCATTAGCCTGGTGATGTTCGTGCTAGCGCTGCGTCATCTCGGTACGGCACGAACGGGCGCCTATTTTTCGACGGCTCCGTTTATTGGTGCCTCGTTGTCCCTGCTGTTATTGCAAGAACGTCCCGAGCTCGGTTTCTGGATTGCCGGAGGGTTGATGGCACTCGGTGTCTGGTTGCACATCAGTGAGCGGCATGAACATGAGCACGTGCACGAGGTTTTGGATCACGCCCATCGTCACACGCACGACGTACACCACCAGCATACCCATGATTTTGATTGGGACGGCGTTGAACCGCACTCCCACCCGCATCGGCATGAACCGATGATCCACTCCCACCCGCACTATCCTGACTTGCATCATCGCCACGATCATTGAACTGCACAGCGAGTTTTAGGTTGGGAACTCGATTGCCGCTACCATCGGTGCTGGCCGAAATCACCGCGCGCATCGCAACAAAAAAACTGCCCGGACAGAGTCAAACGTAGCACTGCTGCCCGGGTTTGCAGGCGGCTGGGCGGAACAGCTGCTGCGCCATTCCATGGCACTGCCGCGGAATTCAAAGAACCGCATGCAGGTCGGGTCGCCAGCTTACTTGAAGCCTTCAAGCTTCTTGATTTCGGCCGCCTGATTCGCCCGCATTTTGACCGCCATCGCCTTGAGTTCGGCATTGCTGCCGTGGGCGATTTCGACGTCGGCCATTTTCAGCGCTTGCTGGTGGTGCATGATCATCATTGCCGCGAAGTCGCGGTCTACGTTGCCGGTCATCGGCATGGT
>JBBSAA010000180.1:0-5854 GCA_038252715.1 Lysobacterales bacterium | reverse complement strand
TTCGTCCAACAACTTGGCAATCCGCTGGTAAGTCTCGGGTTGCAGGAAACGAAACGCCAAATCCTCCAGCTCCCATTTCAACTGCCAGATGCCCAGCCGGTTGGCGAGCGGCGCGTGGATATCAGCGGTCAGCTCCGCCAGTTCAACCTGTTCGGCGCGCGGCGAATTATTGGCCGCGCGAAGACGCGCCAGCTGCAGGGACAGCAGCACCAGAACCACGCGCAAATCTCGGATGATCGCCAACAAGAGGCGGCGCAGGCCCTCGGCATTGCCGCGTCCTTCGCGCTGCGCGTGCAGGCTCCAAACCTGTTCGGCCGCGCGCAGCCCATCGAGCAAAGCGACCAAGCTAGGTGAATTTTTCAGTGCGTCGACCGGCAAGGCCTCACGCAGCGCGGGCATCAGGTGCAAGATCGCTGCCAGCTGCACTTCGCTATCGGCGCGCAACCGCACCAAGGTTTCAAGCGTCGGCCAAAGTAGCGGCGGCAACGCGGCAGCAGACATGCCCTGCAGGCAAATGTGCAGGGCGTCAGGTACGCCCGCCTCTGGTTGGCGATCAAACCAATCGGCAAGCGAGGCGGCAGCGGAAGTCGTGGTCACGGGCATCGGTTGGCAGTGGCTTGCTTCACGCTAACGCGCCCGCGCCGAGCGCACAACCCGAATCGATCAGGGCGACAGTTCCAGCTGTCGCGCCAGCCGTTTGTGCGACACCGGTCGTTTTGTGCCTAGCTCTTGCGCGAACGTCTGCACGCGCAGCTCCTCTAGGTCCCAGCGCAAGGCCAGCCAGTGTGGGTGCGCCGCCTTGCCCGCCGCTCCGGCGCGCGCTAGCGCCGCGCTGTAGGGCGACAGTTCCAACATGCGCGCCTGGTCCTTGACCGGATCGGCCAAGGCGCGCTCGGCGCGCAGCTTCAAGCCCTTGAGGTAGCGAGGAAACTCGGCAAGAAAGTCGGAGGGTGTTTCGCGCAAGAAGCCCGGGTGCACCAAGCTGTGCAGGTGCGCCGACAAATCGTCGAGGTTGCCCTTGGCCCAACCCAGCAGTTTTGATTCCAGGCGCGGCTTGATTTCTGCGTAGGCGGCCAGGATCGACTCGGCCAGCTGCAGACGCTGCATCGCGGCCGGGAACAGATCTTTGCCAATACGGGCCACACCGGCGTCGAAACTGGGCTTATCCCGCACCGCCGACAAACCTTGGGCGAGCTGCGCATTCAAGGCCGCCTCGACGATATCGGCGCGCAAGCGCTCGGACGATTCAATGGCCGCGTACAAGAGGCCCAGCTTGGGCGACACCGGCAACTGCTTGCGCGCGTGCTTGACCTTGTCGGCCAGCGCCAGCAGCGCCAAGCGCCGAACGCCGCCTTCGTGGCGGGCGCGGGCTTCGTCTGGATCGGCAAATACGCGCAGGGCAACACTTTCACCCTCGTCCACCAGCGCTGGATAGGCCGGAACGCCAGCAGCGCCATCAACTTGCACCGGCACCGGCTCATCGGGGAAAACCAGCAGCCCGTCGCGCGCAAGTCGCTCACCGGCGCGTTCGGCAAACGCTTTTTCAGCGGCCTCGCCAAATCGCTCCTTCAGCGCCGCCAGATCGCGCGATAGCGCTAAGACCCGCCCGTCGCGCTCGCCCAGGCGTACGTTCATGCGCAGGTGCGGCGCTAGCGCGTGTTCGTCGAAATCCAGCGCCGCCACCGGCGCACCGGTGGCCCGGGTCAGGAAACGCGCAAAGGTGCCGGCCAAGTCATCGGCCTCGGGCTCGGGATAGGCTTGGAAAAACGCGCGGGCGAAATCCGGCGCCGGCACGTAATTGCGCCGCTGTACCTTGGGCAAGGAGCGAATCAGCTCGGTCGCTTTTTCCTCGACTAGACCTGGCACCAGCCAGCTCAGTCGCGCGCTGTCGATGGCCTTGAGCAGGTGCAAGGGCACATCCAAGGTCACGCCGTCTTCCGGCGAACCGGGTTCGAACGTGTAGTGCAGCGCAAGCCGCGAGTCGCCGAGCGGGAAATATTTTGGGAATCGATCCGCCTCACTGCCCTCCCCGGGCAGCAAATCGACGACCGACCACTCCAGGATCTTCTTTTTCTCCGGCGGCAGCTTTCCATACCAGCTGTCTAGGCCGGCAACGGAGTTGATTTCTGGCGGCAGGCGGTCGAGGTACCAACGCGCTTGCCAGTCTTCATCGGCGATCAGGCCGGCGCGGCGCAGCTTGGCTTCTTCTTCTTGCGCCTTGGTCAAGGTGGCGAGATTGCGCGCAACGAAGGTGGCCCGCGTGTTGATCTCGCCCGGCAACAGCGCTTGGCGAATAAAAATCTCGCGCGCTTCGGCAGGGTATAGACCGCCGTAATGCACGGGTTTTTTCGGCGCTAGCACCAGCCCAAACAAGCTGATTTGTTCCGAACCGAGCACGCGCCCCTGCGCCCGCGACCAATGCGGATCGAAATGCTTGCGTGCCAGCAGGTGTGACAGCTCGGCGATGACCCAATCGGGCTCAATCTTCGCGCCCATCAGGCCCCACACTTTCTGCGTATCCAGCATCGTCGCCACTAGCAACCAAGCAGGTGGCGCCTTCGCGAGGGCCGAACCCGGGAAGAGTTGAAACTTGCGCTGTCGCGGCGCGTCGTAAAAACCTTTCTCACCGCGATGACCAATCTGGCTGGGCAAACCGGCAATCAGTGCACGGTGCAAGAGCGCGTATTTCGACGACAGCGCCTCACCTTTCTTCTCGGAATACATCGGCTCGGCGCCAGCCTCGCCAAATTCCCAGCCCAGCTCTTCACAGCTCAGCAACAGCTGCCGATGCAGCTCGCGCCACTCGCGCATGCGCAGGAAGCCGAGGAAACGCTTTTCGCACCAGCCGCGCAGCTTCGACTGCGTCAGGTCTTCATGCGCCGCACGGTAACCGTCCCAGAGCTTGAGCACACCAAGGAACTCGGAGTTGAGGTCGGCGAACTGAGCATGGGCATTGTCAGCGGCCTCCCGCGCATCGGCTGGCCGCTCACGCGGGTCTTGGATGCCGAGGAAGGACGCGATGACAGTCATCTCGCGCAGGCAAGCGTGCGTTTTGGCAGCAATCAGCATGCGCGCAAGCTTTACGTCCACCGGCAGGCGCGCCATCTGTCGACCGATCTCGGTGAGGCGACGCTCGCGGCTGCCGTCGTCGACCGTGACCGCGCCGAGTTCGGTCAAGGTCTGCCAGCCGTCGGCAACGGCACGAGGATCGGGCGCGTCAATGAACGGGAAATCCTCCACGCGCCCCAAGCCCAAGGACAGCATTCGCAGGATGACGCCGGCCAGCGAGGCGCGCAGGATTTCTGGATCGGTATAGCGCGGCCTCGAGAGGAAATCGGCTTCCGAATACAGGCGGTAACAGGTGCCGGCGGAAATTCGACCGCAGCGCCCCTTGCGCTGGTCGGCGCTGGCCTGCGACACCGGTTCGATGTGCAGGCGATCGAGTTTTTGACGCGGCGAGTAGCGCTTTACGCGCGCGGCGCCGGGGTCAATCACATAGCGAATGCGCGGCACCGTCAACGAGGTTTCGGCGACGTTCGTGGTCAATACGATGCGCCGTTGTGGACCTGGAATGAAAACACGGTCCTGTTCTTTGGTCGAAAGCCGCGCATACAGCGCAAGCAGTTCGGTGTTGCGGAATTTTCGTCGCGCCAGCGCAAGGTGGGCGTCGCGAATTTCACGCTCGCCGGGCAGGAAGACCAGGATGTCCCCGTGCGGGTCCTCGCGGGTGATTTCTTCGGCAGCGGCGACGATGGCATCGGTCATCGAGCGCTCGCCGCCGTCTTCGCCCTCGCCTTCCAGCGGCCGATAGCGAGTTTCGACCGGATAGCTACGGCCTTCGACGCTGACAATCGGCGCATCGCGAAAGTGTTTTGAGAAGCGCTCGGTATCGATGGTGGCCGAGGTGATGATGAGTTTTAGGTCTGGGCGTTTCTCAACCAGCTGGCGCAGATAGCCCAGCAGGAAGTCAATGTTCAGGCTGCGCTCGTGCGCCTCGTCAACAATGATGGTGTCGTAACGCGACAGCCAGCGATCGGATTGGATCTCCGCCAGCAAAATACCGTCGGTCATGAACTTGATGTAGGTGTTCTCGCCGACATTCTCGGAAAAACGCACCTGAAACCCCACCGCGCCGCCGAGCGGTGTCTTCAATTCTTCCGCGACCCGGCGGGCGACGGCGCGCGCAGCGATCCGACGCGGTTGCGTGCAGCCAATGAGTCCCGACGCGCCCCGCCCAGCCGCCAGGCACAGCTTGGGCAGCTGGGTGGTCTTGCCAGAACCGGTTTCGCCGGCAACGACCACCACTTGATGCTCCCGGATCAGTCGGATCAGGGTTTCCGCTTCCCGGCTGACCGGAAGTTCATCGTCGAATTCGGGCACCGGCGCCTGCGCCGCACGCAAATCGCGCGCGGCGGCCGAGGCCGAGAGTGCTTTCTCGTACGCGGCGCGCAGCTCGAGCTTGTCCGGCGCCTTGCGGCTGGCGGCGAGCAATCGGATCAGTCGGGACTGATCCCGGCTGAGCGTTAGCGGTGCGGAGGCAGATGTAGTGGGCATGCGGTCGTGCTGGCGTCGCGGCTCGCGAGTAGAATTGGGAGGTAGCCTGCGCAATGCGGGCCGAGCTTGTATTGTCCCACCTGCCCGGGAGCGCCGTCATGAAAATCGACATCGGAATCACCGCCAAGGACCGCAAAGCCATCGCCAGCGGCCTTTCTCACCTGTTGGCCGATACCTACACCCTGTATCTGAAGACCCACAGCTTCCATTGGAATGTCAGCGGCCCGATGTTTAATTCGCTGCACAGCATGTTTATGGTCCAGTACAACGAGCTATGGCTGTCGATGGACGAGATTGCCGAGCGCATACGCGCCCTCGACCACCCAGCGCCCGGCTCCGGCGCGCAATACGCCAAATTGAGCTCGATCAAGGAAGAAACCGGCGTACCGGAATGGAAGGATATGGTGCGGCAGTTGGTTGAAGGCCATGAAACCTGCGCACGCACCGCGCGTGACGCGTTCAAGGTCGCTGACGGCGCCGATGACCAGCCCACCGCCGATCTCGTTACCGCGCGCATGAATGCGCATGAGAAAACGGCGTGGATGCTGCGTTCTTTGTTGCAGTAATCGCTCCGCCGGTTGCGATGTGAAGAAGCCAGGTTTCTGATCTGGCTTCGACGCCAAGCCGAAGAGGAGGCCACCTGGGCCAGTGGCTGCGCGCCAGGGCCCTTCACGTTGCGAACCACAGCCCGGAGAGTGGGCTTTCTCCACGTTTCCCGCTCCGGGCGCGGCTGACGCTCACGCAAGTTTTCCCAACGAGACACCGCGTCTACCGACAAAATTTTCCGAACTCTGCTGACCGATGAACGCGGCGCGTTTGATACCCTAGTGCCATGACGTCCCCCGCCCACGACACCCTACGCCGCGTTTTCGGCCATCCTGAATTTCGCGGCGAGCAGCAGGCGATTGTCGAGCATCTGGTTGGCGGCCGCGACTGCCTGGTCCTGATGCCTACCGGTGGCGGCAAATCACTGTGCTACCAAGTGCCGGCCCTGCTGCGACCGGGCACAGCTATCGTCGTTTCGCCATTGATAGCGCTAATGCAGGACCAAGTTGAAACCTTGGAACAGCTCGGCGTGCGCGCGGCCTTCTTGAATTCATCATTGAGCTCAGACGCCGCGTCCGAGGTAGAACGCAAACTCCTCGCTGGCGACTTCGACCTGCTGTACGTCGCGCCCGAGCGCCTGCTAACCGGCCGCTTCCTTGCCCTGCTCGAACGCACCACGATTGCCCTGTTCGCCATTGATGAAGCGCACTGCGTTTCCCAGTGGGGCCACGACTTCCGCCCCGAATACCGCGAG
>JBBSAA010000179.1:0-5858 GCA_038252715.1 Lysobacterales bacterium | reverse complement strand
CATTCGCGACGGTGCTTGCGCTGACCAGCTTGTGGCAGGGCTTTCGTCGCCATCGGGTCTACCGTGCGCTGGCCTTTTTGGTCCCGGGCTTGATGGCAGTTTGGGCCGGCGTGCTGGTGCCGACCCTGCACGAAGACGCCGTCCGCCATGCAGTAACGATGACCCTCGGCGGCACGCTGATCGCGGTTGCGCACCTGATCAACCTGCGCCTGACCCATGGCCACGTCCACGACGCCGGCTGCGCGCACGGGCACTGACGCTTGGTGGGCCTGCCCCCCGGGTGGTAGGCTACGCGCCTGGAAATCACTCTGGATAAGGAATTCACCATGGGTAAGGGCGATCGCAAGACGACCAAGGGCAAGCGCAACATTTCAAGCTACGGCAATGCCCGTGGCACCACGGTCAAGAAAGTCGTAAGCAAAGCGGCCGCTACTCCGAAGGCGCCCGTCGCCGCGAAGAAAGCGCCGGCCAAGAAAGCCGCGGCCAAGTAAGCCGCCCGGTCATTGTCGCTTCGGCGCAGTCGCGCCGAAACGTGGAAGCCCCGCCTTGGCGGGGCTTTTTGTTGGCGGACGTGGCTGGAAAATTGCTCGACTAGCGGGTTGCGGCCAGCGAAATTGGTTCGCCAGCAATCGTCAGCGCACGCAGGGCATTTCCGCCCAGCCAATACGACAGCTCCGAAGGATGCACCAGGTTCCAAGCGGCGATATCAGCCCGTGCCCCTACGACGAGCCGGCCACGATCAGGCAGGCCCAGGGCTTTCGCTGCATTCACCGTCGCGCCGCGCAAGGCTTCCTCCGGCGTCAGTCGGAAATGCGTGCAGGCCAGCGCCATCGCCAAAGGTAGGGATT
Organism: Lysobacterales bacterium; assembly: GCA_038252715.1. Classification (GTDB taxonomy): domain Bacteria; phylum Pseudomonadota; class Gammaproteobacteria; order Xanthomonadales; family Xanthomonadaceae; genus Arenimonas. The sequence continues at coordinate 5,010 of JBBSAA010000179.1, read as the reverse complement.
GCAGCGGCGACGTGCCGGGATTGAGGTCGGTCGATACCGCCATCGCGACGCCGTGTTGCCGAAGCCAGTCGATCGGTGGCAGTTTCGTTTCCCGCAGGACGTGGAACGCGCCCGGCAGCAGCACCGCCACCGTGCCCTTTGCTGCCATCGCACGCACTGCGTCTTCATTGCTGTGCTCGAGATGATCGGCCGACAAGCCGCCAAATTCTGCCGTCAGGGCGGCGCCGCCGAGGTCGCTGAGTTGGTCGGCATGCAATTTCACTGGCAGGCCTAGCTCCGCTGCGACGTCGAAAATGCGTCGTGTTTGGGCTGCTGAAAAACCAATGCCTTCGCAAAATGCGTCCACCGCATCGACTAGGCCTTCGGCATACAGCGTGCGCAGCCAGGTGCTGGCGGCGTTGATGTAGTCATCCGCGCGTCCGGCGAATTCCGGCGGCAAGGCATGCGCACCGAGGAAGCTGGTTTTTACGGTGATGCCGAGGGTTTGCGAGACGCGCCGCGCAACGCGCAGCATCTTGCGTTCGTTGGCGAGATCCAGGCCGTAACCGGACTTTATTTCCAGCGTGCCCACGCCGCTGGCGAGCAGGGCCTGGGCGCGGGGCAGAGAAACGGCTAGTAACTCGTCTTCGCTCGCTGCACGTGTTGCGTGTACGGTCGACAAGATGCCGCCGCCCTCGCGGGCGATCTGTTCGTAACTCACGCCCAGCAGCCGACGCTCAAACTCCTGCGCGCGGTTGCCAGCGAACACTAAATGCGTATGGCAATCGACCAGTGCCGGCGTAAGCAGGTGGCCGTGGCAATCAACGGCCTCGGCAGTAGACCCCGTCGGCAAATTAGCAAGAGGCCCGCAGAACGTTACTACGCCGTCCTGCCAGGCAATCGCGCCATTCTCGATCAGGCCGTAAGGGCCGTCATCGTCGCGCATCGTTGCGATTCGGGCATTGACCAGCGCGCCGTTGCCGCTCATCGGATCGCTCCTTCAGCGTGCAGAACTACTGGGTCAAAGCCGTAGTGACGGGCGATTTCAGCCGTGTGTTCGCCCAGTTTCGGCGGCGCGCGTTCGTAGCGCACCGGCGTCTCCGACAGATTAAGCGGGCTGCCCAGCATCGGCACACCGTCGAGTTCGACGCGCATTCCGCGGGCTTTCGCAACCGGGTGGTCAAGCGCGGCTCGCACGGAATTGATCGGCGATACCGGCACGCCAGCATCGCCGAAAGCTTTCAGCCAATGCGCAACCGGTTCGGCGATGAAGATGACATCTAAAGCCATGCACAAGGCTTCACGGTAGCGCACGCGGGCCGCGTTGTTGCGGAAGCGCGGGTCCCGCAGCCAGTCTTCGCGGCCAAGCAGCTCGCAGGCTTGCACCCACAGTTTTTCGCTCGCAATGGCCAAGACGAAGTCGCCATCACTGGCGTGGAAAGATTGGTAAGGCACGATACTGGCATGCTCATTGCCGTAACGCGGCGCGTCCCCGCCAGTGAACAAAACATTGCTGCCGATATTGCTCAGCCAGCTCAGTTGGGTGTCGAACAGTGAAACGTCAATGCGTTGGCCGCGGCCGTGCAGATCGCGATGGCGCAGCGCGGCGAGAATCGCGATGGTCGCGTTCTGGCCGGTGGCAAGATCGGCGACGGCGACACCGACTTTGTGCGGCTCGCCATCCATGTCGCCGGTGATCGACATCAATCCAGCCTCGGCCTGAACGACGTAGTCGTAACCGGCGCGAGTGGCATCGGGGCCGCTGCGACCGTAGCCGGAGATCGAGCAGTAAACCAAACGCGGATTGATCGCCGACAGCTGCTCGTAGCCCACGCCGAGCGCCTCGGCGACGCCGGTGCGGTAGTTTTCGATCAGCACGTCAGCATCGCGCACCAGTGCGTCGAGCAGCGGTCGCGCGGTATGCGCGCGCAGGTCAATGGCGATCGAGCGCTTGTTGCGATTGCAGCAGGCAAAATAAGCCGACAGGCCATTGGCATCGAACGGTGGGCCTAGGCCGCGGGTATCGTCGCCTTCAAACGGCTCGAGCTTGATGACGTCGGCGCCAAGGTCAGCGAGCTGCATTCCGCACCAAGGTCCCGCCAGTACGCGGGAAAGTTCAAGGACGGTGATGCCGGTCAGGGAAGTCATGGCGCAATTGTAAACGCGCCGGGGCGCTGGGTCCTGTAGGTCATCGGTCATGGCCGATGACCGTTCGCGCAGGTACGGTGCACAGGCGACCGCGAAGCGTGTCGATGCGCTGGCCTGTGGTTAAACTCTCTGCATGCCCGACCTAACCCTCCCCGGACTGCCAAACATCCATTCGCACGCGTTCCAGCGGGCCATGGCCGGCCTTGCCGAAAGACAGTCACACGCCGCGGACAGTTTCTGGACTTGGCGCGAGCGTATGTATCACTTCGCCGGACGCATCGATCCGGACGCGCAGTACGCGATTGCTGCCCAGGCTTACGTCGAGATGCTGGAGGCGGGCTACACCAGCGTCTGTGAATTTCACTACCTGCACCACCAGCCCGACGGTCGTCCTTATGACGACCCCGGCGAGATGTCGCGGGCGCTGATCGCGGCGGCGCGCGATACCGGCATCCGCCTGACCCTGCTGCCGGTGCTGTACATGACCGGCGGTTTTGACGGCCGTGCCTTGTCCGACCGTCAGCAGCGGTTTGGCCATGCGCTTGACGACTACCTGCACCTGCTGTCCACGCTGCGTGCCGAGGAAGACGCGACCTTGCGCGTCGGCCTTGCGCTGCACAGCCTGCGCGCCGTGCCGGAACACGCGATGCGCGAGGTGCTAGCTGCCGTTGCCGGCCAGTCACTTCCGATCCATATTCATATCGCCGAGCAAACTGCCGAGGTCGACGAATGCCTGGCAAGCCGAGGCGCACGACCGGTGCAGTGGTTGTTGGAAAACGCCGCCGTCGACGCGCACTGGACCCTAGTGCACGCCACGCACCTGACGCCGGGTGAAGTGCAGGGCATCGCGGCATCAGACGCGGTCGTCGCTTTGTGTCCGACCACGGAAGCCAATCTGGGCGATGGCTTGTTTCCGCTGCGCGAGTTCCTTGCGCTCGACGGCCGCATCGGCATCGGTTCGGATTCCAATGTGTCGGTGTCGCCGGTTGAGGAGTTGCGTTGGCTTGAATACGGGCAGCGTCTCGCGCTGCGCGAGCGGAATGTCGCTGTATCGGCATTCGAACCTAGTACCGGCCGTAATCTGTTCGAGCGCTGCCTCGCCGGCGGTGCGCAAGCGAGCGGGCAATCCGGTGCGGAAAACGACCGGATTCACCTCGACCCTCTGGCACCACTAATGGCGGCCGTCACCGCCGACGACCTGCACGATCGGCTTGTATTTGCTGGCAACCGGTGCATAGTCAATGAAGTTCGCGTCGCCGGCCGCGTGGTCGTCAGCCAAGGCGGCCATCGTGATCGCAACGCGGTCGCAGCGCGCTATCGCGATACCCTGGTGCGCCTGCTCGCCGACGATTGACTCAGTGTCCGGCGTGCGAGTCCGCGCTGTTGGCCGGCATCGATGGCCGTGAGGGCTTGGTCGCCCCAGCATCATCAACGGCAAACTCCACATCGACCTTACCGGCATCGCGGAATACCAGCGTCGCCTTGATGCGATCGCCGACGACAAAAGGTCGCGACGGGCCGATGAACATCAAATGATAGCCGCCAGGCGCAAGGGTCACGGTGGTACCGGCAGCGAGTACCAAGCCATCGTCGATCCGGCGCATGCGCATCACGCCCTTATCCATTTTCATCTGGTGCACTTCAACGCGTTTGGCTAGTGGGCTGCTGACACTAATCAATCGGTCTTCGCTCTTGCCGGTATTGGTGATCGTCAGGAAGCCGCCGGCGACCTGCGCGCCCGGCGGCGTCGCGCGGGTCCACGGATGGTCCACTTTGATCGCGCCGGCCGAATAGCTGTGCGCAAAGGCCAGCATGGGCAACAAGGCGAGAGCCAGCGCGGGCAGGTAGGTGGCAACGCGGCGTGACAGGGGCATTAGTGACTCCACAGAATGGGCGGCAGGCCGCTATTGTAGGCAGCCCGGCGCCGGCGTGCCTGCGGCACAATGACGCAGGCGCGTCGCGTTCATCGACGGTATGGGCAGCTCATTGGCTGCGCAAGGTCCTGCGTATCCCAGTGCTGTCGAAAGCGAGCCCACTGCCGTAGGAGCCAGCTTGCTGGCGACGCGCTCCGAGCCAATGCCAAGCAGATTGCGCAGGAGGCGGCCGCGACGATTTGCGGTCGAACTGCCTGTCGCCAGCAAGCTGGCTCCTGCGAGGGGGCGGCCGAACTACCTATAATCGGGGTCTGCCCACGGAGTCCGCCATGACCGCCCCGACCCGCAAAGATCCGACTCGCCATATTCGCGCACCGCGCGGCAACACCTTGAGCTGCAAGAGCTGGCTGACCGAGGCGGCGTATCGAATGCTGCAAAACAACCTCGACGATGAGGTGGCGGAAAACCCGCAAGAGCTAGTCGTCTACGGCGGCATCGGTCGCGCGGCGCGCGACTGGGCCAGCTACGACAAGATCCTTGAATCGCTGCGCAACTTGGCCGACAACGAAACCTTGCTGGTGCAGTCGGGCAAGCCGGTGGGCATTTTCCCCACGCACCCGGACGCACCGCGCGTGCTGATTGCCAATTCCAACCTGGTGCCGCATTGGGCAACCTGGGAACACTTCAACGAACTCGATAAAAAGGGTTTGATGATGTACGGGCAGATGACCGCTGGCAGCTGGATCTACATCGGGTCGCAGGGCATCGTGCAGGGCACCTACGAAACCTTTGTCGAGATGGGTCGCCAGCATTACGAAGGCGACCTGACCGGCAAATGGATACTCACTGCTGGCCTCGGCGGCATGGGCGGCGCGCAACCGCTGGCGGCATCGCTGGCCGGGGCCTCGTCGTTGAATATTGAGTGCCAGCAATCGCGCATCGACATGCGCCTCAAAACCCGTTACGTCGATGAGCAGGCTACCGATCTCGACGACGCGCTGGCGCGCCT
>JBBSAA010000178.1:0-5957 GCA_038252715.1 Lysobacterales bacterium | reverse complement strand
GGGCCCAATTCGCGGGCCAGGGCGAGGCCCGGTCGGGGCCGGCGGGTCGGGCAGGGCGGCGGGGGGCACACTCACTGGTCGATCATCCGCGCGCGCGCCGGGCCTCGATCGCGTCGAACAAGGTGCCGGCGATGTTCAAGCCGAACTGCTGGTCCAGCTCCCGAATGCAGGTTGGGCTGGTGACGTTGACCTCAGTCAGGTAGTCGCCGATGACGTCTAGCCCGACAAACATCATGCCGCGGCGGACCAGTTCGGGACCGACTTGGGCGGCGATCCAGCGGTCACGGTCGCTGAGCGGACGGCCTTCGCCGCGACCGCCGGCGGCCAGGTTGCCGCGGAACTCGTCACCCTGCGGGATTCGCGCCAGGCAATACGGCACCGGCTCGCCATCGACCAACAGGATGCGTTTGTCGCCATCGACGATTTCCGGGATATAGCGCTGGGCCAAGGCCAGATGGCGGCCGCCGTCGGTCAGGGTCTCCAGAATCACGTTCAGGTTCGGATCGCCGTGCCGAACTTGGAAGATTGAGCGCCCACCCATGCCATCTAGCGGCTTGAGCACGCAGCGCTGCTGCTCGGCGACAAACGCCCGCAAGGCGCTCGAGTCGCGGCTGACTAGGGTCGGCGGGCAGCACTGCGGGAACAGCAGGGCGGCCAGCTTTTCATTGAGGTCGCGCAGGCCCTGCGGGTCATTGACCACCAGCACGCCCTCGGATTGGGCCAGGGACAGGATGAGGGTGTCATGGAGGTAGTCGGCGTCCACCGGCGGGTCGGTGCGCATCAGCACCACGTCTATATCGGCCAAGGGGCGGGTCTGCTCGGCGCCCAGCTGATACCAAGCGGCGGGGTTGTCGGTAACGGTGAGCGGCGCCAAGCGCGCGACGGCCCGTCCGCCGTCCATGGCCAGTCCCCCGGGCAGCACGTAATGGATCGCATGGCCCCGGCGCTGGGCTTCGAGCAGCATCGCGAAGCTGGTGTCCTTGGCGATCTTGATGGCCCCGATCGGATCCATCACCACGGCCACATTCAGTGTCATTTTTCCCATTCCGGTTTTTGGACTGCGTTGCACGTTAGCCTAGCAGGGCAGCCCGCCGATCGTGCAGGCAGTCACGGAATCCAGCATGGACAAGGCTTTGCGCTTGACACATTTGCCCCACGCTGGGATATAAGCTAAGTGGCCAAACGCTAGCGGATGCGCGTAGCTGGGCCATGTCATGGGGAGTCAGATGGAAGAAAGTAATCTCAACGGCTTGCGCGTGATGGTCATCGACGACTCGAAGACCATTCGCCGGACGGCGGAAACCCTCCTGAAAAAGGAAGGCTGCGAAGTCGTCACCGCGACCGACGGTTTCGAGGCCTTGGCCAAGATCGCCGATCACCAGCCGCAAATCATCTTCGTGGACATCATGATGCCGCGCCTGGACGGGTATCAGACCTGTGCGCTGATCAAGAACAACCAAATGTTCAAGGGCACGCCGGTGATCATGCTGTCGTCCAAGGACGGGCTGTTTGACAAGGCCCGGGGCCGCATCGTCGGGTCCGAGCAGTACCTCACCAAGCCGTTTACGCGCGACGAGCTGCTGAGCGCGATCCGCAAATACGTGACGGGGGCCTGATCCAGACCATGGCCAAGCCCTCCACCCAGACCCGCAGCAGCTCGTTCGACGTGCTGCTGGACTACGAAGACAAGTCGCTGGCGCACGTCGCTGGTCGCCCGGAAATGATCGAGGCGCCCGGACACTGGCGCGGCGTGGGTTTCCGGCTCGGCCAGCGTCGCCTGGTGTCCTCGTTCGACGAGGTTATGGAAATCCTGCCGCTGCCGCCGGTTAGCAGCGTGCCTGGTGCACAGCCGTGGATGCTTGGCGTGGCTAACGTTCGCGGCAACCTGCTGCCCGTCGTTGATCTCAAGCAGTTCCTCGAAGGCGAGCGCACGGTGATCCATGAAGGCCAGCGCTGCCTCGTGGTTCGTCAGGCGGGCGGCAATGTCGCGGTCATCATCGATGAGCTGTTTGGCCAGCGTACCTTCAATGATTCACACCGGGCCGAGCTGGACGGTGAAAACGATGGGCGATACGCCCACTTCGTCAGTCAGGCGTATCGCCTGGCCGACACATCTTGGGGGGTGTTCAGCATGGCAACGCTGACACGAACCCCTGAATTCCGGCAGGCCACCGCTTAGTCGGTGTCAGTACAGTCACTCTTGGGGATGAGGTTCACGTCATGAGCACGAACGCTAGCGGTATTTCCGGCCGGATCGGCAACCTGGGCATGCGTGCCTGGGTGTTGCTGCTGGCCCTCGCAGTACTGGTCTTCTTCGCCAACTTCACTGTGGCGTCGTTCCAGTCCGCGCAGGAGACCAACGCACGAAGCCTCACGGCTGAATTGCAGGTGCTCTCGCAGCAGTTGGCCAAGTATTCGAAGGAGGCAGTCGAGGGTAATCCTGACTCGTTCGACGAATTCACTGCCACCAAGACCCGCATCGACACCATCGTCAAGGCGTTGCGAGTGGGCAGCGCCAGCGAAAACGTCCCCGGCTACGAAGGTAGCGTCCTGGAACCCGGCGTCAGCGTTGCCCTCAAGAAGGTGACCGATGTCTGGACCAAGATGTCCGCCGACGCCGACCGCATCGTCAAGAGTAAGGAGCAGATCCTCAACCTGACGACCACCGCCAACTCCTTCACCGGTCGAATCCCGCAGATCTCTGCCCGACTCGACGAAGTCGTGCGCGCCATGTCCGATAGCGGCGCGCCGGCATCGCAAATCTATCTCGCCAACCGCCAGAGCGTGCTCGCCGACCGTATGTCGCGTCGTGTGACGGAAATCCTGTCTGGTGGCGACAAAGCGGTAACCGCGGCCGACGCGCTCGCACGCGACTCCGTGGTGTTCGGCAACGTCCTCAATGGCCTGAAGTCCGGCAACCAAGACATGGGCCTGTCCCGCGTCTCGAGCGCCGCCGCGATGACCTCGGTGAACGAGGTCGAAGGGCTGTACACCGCCTCGCAGAAAGAAATGGACAGCATCCTGCAGGCGTCCACCGACCTGTTTGAAGTGCAGCAGGCGGCCGAGTCGATCTCGGGCGATTCCAACGTGCTGCTCGAAGATAGCCAGTCGCTGTTCGATACCTTCGGCTCCAGCTTGGACCGTGTTTTCCCGAACAACATCTGGGCCATCGGTTCAGCGGCGCTAGCCATCCTCGCAATCGCCGGTCTGCTCTTTACCGTCAGCCGCGAACAGCGCAAGCGCCTTGCCAGCACGCAAGAGCTGAACCAGCGCAACCAAGAGGCCATTCTGCGCCTGCTTGACGAAATGGGCGCGCTGGCCGAAGGCGACTTGACGGTCAAGGCGACGGTGACCGAAGACATCACCGGCGCGATCGCCGACTCCATTAACTTTACCGTCGACGAGCTGCGTCGACTGGTGGGTACGATCAACGAGACCGCCGTGCAAGTGGCTGCCTCGGCTCAGGAAACGCAGGCCACCGCCATGCACCTTGCCGACGCCGCCGAGCATCAGGCGCAACAGATCACCTCGGCCTCGGCACAGATCAACGAGATCGCGTCGAGCATCGACCAAGTGTCGAAGAACTCGGCCGAATCGGCCGACGTGGCGCAACGCTCGGTGCAAATCGCCGCGAAGGGCGCCGACGTGGTGCGCCAGACGATTCAGGGCATGGACAACATCCGTGACCAGATTCAGGAAACCTCGAAACGAATCAAGCGACTGGGCGAAAGCTCGCAAGAAATCGGCTCGATCGTTGAACTGATTAACGACATCGCCGAACAAACGAACATCCTGGCGCTTAACGCCGCTATTCAGGCCGCATCGGCCGGTGAAGCAGGCCGAGGCTTCGCGGTCGTGGCCGACGAAGTGCAGCGACTGGCCGAGCGCGCGTCAAACGCGACCAAGCGAATCGAAACCCTGGTGCAGACGATTCAGTCAGATACCAACGAGGCGGTTAGCTCGATGGAACAGACCACCGCCGAAGTGGTGGCCGGTGCCCGTCTGGCCGAGGACGCCGGTTTGGCGCTGGGTGAGATTGAAAAGGTCTCGAACGATCTTTCCGACCTCATTCAGAACATCTCCGCGGCGGCGCGCCAGCAGACCACCGCGGCGACCAATATCACCTCGACGATGTCCGTTATTCAGGAAATCACCACGCAGACCTCGCAGGGTGCGAGCCAGACGGCCGAGTCGATCGGCAACCTGGCACAGCTCGCTGCCGACCTGCGTCGTTCGGTCGCCGACTTCAAGCTGCCCACCGCCTGATTTCGGTTCGCCGGGATCTTTTGGATGGCATTGGCTCACTAGTGGGGACGTCGTTCGCGGCGTCCTCATATTGATAGGACCTCGGCATGAGGCTGCACGAAAACATCGATTTCACCACGCTGACCTGGGTCAAGCCCGAGCTCGACGAAACGCTCAAGCAGGCGCGCGACGCGCTGCTCGCGTACGTTGAGGACGGCGAGGACGCCGGCGAACTTCGCGCATGCGCCAGTCTCTTGCACCAAGTGCAGGGCACCTTGCGCATGGTCGAGCTGTACGGCGCGGCGATGGTTGCCGAGGAAATGGAACAGCTGTCCAAGGCCTTGGTCGCCGGTACCGTCGCTGATCGCGACGATGCCTATGGCGTGCTGATGCAGGGCATCGTGCAGTTGCCCGACTACCTTGAGCGACTGCAAAGCGGCCACCGCGATATCCCGATCGTGCTGTTGCCGATGCTTAATTCGCTGCGTCAGGCGCGTGGCGAGAAAGGCCTGAGCGAAAGCGTGCTGTTTTCACCCGACTTGTCGCGTCCGCTGCCGGCCTCGGCCCAGGGTCCGGCACAGGCCTTGCCGTCTGAAGAATTGCGCCGACGCGCTGAAGCCCTCCGCGGGCTGTATCAGGGTGCGCTGCTGCGCTGGCTCAAGGATGACAACAGCGCCAATACCATTCGCGACTTGACCGACGTGTGCGAGCAATTGGTGCCGATCACTTCGGCCGAATCCGCGCGCCGCTTGTTCTGGGTTGCCGCCGGCACCTTGGATGCGCTGGCGAAAAATGCGTTCCCGGTCAGCAATCCGCTTAAGCAGGCGCTGGCCAAGGTCGAGCGCGAAATCAAGCGTCTCGCTGACAAAGGCGACGACGCATTCCGCAGCGATCCGCCGATTGAATTGACCAAGAACCTGCTGTATTTCGTCGCCCACGAAGGCACCGACGAGGGCCGCATTGGCGAAATTCGCGAAGTGTTTGGCCTCAGTGACACGACGCCCAGCGACGCCGAACTCGCTCATGCGCGCGGCAGCCTGACCGGTCACAACCGCGCCTTGCTCGAAACCGTTGCGGTTGCGATCAAAGAAGATCTGATGCGGGTCAAGGATGCGCTTGACCTGCACTTGCGGACGCCGGACGCATCGGCTTCGGAGCTCAGCTCGCAGGTTGAAGCACTCGACCGCGTGGCCGATACCCTGGGCATGCTTGGCTTGGGCGTGCCGCGCCGAGTCGTGCAGGAACAACGCACCGCGATCCATGACGTCACCACCGGCCAGCGCCGAAATGACGAATCGACCTTGCTCGATATCGCTGGTGCGCTGCTCTACGTTGAAGCCAGTCTCGATGACCAAGTCGCGCGTCTGGGTCAGGGAGATTCCGAACCGGTCGGCGCGGGAGCGCCCTCGACGAATCCGCTACCGACCAACGAGTCGCGCAAGCTGCTTGAAGTGCTCATCAAAGAGGCGATCGCGAACTTTGCCCAAGCGCGCCAGTGCTTCGTGGCCTTCGTTGAAACGCATTGGGATCACGCCCAGCTCACCGATGTGCCGCGCCTGCTCGAAGAGGTGTCGGGAGCGCTACGGATCCTGGACATCCAGGAGCCATCCAGTTACCTGACCGCCGTGCGTCGCTTCACTGAGAACGAGCTGCTGCGTCGCCATCGCGTTCCGAACGGCCAGCAAATGGATCGTCTTGCCGACGCCCTTGCC
>JBBSAA010000177.1:0-5963 GCA_038252715.1 Lysobacterales bacterium | reverse complement strand
TCCGCCCGCGGGCCATTGCTATCGTTGGCCACGCGCGCGGGCAGCTAGCCAAGGCCATCAAACTGCATCCCAGCTTTCACTGGGATGACGAGGTAAGGGAGAGGCCAGTTAGCGATTCAGCCCGCGGGCCATTGCTATCGTTGGCCACGCGCGCGGGCAGCTAGCCAAGGCCACCAAACTGGATCCCAGCTTTCGCTGGGATGACGAGGTAAGGGAGAGGCCAGTAAGCGATTCCGCCCGCGGGCCATTGCTATCGTTGGCCACGAGCGGCGGAGGCCACGCCTTTAACCCGCCTCACCACCCGCTATCCGATTCCGCCCCGCGGCCTTCGCGCGATATAGCGCTTCGTCCGCGCGCTGCAGCAGGGTGTCGGACAACAAATCAAGCGCGGGTACGGTACTCGCTAGGCCAATGCTGATCGTCACGTGTCCGGCCACCTCGGACGCGCGATGTTCAATCGCCAAGCTTTGCACCGCCTGCAGCATGCGTCGAGCCACGGCTTCTGCTTCATCGGAATCGCAGCCGGTCAGCAATACCGCAAACTCTTCGCCGCCGTAACGTGCAGCGATATCAGCATTGGAGCGCAGAACGCGCGCTAAAGATTGTGCCACTGAGGCCAGCGCGGCATCGCCGGCCAAATGGCCGTAGGTGTCGTTATAGGCCTTGAACGCGTCGATATCGCACATCAAGATCGACAAGGGCTCGCGGCGCTCGGCGTGGTCTCGCCACGCGTCGGCAAGCTGCAGGTTAAATGCGCCGCGATTGGCAATCTGGGTGAGGCCATCCAAGGACGCCAGCCGCTGCAGTTTGGCGTTGGCGGTGCGCAAGGCTTCCGTGCGCTGGGTGACTTGGTCGGTCAGCCCGCGCTCGCGCTCGTGCAGGCGCCAAACGCGCAGGCGGTACGCCGCGACAAGCGCGCCAATCACCAGCAGCGCCAGCAAACCGCGCAGCCACCATGTCTGGTACCAAGCGGGCGCAATCGTGAAGCGCACACTCGCACCTTCGGCATTCCAAACGCCGTCGTTATTGCTGGCGATGGCGCGAAACACATAATCGCCCGGCGGCAAGTTCGTGTAGGACGCCGTGCGGGAATTGCTCGGCTTGCTCCAATCACGGTCGAAGCCATCAATCCGGTACCGATAGGCAACCGCCGCTGGCGCCACGAAGCTCATCGCCGCGAAATGGAATTCCATGCGCTCGATCCCCGGCCCCAGCGTGCCCAGATGGGCCGGATCAACATCCTTGCCGTCCACCAACACGCTTTCGACCGCCACCGGTGGACGCATCGTGTTGCGGCCCAGTCGCGCTGGGTCGACCATCACTAAGCCGCTGGGGGTGCCGAACCACATGCGGCCATCCGTCGTTCGCCACGCCGGCGTCTGTGACGCGCCATTGGCCTGGGACGAGCGCATGCCGTCATCTTTTCCGTACCAGATTGGTTCAATTCGGGGCACGATGCCGCGATCAAGCGCGGTGAGGTTCGACCGCGGCACTCGGGCAATGCCGCGATTAGAGCTGATCCAAAACTCGCCCGCGCCGTCGTCTTGGATTGAAAACACGGCGTCGCCGTAAAACCCGGCACGTTGCGTGTAGTTCGTCACCTTCCCGCCGCGCACTCGGACCATGCCGACACTGGTGCCCAGCCATAAGTCGCCATTGGCGTCGGGCTTAAACGCGAACACACTGGTCCCCGCCAGGCCGTCGGTACCGCAGCGGTCCACGAGGCCATTGACTACGCAGCGCAAGCCAGTGCGTTCGCCCACCCACAAGCGACCACCGGTGTCCTCATACAAGGCGCGGATATCGTCGCCGCGCGTGCCCTCGACGACAGCGACGGTGTTACCCGTTATTTTTGCGACACCCTGCAAGGTCCCGACCCACATGCCGCCGTCGCGACTGAGGGCAAACGCAAATACGATCGTCCCGGGCAGGCCATTGGCAATGCCAAACTTTTTCACTGTCCCGTTCGGTGCAATGCGACTGGCGCCCTCGCTGCCGCCCACCCACAGGTTGCCGGCCGCGTCGGAGGCAATGGCACGTATCAATAGGCTGGGTAGCTGGGCATTAATTTTCGTGGCCGGCACCAGCACCTGGTTTTGGTATCGCGCCAGTCCCGCGCCGTCGGTTCCGACCCAAAGCATTCCAGTACGATCTTGAAAAACCGCGCGCACTGCATTCGATTTCATCGGGCCCGTGACGGTAATCAGTTTCGAGTCGCTGAAGCGATGGATGCCGCTCGACGTGGTGCCGACCCAGAGGCTGCCTTCCCGATCCTCATACATCGTGCGCACGGTCTCGCCGGCCAATCCCGTCAGGGAATCGTCGCATTCAAAACGTTGGCTGGTGAGCCGACACATGCCCAAGCCAAGCGGCGCAAACCACATGTTGCCGCTGCGGTCGCCAAATAGGGTGTAGATGCGTTTGTCGGCGAGCGCGGCCAGTCGCGGATCGCGCTCGAAACGCCCGCCGCGATAACGCACGGGACCGGCTTGCGTACCCGCCCAGACCGTGCCGGTGACATCAATGGCGAGACTGTAAACGGACTTAGTCGGCAAGCCGCGCGTGGTGTCAAAGGTTTCTGCCTGGCCATTGCGCCAATGAAAGACGCCGCCGCCGTCCGCGGCAATCCAAATGCCACCTTCGGCATCGGCCAGGATCGCGCGATAAAAGCCGCGCGCTGGAAAGCCGTTTTCGGCCCCTAGCAAGTGCGCGCCAGCGCTGTCTATCCGCACCACGCCGGCGTTGGTCGTCAGCCACAACGAGCCGCTGGGATCCTCAACGATGCCAAATACGCTTTCGATCGACGCTGGCAAGGGTACCGAGACCAGCTCTCGCCCCTGCTGACGATATAACCCGCCGTTCAAAGTTCCGACCCAAAGGCCGCCATCGCGGCCGGCGTAGACGGCCGTGATCGCCGAACTTTTTAGTGCCGGCGCCAAACGCGGGTTGATGCTGTCGAACTCTGCGCCGCTGTAATGAACCAAGCCACCGTAAGTCGCAAGCCAAAGCGAGCCATCCCGACGCTGCGTGATCGACAGCACGGTGCCTTGCGGCAACTGGTTTTCGTACCAGACATGGGTCAGTTGCCCGATGGTTCTATCCGGGTCTAGCGCCTGCGCGGGCCCGGTGAGCAAAAAGCCGGCAACGACCAGCAGCAGCGGGCAGGCCGATGCCACGACACGCTTCAAGCATTGTGAAAATATGCGCCCCAACAATCAGCCCCCCGGCTGATGCCCGTGAATGGCATCGCAATCGCCCGGCCCGTCAATAGCGGGCTGGCCACGTCGGGACTATCGCATATCGAGCCAGAGTCCGGTCAGCCCTTGTGTCGAACTTGAGGGCATGATTTGCGGCGGGATTCGCCGCTTAGGCCTGTCGTCGGGTGCGCGCCCGCGCCTAGCTATAAGGCCCAACGGCGAGCGAGGCGATACGCCCCGCCCGCCCTTGCCTTACTTCGCGGCGAGCTGCTTGAGCAGGGCCTGTGCGGCCGGACCCGAAGACGCGGGGTTCTGGCCGGTGATCAACAGGCCGTCGGTGACGACATGGCTCTGCCAATCGGCGCCCTTGCTGTAGTGGCCGCCATTTGCCTTGAGCATGTCCTCGACCAGGAACGGCACCACCTTGGTCAGGCCCGCGCCTTCTTCCTCGGTATTGGTGAAGCCGGTCACCTGCTTACCCTTCACCAGCGGCTCGCCGTTCGCGGCTTTGACATCACGCAGCACGGCCGGCGCGTGGCACACGGCCACAACCGGCTTGCCCAGCGCGTGGAAACGCTCGATCAAGGCGATGGAGTGCGCATCATTGGCCAAGTCCCACAGCGGCCCATGCCCGCCGGGATAAAACACGGCGTCGAAATCCTCGGCGCGCACCTCATCCAACGTGTGCGTGCTGGCCAATGCGGCCTGGGCGGCCGAATCGGCCTTGAAGCGCTTGGTCGCGTCGGTTTGCGCATCGGGCGCGTCGCTTTTCGGATCCAGCGGCGGCTGCCCGCCCTTGGGCGAGACGAGGGTCACGTCAGCGCCCGCGTCCTTGAAGTCGTAATACGGTGCGGCAAATTCTTCCAACCAAAAGCCGGTCTTCTTGCCGGTATCGCCGAGTTGGTCGTGCGAGGTAAGAACCATGAGAATTTTCAAGTCTGTCTCCAGTGGCGGCCAACGCCGCGAATGAGGGCGATGTTTCCGATCCTCATTCTATCTTCCAGCCAGAATTCACTCGCTTGTATTTCGTTTGCTCAGCGTGCGTGTTTTGTGAAGAGAGGGGCTGCATTCATGTTGCAGCCACCTAAGCAAATTGAGTTGGGTCACGGCCAACCATTGCATGCCACTGGCTCAAGCTCCACCAGCCTCAACCTTCAGCGAGCGCAAAACATAAGCTACGCGCTGCGTCGTGCTTGGTCGCTGGTGAACTCAACAATGCTTGGGAATTTCCTTGACCAAGAGCATGCGCTTCCGCTCATCCTTGACCATAACCCCACCGCGAATCAGATGGCGGATCAAATGGTTGACCATCTCGCGGGTGGCGCCAACGCGGCTGGCAATTTCTTGCTGGGTCAGGTCCTTGGGCAGGACGCGTTCGCCGTGGGCGTCCGGCTCAATTTGGTTGAGCAGAGCAACCAAGCGCTCGTAAACACCGTCCAGTGCCAAGCCCCTAATCTGCTGCGTGGCGTGACGCACGCGGCCAATGAGTTTTACGACCAATCGTTCGGCAAACTCTGGATACGCGGCCATGAACTCGCGGAATTTCTCCTGAGCCACTACCACGCACAGGGAATCGGCCGTGGCTTTTACCGAGGCCGAGCGTGGGCCGCCGTCGAGGAACATCTCACCAAAGAATTCGCCGGGCTCAAGAATGTTGTAAACCAGCTCGCGACCCTTCTTGTCGAGCGTAAACACCTTCATTTGCCCGGCAATCAGCACGTACAGCGCATCTGACGTCTCGCCCTCGGTGATCAACACCTGCCCGCGCGGAAAGCGGCGCACGCTGCCGTGGCCGGCAAGATCGGCGATCAGCGCTTGGGACAGAATCTCTTCAGTGTTGTTGGGCATCGGCGCCGAAATAGGTAGATCGGCCATGGCCGGGGCCTGAATGTAGCTCAATTGGACACGCGTGAGCTGGAACGTAGTTGGCAATCGCGCTACGTGGCTGGTGTGAAGTATTTACGTTGCGGAACGTTCGCCCGCGGTGCTCTCATCTGGCGTTGGCGACTGCCGGGGGGTAGCCGCTGTACCTGCGATCGATCCGGGCCAGCACGCTCCTCCCTGGGCGGGTCTGGCCCGGATCGAAAGCAGATCGCCCACCGGTCGCCGGTCCGGGCAAGGCTCCGGGGGGATGCCATGCAAACACATCGTTGGTCGCTGCGCGTATTTGGGCTGGGCGTCGGCATCGCCCTGATGCTTTCGTTCGCCTCCGCCGCGTGGGCTGACGCCAAGGTCTGGGTCAACACCAGCTCCGGCGTCTATCACTGCCCAAGCAGCCCGTACTACGGCGCGACCAAACGCGGCAAAACCCTCAACGAAAGCGAGGCCACCGGCCACGGCTATCGCGCCGCGTATGGCCAAACCTGTTCTGCACCCGCCGCGCAGCAAACGCGCAAGGCGGAGCGCGTGAACCTCGCAGCCAACGCGACCGGCAATTCAATCGTGGTCTGGGTCAACACCAGCACCAATGTCTACCACTGCCCCGGCACGCGCTATTTCGGCGCGACTAAGCACGGCGAATACATGCCGGAAGCGGACGCGATTGCGGCGGGGAATCGGGGCGTGGGTGGGAAGCGGTGTTAATTCGCTCCAAAAGTCACAGAGACCTAAGCGCCCATTGGTCACGACAGAAAATCCCCAACCAGATTTTTGCAACCGCTCCCCCTGTAGGAGCGGCGTAAGCCCGCGACCGCGACCGCGACGTCAGCGTCAACGCACACGAATCGGCCACCCAATCACTCATCAAGAACGAATCTTGATCCACCC
>JBBSAA010000176.1:0-5996 GCA_038252715.1 Lysobacterales bacterium | reverse complement strand
TTTTGATGAAAAACGTCGCCGTCATTGCCGCCATCCTCGCCCTAGTCGCTGCCCTGGGCTTTTGGCAATGGCAACACACCAGCAATCCGGCCACGACCACGGCCACGCCCTCGACTGCAGCCGCGCCCCTGACGCTGAAAGCGTACGTCGCGAAGGCCGCATCGAACTTGCCGCAGCCGTATGCCGATGGTTTTTCACTGGTGCGCGTGAATCTGGACGGGACCCGGCTGATCTTGGACATCCGCAGCACCGACATCGCCATGGCCGACATTGATCCGGCCAAGTTGCCCAGTATTCGCGACCAAGAACAGAAAGATTTGATTGCCGCCAGCTGCCAAGACCCGACCCTGCTGCCGGCAATGCATGCAGGCACCGTGGTCGTGCGTCGTTTCTTCGATCGCAACGGCCAGCCAATCTTCGAAGTGATGGCCGAGCAGCGGCATTGCGGTCGGATGATGTAACGGCTTGCCCTCGCGGGGCTTGCGGCCATTCATGGGCCGCCCTACGCTCGACGCATTACCGGGGAGCCCCATGGCCCATAATCAGTTTTCTTTGCTCGGCGTCCGCCGTTTCGCGCCGTTCTTCGTCACGCAGCTGTTGGGCGCCTTCAACGACAACGTGTTCCGCAATGCCACCCTGGCCTTGATCACGGTGCACATGGGCCTGAACACCGACGAGCAGTCGACGTATACCAATCTAGCGCCGGCGCTGTTCATTCTGCCGTTTTTCTTCTTCTCGGCGATTGCCGGACAGCTCGCGGAAAAATACGAGAAAACGCGCATCATTCGCGCCGTCAAGCTGTTTGAAATTGTCGCCATGGCAATCGCCGCCTGGGGCTTTTACGCGCATCAAGCCGGCCTACTGCTGGTGGTGCTGTTCTTGATGGGCCTGCATTCGACGGTTTTTGGCCCGATCAAGTACTCGATCCTGCCGCAGGCGCTGCGCCCGGAAGAGCTTACCGGCGGCAACGGCTTAGTAGAAAGCGGCACGGCGATGTCGATTTTGTTGGGGATGATGCTGGGCATCTTCTTGATGACCTCGGGCCATCCGGCGCCAGCATCGATTGCCATCTTGGTGATCGCCGTGGTCGGCTATGCCGCGTCGCGATTCGTACCGACCGCAGCGCCCACCGCGCCGGACTTGAAGATCAATTGGAATCCGATCACCAGCAGCTGGCCGATCGTGAAGCTGTGCATGAAAGATCGGGCGGTGTTCAATTCCGTGCTCGGTATTTCCTGGTTCTGGTTCTTCGGCACCGCCCTGACCGCGCAGCTGCCGGTGTACGTCGAACTCAACCTCGGCGGCACCAGCGAGGCCGACAAGAGCGCACTGATGATGCTGGCGCTGGGCGTTTTTTCCGTGGGCACCGGCATCGGGTCCTTGCTGTGCGAGAAGCTGTCTAATCGCACCGTTGAAATCGGCCTAGTGCCGCTGGGCGCGTTCGGCATCACCGCCTTCGGTATTGACCTTTACTTCGCTCGTTCCGGTGTGGCGCCGGTCAGCGGCTTGGATCTGATGGGCTTCCTCCACGCTGCTGGCAGCTGGCGAATCCTGATGGACTTGGGCTTGATTGGTCTGTTCGGCGGTTTTTTCCTGGTGCCGCTGTTTGCCTTGGTGCAAAGCCGAACGCCGCGCAGCGAACTGTCGCGCGTGATCGCCGGCAACAATATCCTCAATGCCGGCTTCATCGTCACCGCCGCGGTGTTCGGCATCGTCGCGCAGAAAGTGCTGCACTGGACCATCCCGCAGTTCTATCTCGCGATTGCGGTGCTCAACGGCATCGTCGCGGTTTATATCTTTACCCTCGTGCCGGAATTTTTGATGCGGTTCCTGGCCTGGGTGTACGTGAAGCTGCTGTATCGCGTCGACGTGGTCGGCGTCGAGGAGCACGTACCTGACGACGGTGCCGCGCTGTTGGTGTGCAACCACGTCAGCTACATGGATGCCTTGATCCTGAGCAGCGCCATCCCGCGGCCAATTCGCTTTGTCATGTATTACAAGATCTTCCGCACCCCGGGCGCGGGCTGGATTTTCAAATCGGCGCGCGCGATACCCATCGCCGGCGCTCGCGAAGATCCCGCGCTAATGGAAAAAGCGTTTGCCGACGTCGACGAAGCCTTGGCCGCCGGCGAGTTGGTCTGCATCTTCCCGGAAGGGCATTTGACCAAGGACGGGCAGATCGCACCGTTCAAGGGCGGCGTTGAGCGCATCCTTGCGCGGCGCTCGGTGCCGGTGGTCCCGATCGCGCTCAAGGGCATGTGGCTGAGCATGTGGAGCCAGCGCGACTCGCGACTAGGCCGCTTGCGCCTGCCGCGGCGATTCCGGGCCGAGGTCGAGATTGAAGCTTGCGCGCCGGTGGCGGGCGCTGAGGCCAAGGCCGAACAGCTCGAGGCGATGGTGCGCGCGATGCGCGGCGACCGCGCCTAAGCCGGCCGGCCATCACGCTTAAAAGCACAGCGGGTTTTTCCGAGACGGCGCTTTGTTAGGATAGAGCGTGGTTTGCACACGCAAGCCCGCCCCTCCACAGCCCAAGGCCGCCCATGAACGTCCCGCCCCCCAGTCCTCCGCCGTATGAGTCGCCGCAGGCGCCGATGACCAGCAAGTCGACCGGCATTCCCAATTACTTGGTCTGGTCCATCATCGTGACCGTCCTCTCGCTCTGCCTGTGCTGCCTGATCGGCACCATTCCGGGCATCGTGGCGATCGTGTTTGCCACCAAGGTCAACAACCTGCTTCAGGTCGGCGATATCGATGGCGCGCGTAAGGCCTCTGACACCGCCAAGATTTGGACCTGGGTCACCACCGGCTTGTGCGTCATCGGTCTGCTGTGGACCACGTTCTCGTTGATGACGGGCGGCATGCAGCAGTATCGCGACGCGATTGAGCAAATTCAGCAGCAGTCGAATCGCTGATGATTGCCGCGCGCCCTCGCATCGGCTGGCCAGCGGCGCTTGCCGCTGTCTTGGCCGTGGCTGGTGTCTGGGCGCTGCGGCATTTTGATCCGAACGTGGCGGGAAATCCTTTCCCGCCGTGTTTGTTCCACCTCATTACCGGCCTGTGGTGCCCAGGCTGCGGCATGACGCGTTGCGCTCACGCCTTGGTCCATTTGAACTTTGCTCGGGCGTTCAGCATGAATGCGCTGGTGATGCTGGCGGCACCGGTGTT
This sequence comes from Lysobacterales bacterium, assembly GCA_038252715.1. GTDB lineage: Bacteria > Pseudomonadota > Gammaproteobacteria > Xanthomonadales > Xanthomonadaceae > Arenimonas. The sequence continues at coordinate 2,831 of JBBSAA010000176.1, read as the reverse complement.
GGCCCTGCTGTACGCGCGCAGCGCCGGCTGGCTGTCAGCGGAATTTTCTGCGCGCTTGCGCCCGCTCACGTCGCTGACCTTGTGGTTTGTGCTGGCGGCGGTATTCGCGGTACTGCGCAACCTGCCTTGGGCGCCATTTTCGTGGCTCGCACCCGGCGGTTGGAACGGCTGAGCAGGTCTGGATCGAGCTTAGTTCACGAACCCGGCCACGACGAAGATCGCGATCACGGCCAGCCACAGCAGCAGCACGCGCCAGACCAAACTCATCGCGTCGCGCAGTTCCAGCAGCGCCGGCGCTTGGGCGGGGCCGTCAATAGCGTATGCGTCTTCCTCACTTAGCTCGCAGACGACGCTAGCGCGCGCGGCGGCACCAAGAAAGCCGATGTCGAGTCGGAAGCCGCCATGGGCGTGCCAGTCGCGCCACGCGGCGAGTACGCCGTCGAAATTCGCCGCTAATGCCAGGCCGAAACTCATCAAGTGCGCGACCGGCCAATCGAGGATGGCGATGAAGAAACGCGCTGCTTCGTTTTGCGCCGGCGGCAGCGTGCGTTGCGCCTCGCCCTGCGCGCTCAGCGACACCAAGCGATACAAGATTGCGCCGGCAGCGCCGAGCAGCAAGAACCAAAACAACACGCCGAACCAGCGCCATAGCGCGCAACGAAACACCGCCTCAACCAAGGCCGGACCTTCAATCACCGGTTCGCCGCCTTCGGGAAATAGTGAGGCAGCCGCAAGCCGGCGCGATTCTGGATCGGTAGCCTCAATCACGGTGTCGACATCTAGGTCCAGATCCCGCGGCCCCCAGGTGTAGAGCAGGGCCAGCAGCGCGAAACCGAACGCCGGCAGCCCGTAGGCATGACCGCTCGCAAACCACTGGATGGCGCCGATGACAGCGACCGGCAGGCCCACGCCAAACAGCAGGCCAAACCGACCCTGCCAAACGCTCTGCGCGCCAAACAAACGACCCAGCCACTGCAGCCAGGCAATGAACCAGCCATAGCGCCGCAGGCCGACCAAGCCCGGCGCGATATGGCCGAGTACCAAGGCGAGCACGACAGCGATGAGGGTCAGGGCCATGAGCAGGCGGTTTCCGGTTCAGTCCGGCGCGAAGCCAGCCTGGTGCTGTGAACGGTGCGGCGGTGCCGGATCGGGAGTGATCCGGGGCAGGGGGATTGTAGCTGCCCAGCGACGGCTCAGTGACGCGCGAGCCAGTCCTCGATTAGCCAGCGGGAAATAGACAGGCGGGGCGACAGCAGCACGTCGCGCGTCGCCGTGCCCTCACGCAGCTCGGCGGCGGTGAACCAGCGCGCATCCTGCAGCTCAGCACCGGCCAGCGCCGGCTGTGGGTCGGCTTCAGCGTGGAAGCCCAGCATCAGCGCAGCGGGGAACGGCCACGGCTGGGAGCCGACGTACTGGCTGGAGCGCACGCGCACCCCCGACTCCTCCATGACTTCGCGCACGACGGTTTGTTCCAGCGATTCGCCCGGCTCCATGAATCCGGCCAGCACCGACCAGCGTTTTTCCGGCCAACTGGCTTGCCGCCCGAGCAGAAGGCGTTCGCCATCGCTGACGGCGACGATGATCGCCGGATCCGTGCGCGGATAATGCTCAGTGCGACAGGACGAACAGCGCGCGCAAAAACCGGCGCGTTCGAGCACCAGGGCGCTGCCGCATAGGCCGCAAAACCGGTTTCGCGATTGCCAATGCAGCAATCCGCGCGCCTGCGCGAACACCGCAGCATCCCGGGTCGGCCAACGGCTGCCAGCGCTGCGTAAATCCAGACACACCGGTCCCAACCCATCCACGCCCTCGGCCGGCAACGCAAACCACGCGCCACCGGTCTCATCCAAGCCCAGGAAACTGGCAGTTTCCGGCCGAGTGGCCGAACAGGACTCGCCGCGGCTGAATTGAGGTGCGTCCTCGGCACCAGCACAGTGGACTTCGCCGGCGGCATCGATCACCAGCACCGTCGCCGATGGCCAGGCGGCATCCAGCGCCGCGGCGTCTTCGCGCAGGTGTTCGGCGCGATCCAAGCCGACATGCTGGAACGCGTACCCACGCGGCGTCTCACTCACGCCGAGAAGCTGCTACCGCAGCCGCAGGTGCTCTTGGCGTTCGGATTGCGGATGACGAATTGCGCGCCCTGCAGGCTTTCGCGATAGTCGACTTCAGCGCCCATCAGGTACTGCAGGCTGAGCGGGTCGACCAGCAAGGTCACGCCATCGCGCTGTAGGGCCAAATCGTCCTCGCCCTGGGCCTCATCAAACTCAAAGCCGTACTGGAAGCCCGAACAGCCGCCACCGCTGATATACACGCGCAGCTTCAGCGCGGGATTGCCTTCCTCGGCAATGAGGTTGGCGACCTTGGCTGCCGCCGCCGCCGTGAAATCTAGCGGTGCGTCGAGAGTCTGGTAAGTCGGATTGAGTTCCATTGTCTTTAAGTATGCGCGCTGGCGGCGTGTTTCAAGCGCGAAAGCGCCTCAGGCCGAGTCACCGGCCACGACGACCGGGGCCTCGCTGGCCTCGGGCTGGGAGGGATCGATATGGATCAGGCGGCCGGTAATCATCGCGCCAGCGGCCATTTCCACCACCTTGTAGTGAATGTTGCCGGCGACGCGGGCGTTGCTGGCCAGTTCGATCCGTTCGGACGCATACACCTCGCCCTGCAGCCGACCGGCGATGATGGCCACTGGCGCGTGCACTTCGCCCTCGATCACGCCCTGCTCGGCCACCGTCAGCACGGCGGCGACGCCATCGTCGGCGATCACTTTGCCGATGATCTTGCCCTCGACGTACAGGCCGCCAGAAAAATTGACGTCGCCGCGGATCACG
>JBBSAA010000175.1:0-6067 GCA_038252715.1 Lysobacterales bacterium | reverse complement strand
GCACCGCGTGCATCACCAGTTGGGCCGCCATAAAAACAACTACGGCGACATCGTGTGGTGGGACATGCTGTTTGGTACGTATGAGAATCCAAAGCAATTCCACGGCCAGTGCGGCTTCGATGGCGACCGTGAACAGCAACTCGGCGACATGCTGCGGTACTGCGACGTGCATGCTGGGCAGCATCCAATTCCGACAGAGATCACAGCCTTGGGACTGGAGACGGAGCGCCAATGAGTATCAGAATAAATCCAAAAGCCGTGTGGATACTTACTGGCAGCTTCGTTGTCTGCGCGCGGGCGAGTGGCAGTCCGTACTTCAGTTTGGACTACTCGCAGGTGAGCTTGCCGAGCAGTCTGTTCGGCTGGGGCTTAGTGCTGATCTTCGTCGTCGCGGCTGGAATTCGAATCACCAATGCAGCCAGCTTCCTATCGACACTGGCAACATGCGCGTCGGTGCTCCTCGTCATCGTGATGGCTCGGGTAGTCCGCGACACCGTGCTCGATCCGACGTCGCACAACCTGTGGCCTTTTGAATTGATGATCGCCTGTGCACTGGCCGTGCCCGTTGCATTGGTCGGAACGAGCTTTGGGTTGCTGGTGCGCTTGGCGATGAGGCGGTGGACAAGTAAGGGCCACGGCGATTGAGTAAGACCACACCAGTTAGTGGCGTTAGCTGATTCTATTTAAATCATTCGAGGACATTCGCATTACCCAGGGCCCACGAATCGCCTGATGGAAATCCAGTGTCGCCGCCCCTGATCGTTTGCGGCACTCCCCCTAGCAAAGGGAATCTATCAATTGAACTCAGACGTGGGCGTCCTTACTTCTGAAAGCGGCTTCGCTTTTTGGGCGGCCCCTCGGACAATTTCAGCACAGCGCTGGAAAGTGAGTGTCCTTAGTTTCCCCTGCGCTGCGTTGGAGCATGGGAGCCCTTGGTTTTCGCGGCAAAGTGGGCGTCCTTGTTGTCCCTTCGCGCTAGCTTGCAGGCAAGGTCATCAGAGGTGTCACGCCATGGCAACCCTGCAAGGCAGTCCAGTCACTTGCGATGAGCGGCTAGGCGTCGTTGACGCGCTGCGCGGTTTCGCTCTATTCGGCGTCCTGCTGGCCAACATCCTGTACTGGTCGGGCTGGGGCATGGTCACCGATGCCCAACGGCTGGCCTGGGGCGGCGCCGTGGGCGACCTCTGGCAATACCGCTTCCACCATCTATTGGTGGACGGCAAGTTCTACACGATCTTTTCGTTCCTGTTCGGCGCGGGCTTCGCCCTGCAGCTCGAACGCTTACTGCGACGCGGGCAGGACGGCTTGCGCATCTATCGCCGTCGCGTGCTCATCTTGCTGGGCATCGGGATCGTGCATAACTTCTTGATTTGGGATGGCGACATCCTGCTGCTGTATGCCGCTCTGGGCTTGCTGCTGCCGCTGTTCCATCGTTGGCATTCGCGTGCGTTGATTTGGACAGGGATAGCGCTGATCTTTGTCGTGCCCTTCGCCGGCATCGCGCTATTTGATGCGCTAGGCTGGAAGCCGCAAAACTTTTTCTATAGTCATAGCGATGGCATCGCCCGAGCCCTGGGCGTTAACCCCGCGCCGGACCAGATTCTGGCCTGGATGCAGCGCGAAGACTGGCGCGGCTGGTTCGCATGGATTGCAAGCGGTCCATCTTTCAGTTTCGGTTTGCGTCTGGAGACGTGGCGCATTCCGAAGGTACTCGGCATCATGCTGATTGGTTTAGCCGCGGGTCGCGGGCTCGCCGACGGAAGCCTGCTGGCCAACCGCGCACTGATGAAGCGCGTGTTGGTATTGGGGTTGCTGATTGGCCTGCCCGCGTCCTTGGTTTTCGCCGCCCTTCCCGGCCAAGGGCAAGCCGACTGGCCGTCGCTGATCGGCACGATGCCCTTGGGCATGGCCTACGCCGCCGCGTTCGCGCTCGCGTGGCCGTGGGCTTCTCCCTGGCTGGGCGTGTTCGCCGCGCCCGGACGCATGGCGCTGACCAATTATCTAACGCACTCGGTGCTGGGCGTTTTCTTGTTCTACGGTATCGGCATGGGCTGGGTGGGGCGCTTGCCCATCTGGGGCTTTTACGGTTACGCGGTGTTGGTGTTCACCGCGCAGGTGTTGTTCTCGCGCTGGTGGTTGGCGCGGCATGAACAGGGACCGATGGAGGCGCTATGGCGGCGGTGGACGTATGGTGCTCGAGTCACTTCCACGCAGTATTGAGACAAGGATTCGCAAAGCGGGCAAAGCAAACTGTCGATTGAGGTCAATCCCTGCGCTGCTTTTTCATTCTCGATGTCTACCAGCCTGACCGCTTTCAATCGCAGGAAATCTCGATATCCAAGCAATAGCGAAGATCACTCACTTTGTCCAAGACCTCTGACGCGCCTAGAAAGCATGTCGAACTACCGCTCTGGGTTGAATGCGGCCGCGCGTCGATAAAAAAATAGTTCGCCAGCGCCACATTCTAGAGGGCATTGCCATGGCCGCGTGCTGCATGCAGTACTGCGTCCGCCAGTCAACGGATTGGAGGTTGGCGTAAGACGCTCTCACTGGAAAGCCCACTCTGACCCCGGTGTTTGTGACCCCGGCCTTTGAAGTTACACCCCCCGTTTTTCTCCAGCTTTTTCAGCGTAAGCTCAACGCTTCGTAGGGCCAAGGCCAACGATCATGTCCAGCGAGCAGGCAGGCAGCGAGCAGACGCCACGGCCCACCGTGTTCCTGAGCTATTCCCGCGCCGACCAAGCCTACGCGCGCATGCTGGCGCAGGCACTGGAAGACGCCGGGCTGCAGGTCTGGTGGGACACCCTGATCGAGGGCGGTGCCGCGTTTGCCAAGACGATCGAGGCGGCGCTGGCCGCCAGCGATGCGGTGATCGTGCTGTGGTCGCAGCACGCAGTGGCCTCGGACTGGGTGCTCGATGAAGCCGCCCGCGGCCGCGACTTGAGGAAGCTAGTGCCGCTGTCGATTGATGGCACCGAACCGCCGCTGGGCTTCGGCCAATACCAGTCGATTACGCTGCAGCATGACAAGGACTCAATCGCTCCCGCCTCGCTAGAGGCGGTGCTGCGCGCCGTATTGCCGCTCGCGGGACGCGAAGTCCTGCCGCGTCCACCGTCTCGGGCTGAACACGCGCCGGCGAATGCGTCGCGCCGCCGCCTGCTAATCGGCGGGAGTGCAATTACTATCACCGCCGCCGTAGCCAGCGCCGTAGGCTGGCGGCGCGGATGGTTTGACGCCACGCGCAGTGCGAACGCGCCGCGCCGTATTGCGGTACTGCCGTTCGAGAACCTCAGCGGCGATCCCGAGCAGCGCTACTTCTCCGACGGACTCACTTCAGAAATTCGGATACAGCTGTCGCGCAACAACTTGTTGCAGATCGCAGGTCAGGCCTCATCAGAGCAGTTTGCCGATGCACGGAAAGATGGACGCGCAATCGCTAACGCGTTGGGCGTGGACTACCTGCTGGTCGGCAACGTCCAGAAGGCGGGTGGGCGGGTCAAGGTCGCGGTCGAACTCACCGACGGCAGCACGGGCCTAAGCCAGTGGGCGAACAGCTGGCAAAGACCCTTGGCCGATGTATTTGCAGTGCAGTCGGAAATTGGCGCCGCCGTTGCCAGCGCGCTGTCTGCGGCGGTCGAGAGTCCCGGCGCCAGAAACGCGGCAATGATTGGCGGCACGGACAATGTCGCGGCGTTCGACGCCTACCTGCAGGGGCGCGCGCTCTACGAAGCAGGAATCGACGAGGACAGCGATCGCCGCGCGCTGGCCTACTTCGAACGCGCGATCACCCTCGACGAGCGCTACGCCGGCGCGCACGCCGCGCGCGCGCGCGCGCTGTTGGTCATCGGCAATCTCTACGCCGCCCATGAGGAACGCGTGCGCGTGTTCGATTCCTCCGAGGCTGCCGCGCGCTTGGCAACCACGCTGGCGCCGGAGTTCGCGGAAGGGTTCTCGGCGCTCGGCTTCGCACTAGCCAGCGGAAAAAACGACATGCGTGCTGCGCGCGAGCCGTTCGAGCGCTCTTACGCGCTGGCACCCGGTAGCGCCGACGTACTCGCTCGCTACGCGACGTTCCGCTCGAATCTTCGCGACCACATTCGCGCGACCGAGGTGATCTCGCGCTCGGCCACGCTCGACCCGCTGAACGCACGCGCGTTCCGCTCGCAAGGCGATATCCGCTACAACGCCGGCGACTACCGCGCCGCCATCGTGGCCTTCCGCAGGGCGATCACACTCAACCCAACCTTGGCGGGCCTTCATGCGTCGCTGGGCTTCGCGCAGATGTTGGCGGGCGCCGATGACGACGCCCGCGCCTCTTTCTCAACGGAAAGCAGCGCAGTGCGCCGGCTGCCTGGGCTGGCGATCCTCGCGCACCGCGCCGGTGACCGCACCGCGGCCGACGCCGCGCTGGCCGCACTTATCTCCGAGTACGGCGACAAGAGCCACTACCAGTACGCGCAGATTTACGCCCAATGGGGCGATACCGCCAAGGCATTGGCGTCGTTGCAAACGGCCTGGGACCTGCGCGATGGCGGCATCATGCTGATGTACGTGGACCCGCTGTTGGCGAAGTTGCGTAGTGCCGATGGCTACGTGGCGCTGGCTAAGGCTGGCGGCTTCATCTAATTCCAATTCGCTCGAACGGGGTCCGCTCGAACGGGGTCAGAGTAGAGCGACCCGGGTTTCTCGGACAGTTGACCTAAGGCACATACCTTAGGCGACCTAACCGCTCTTCGTGTTCCAACGGTGAGCGGTACTGCAACGCCGAGTGCATCCGCACCCGGTTGTAAAAGATCTCAATATAGTCGAACACTGCCCGCCTAGCTTCATCTCGGCTAGGGAAGGCCTGCTCGCGAGTTAGCTCCAGCTTGAGGGTGCCAAAGAAGCTCTCGGCCAACGCGTTGTCGTATGGGAACCCCGGGCGGCTCATGCTCATCACCAAGCCTGCTGCCTTCACTTTCGCCCGATAGCGGGCGCTGGTGTACTGCGAGCCTCGGTCGTGGTGAAGGATCAATCCTGACATTGGCCGCCGGTGGACGATGGCCATATGCAGGGCATCTTCGGCCAGTTCCCGCTTTTGCGTGGATGCCATCGCCCAGCCGACTACACGTCGGCTGCACACGTCGAGAACGATGGCCAGATACAGCCACCCTTCGCGCGTGTTGATATGCGTGATGTCGCCAACCCAGATGCGATTGACGGCCTCACTGGTGAAGGGCCAGGCAAGCAAATTCGGCGCTGCCGCTACCCGTTGATAGCTTGCGCGCGCTTGAAGAAAGCGCCTTCTCCTGCGCGTCCGCACGTCGTGCGCTCGTCGTAGCCGCGCCACTTTGTGGCGCCCGCAGACCTCTCCACGCGCCACTAAGACGCGCCACAAGCGTCGAGTTCCGTAGGCTTCGCGATGCTCCAGGTGGGTGGCACGAATTACGGCCGCCAACCGCGTATTGGCCTGTGCACGAGCACTGGGGCAACGCACGCGCCAGGCATGTAGTCCGCTGCGAGAGACGCCCAATGCCCGACAAAGCAAGGCAACTGGATAGTTCAGCGCTTGCGTTTGGATCCAGGCGTACCGCGCGCTCGTGGGCTCGCGAAGTACGCCTCGGCTTTTTTTAGGATCTCAATCTCCATCTGGGCTTGCGCGAGTTCCCGACGCAAGCGGGCGAGCTCGGTTTGCTCGGCCGATCGACGGCCTGATCCTGGGAACGCCGCTTGCTCGCCTTGTGCTTGGACGGCCTGCTGCCACTTGTAGAGCCGATTCCTCGGAACGCCCAGCTCGCGAGACAACACCACTACTGGCTTGTCCCCCGCCTGCATCAGTCGGACCGCTTCTCGTTTGAATTCGGCAGTGAATTGCTGTCGCTTGACCATCGGACACCTCCGGGGCGATTGTCCCCGTTATTGAGTGTCCGAAAAACCCGGGCCCTTCCAGAGTGCCTTATCGCCGCTCTTAAGGGTTTTTCCTGCCGGCCGATGCGCCGGTCTAGTCGTTGCACACCGCGCCAGTCGGACGGCGACGGCCTGCTGAAATTCCTCGCTACCGAGCGCGCGTTGCTGTTGGAGATAGGTG